>VGBH01000001.1 GCA_016870575.1 Actinomycetota bacterium
TGCACCTTGACCCGATAGATGAGCTAATTCCGGAATGTATTTGCGAACATAATCTCCATTTGGGTCAAATTTCAAGCCTTGCATTTTTGGATTAAATACTCGATAAAAGGGTGAGGCATCAGTTCCGCTGCCAGCTGTCCATTGCCAACCATGTTGATTAGACGCGATATCTCCATCGGCTAACCACTGCATGAACCAAGTTGCTCCTTTGCGCCAATCAATATGTAAGTCTTTTATCAAGAAGCTAGCAACTACCATTCGAACCCGGTTATGCATCCAACCTTCAGCAAGCAGTTGTCGCATACCAGCATCAACAAATGGATATCCAGTTTTTCCATAACACCAAGCCTTAAAGTTTTCCGCTGCTTGTTTACTCGTGTCCCAGGGCATTAAGTCATACTGTTTGTTTAAGTTCTGCGAAATAGTATGTGGGTTGTGATGCAATACATCAGCATAAAACTCTCGCCAGCAAATTTCTTTTTGATAAACCTCGTCAGCAGAACTGAGATCCTTTAACAAAGTTCGTGGATGTATTTCACCAAACCGAAGAGGAATGCTCAACCGCGAAGTGCCATTTACCAAATCCGGTCTATTTCTTCCATCGGCGTAATTCTTAAGTCCAGTTACTTTAAATGTTTCCCACCGATCGAGTGCTGCTGCTTCACCTGCAGGTGGTAAAACTAAATCTCCAATATCTGGTTCAGCAGGTCTACCTTCACATTCAAGAGGCATCCACCAATTTGAAAAATTTGGTTTAAGCGCAGGTAACCGCCAACCGTGATTTACCCAGGCTTTGTAATATGGAGTAAAGACTCGATAAGGCGTTCCATCATCTTTTGTTACTTGCCCTGGCGCAGTTGCATATGGTGAACCCGTTCTAACAAGTGGAATATCAATCAATTTTTCTATTTTTAAATCCCGTTTCATCACATCCGGTACATAATCAGTTGCGATATGAACGCTTGATGCATTTGCAGCTTTAATGACTTCAGGTAGCACTTTTTCTGGCTTACCGTGTCTAATCAATAAATTTTGGTCTAATGACTTGCCCAGTTCATTAAGGCTTCGAACCAAATATGTCCCTCTAACAGCTCCTAATTCTTTCCATTCATCCGGATCTAGAACAAAGAGCGGAACAACTCTGCGGTCAGGCGATTTTTCGGCCTCTTCGATTGCTGCAAGTAATGAGGGGTTGTCGGCAAGTCGTAAGTCGCGTCTAAACCACTTGATCGTAGCCATTGGCGCACGCTAGAGGGAATAAGAATCTACTGCCACCTGAGTCTTCTTAAGGTATTTTTAAGGTTCTGCTAGGCTGGACGAATGCGTAAGAGCCTAGTTTCGCTAATTGCCTGCCTCGCCCTATTTGGGCTTACGCTGCCCGCTTCGGCGGATGACTCAATTGAGTTAGATCCAGGTTTGTATAAGCTTCAACTTACTGCTAAACAGAAACAAGAGAATGCCGCACAGGACAGGGCACGGTCAGCCGCAAAGGCAGATCGCCAAATTCGGCAAGCAATAGGAGAGGGCGAAAAGGCCGTATCAATTGCCGCAAAATTGCGCGGAACTCCATATCGATATGCCGGCTCTTCACCTAGAACGGGTTTTGATTGTTCTGGCTACACCAGTTACGTCTATCGCCAACTCGGCATTGAATTGCCTCGCTCATCAGGTGCTATTAGAAATGCCGCCAAGAAGATTAATAAGGCAGATTTGCGCAAAGGTGATTTAGTTTTTTGGCACTCAAAGCGTGGTCGGGTATTTCACGTTGGAATTTATGCTGGTGGCGGTAAGGCTTGGCATGCACCGCGACCTGGACGTAGTGTGACTCTGCAGTCGATTTGGCTAGCTGGCGGTCGCCAAACTTCATATGTGACTTACGGACGTATTTAATCAGCAATCAGATTTCCAATTTCGGGTACGGTTAGCAAATGCGAATTGCGGTTCCAGTTGAAACAAAACCTGGCGAAGCCAGAGTTGCTCTTGTACCTGATCTTGCTGGAAAATTAATCAAGCAAGGCTTATCGGTAGTTATTGCTGCTGGTGCTGGATTCAAATCAGGATTCACTGATACTGCATATCAAGAAGTTGGCGTAGAGATATCAGCTGACGATGTGTTAGCAAATGCTGATGTTGTACTTAGTGTGCAGCCGCTTGAAATAGCAAATCTGAAATCGCTAAAACCAGGTGCAGTAACAATCTCATTTTTACCAGTTAACTCATCTTTTGAAATACTACAAGCAGGTGCAGATGCAAGAATAACTCAATTTTCGTTGGAGCTAATTCCACGAATCTCACGCGCCCAATCAATGGATGCATTGACTTCTCAAGCACTTTGTGCTGGATATAAAGCAGCACTGATTGGTGCGGAGTTATCACCTAGATTTTTTCCATTACTAATGACGGCAGCTGGCACGGTAACGCCGGCACAAGTATTAGTACTTGGAGCTGGAGTTGCTGGATTACAAGCAATCGCAACAGCTAAACGTTTAGGGGCAGTTGTTTCTGCATATGATGTGCGACCATCAAGCAAAGACGAAGTAATCTCAATGGGTGCAAGTTTTGTTGAGTTAGAGTTAGAAGCACTAGAAGGGGCGGGCGGATACGCTCGCGAAATGACACCAGAGCGTGCAGCAAAACAGCGAGAACTTCTAACTCCGTATATTTCAAAATCAGACGTTGTTATTACTACTGCTGCAGTGCCAGGTAAACCTGCACCACTATTGATTACAACTGAAATGATGAGTGGGCTTAAGCCAGGATCGGTTGTAGTTGATTTAGCAGCTGAATCTGGGGGAAATGTTGCGGGATCGGTTGCAGGCCAAATTGTTGAGTTAAATGGAGTTAAAATTTGGGGAGGCAAAGACGTACCAAGCAGTTTGCCTTTCCATGCTTCACAGTTATATGCCAAGAATGTAGTGAATTTACTGAATTTGATGTTGGATCTTGAAAGCAAACAAATCAGACTTGATTTTGATGATGAGATTATTGCTGCATCTGCAGTTACACACGATGGACAGATAAGAGTTGAAAGTGCTGGTGGGAAAAAGTGAGTGATTTAATTGCATTAGTCTCGATATTTGTCTTGGCAGTATTTATTGGCTTTGAAGTAGTTTCAAAAGTATCAACAACATTACACACACCATTAATGAGTGGTGCAAATGCAATTCATGGTGTGATTTTAGTTGGCGCAATCATTGTTGCGGATCACTCTAAGACCACCTTAGAACTGGTGTTGTCACTGGTTGCAATAGTGCTCGCAACTATAAATATGGTTGGCGGCTTTGTGGTAACTGATCGAATGCTGGAAATGTTTAAAGGCAAGAAAAAATGAGTAGAGATTTATATGACCTGCTTGACCTGCTTGCTGCAGTTGCATTTATTTTGGCTTTGAAAGGACTTTCTTCACCTCGAACAGCAAGGCGTGGAAATCTAATTGGTGCAGGTGGTGCGCTGCTGGCAACTGTAATTGTGTTTTTTTATGCCGATACGCCAGATAGTTTACCACTTAACAATCTTGGACCTATTCTGGCAGCAATTGCAGTTGGCACTTTGATTGGCGTTCCTGCCGCTCGCAGAGTTCAGATGACCCAGATGCCTCAACTTGTAGCTTTATTTAACGGTGTTGGCGGAGGTGCTGCAGCATTAGTTGCAATTGTTGAATATTTAAAGTTAGGTGCTACAGCTTCTATTGCGGTGTTAATTGCAACAATCTTTACAGTGGTAGTTGGTTCAGTTTCATTTTCAGGTTCAATTGTCACATTTCTAAAACTGCAAGAGTTAATGACTACTAGACCAGTAATTTTTCCTGGCGGTAGATTTGTAATTGCTGCAACTTTGGCAAGCATTGTTGGTGTTTCAATTTGGGTAGTTGTTAGTGGTGGCACTATGCCACTATTAATTCTTGGTTTGCTGTCCTTGCTTTTTGGTGTTTTGTTTGTACTACCGGTTGGGGGTGCAGATGTACCAATTGTGATTTCACTGCTAAATGCATTCACAGGTTTAACAGTGGCAGCAAGCGGTTATGTTCTAGAGGCAACTTTGCTTATTGTGGCTGGCACTTTAGTTGGCGCATCTGGCACGATCTTGACTCGATTAATGGCAGCAGCAATGGGAAGATCAATCTTTGGCATTTTGTTTGGCGCATTTACTGCTAAACCAATAGACGCCGCATCTGACGGAGTGGCTAGGCCTGTTAAATCAGGCACGGCAGAAGATGTAGCAATTTTATTGAACTATGCCCAACGTGTGGTTTTTGTGCCGGGATTTGGTTTAGCGGTCGCTCAGGCCCAGCACACAGTTCGTGAATTGGCAGATTTATTGACAGCTAAGGGAATTGATGTTGCTTATGGCATACATCCAGTTGCTGGCCGAATGCCTGGACATATGAATGTGTTGCTTGCAGAAGCAAACGTGCCATATGAGCAGTTGGCTGAAATGGAAGAAGTCAATCCAACTTTTGCCCAAACTGATGTGGCACTTGTGATTGGCGCTAATGATGTGGTGAATCCTGCAGCAAAAACCAGCCCAGGAGCACCTATTTATGGAATGCCTATCTTGGAAGTAGCGAGTGCAGCAAATGTCATTTTCCTCAAGCGTTCAATGCGACCTGGTTTTGCTGGAATTGAAAATGAGTTGCTATATGATCCAAAAACTACCCTGCTGTTTGGTGACGCTAAGGCATCCCTAACTGCAGTAGTGAGCGCTCTTAAAGCACTTTAAATGGGGTTTTTCTTAAACTAGAGTGGATAGTTAACCAAAATTCAATAAAACAGGGCAGAATCAGACCATGGCCGTATTAGTCGTAGATGACGACAGAGCAATCCGCGATGCGGTGATGCGTGCAATTAAGTTTGACGGCTTGGAATGTGAAGCTGTTGCTACTGCTCGTGAAGCGCTTCAACATATAAACGGCGAAAAAGGTGCTCGGCCTGATTTAGTTATATTGGACTTAGGTTTACCAGATCTAGATGGACTAGAAGTTGTGCGACAGGTTCGGGCAAAGGGTGATGATTTACCGATTTTGGCTCTAACAGCACGAACTCAAATTTCAGATCGAGTAGCAGGGCTTGACGCTGGCGCAGATGACTACTTACCAAAACCATTTGCGTTACCTGAATTATTAGCGCGAGTTCGTGCGCTACTTCGACGAATACAAATTGACGCCACCACAACAGGAATTGTGCCAACAGGTGAGGTTTATCAGATAGAGGATTTGATTGTTGACTGTGGTGCATATCGGGCAACTAGAAATAGTCGGCATTGCAATTTAACCAGAACCGAGTTCTCTTTACTAGAAGTGCTAGCTAAGAATTCCGGAAAAGTTGTACCAAGAGATATGTTGTTAGAGAAAGTTTGGGGCTGGGCAAGTCCAACATTAAGTAATGGCCTAGATGTTTATATTGGGTATTTACGTAAAAAATTAGAAGAAGGTGGCGAGCCAAGATTGGTTCAGACCGTTCGCGGCGTCGGCTACGTACTGCGTCTTGAGGAATAGTTAAGTGTCACTGCGTCGTAGGCTTGCATTAATAGCAAGTGCGGTAACTGCAGTTGCAGTTTTATCTGTTTCACTTTTGGGTGGTTTACTTTCAGCTCGAACGATGTATGATCAAATTGATGCCGAGCTTACGTCTGCTCTTGACTTTGATGTGGAAAATGAACTTGCTACTGTTTTGGAACTTTCAACTCGAACTCAATTAACAAAATCATCACTAGATATCTTATTTGATGTTTATTTTGTTGAAGGAACAGTTGAGCCTCGAGGTTCAATTACAGCCCAAGTGCCACCAGGAAATGCTGTATTAGATCAACTTCTGGGAAAAAGTGCACAGCCACTATTTGAAACAGTTACAACAGATAGTGGAATTACGCTGCGAGTAGCGGCTATTCCTCTAACTGATGGTGCAGTAATTAGAGTTATGCGTCCGATTAATGATTTACAGGAGAGTATTAATACTTTGACTGCAGGTATTGCTGTTCTTGCAATTCTGGCCTCGTTTATTACTGCTTTAATTGCCAGTGTAGTAGTAGGAGCAGCGCTTCGACCCGTGTTAAAGCTAACGGCAGCTGCTGAGCAAATTGCCAAAACTCAACGACTTGATGACGCAGCTTTGGCGGAAGCTACAAAGGGCAGAACAGATGAAATAGGGCGATTATCTGTTTCGCTGCAATATCTGGTTACTGCGCTTGCTCGAAGTCGAGAGCAGCAGCAACGATTGGTTGATGATGCTGCACACGAATTGCGCACCCCATTAACCTCAATGCGTGCAAATCTAGATTTAATGCACATGGCAGAAAATTCTGGAAGAGCGATAACAGCAGAACAAAGACTTGAGATGTTTAGATCGATGCAGGAAGAGCTAGTTGAGCTAAGCCAATTAGTTGAAGAACTAGTTGCTCTTGCAAGTCCTGTTCCAGCACTTCATGAAGTTTCTCAAGAGTCAAATGTTGAGTTAGCCGAACTTGCGAATAGTGTTGTTAAGCGATTTTCCCGACGATCTGGAAGACTGATAAGTTTAGAATCACAACCAAGTTATGTCCAGGGAAGAGCAGCTCTAATTGAACGTGCAATTGCAAATCTAATTGGTAATGCAATTAAGTTTTCTCCCGAAGACTCAGCAATTAAGGTAACCGTTCGAGATGGCATGGTGTTAGTTGATGATGCCGGTCCTGGAATTCCAACAGAATATCGCTCGCAAGTATTGGAGAGATTCTGGCGTGCCCCCGAATCTAGGGGACTTCCTGGTTCTGGATTAGGTTTATCAATAGTTAGTGATATGGCCCATTCACATTCAGGTTCAGTGATAATTGATCAATCACCGCTAGGTGGTGCTCGAGTTGGATTCTTATTGCCAGAAGTAATAACGAGTAACACCTAACGGATGTCACTCACCTGTGCGGGTTCAATTAACTTTGGTAAACTTTGCGAGATAACAATGCAGCAATTTAGTTAGCCAAATTTTCTGATGATTAAGTTTCAGATTACGCCAAATGATTTTGAAAAACCACTGAATCAGATGTCATCAAAATCACACTAGGCGAATCTCAACGCTTGTTTATTTCTTGATAGTCCCGCTCAGTTGAACCAATATAGATTTGCCGAGGACGACCAATTCGAGTACTTGGATCTTCAATCATCTCCCGCCATTGAGCAATCCAGCCTGGTAGGCGACCAAGCGCAAAAAGTACGGTGAACATCTTGGTTGGGAATCCCATTGCTTTGTAAATAACTCCAGTATAGAAGTCTACGTTTGGATATAGCTTGCGCTCAAAAAAGTAATCATCCTTAAGAGCTGCTTCTTCCAGTTTAAGTGCAATATCAAGAAGTGGATCCTTAACACCAAGTTCAGTTAAGACTTGGTCTGCGGCATTTTTAATGATTTTTGCCCTTGGGTCATAATTTTTATAAACTCGATGACCAAAGCCCATCAACCGAGCGGTTGAGTCTTTAGATTTCACTTTGGCAATAAAACTTTCAACTGACTCTCCAGATTGACGAATCTCTTCTAGCATTTCCAAGACTGCTTGATTTGCACCGCCATGTAGCGGCCCAAAAAGTGCGGAGATTCCACCGGCGGTAGATGCGAACAAGTTAGCGTGAGATGAACCAATCATTCGCACAGTTGAGGTGGAACAGTTTTGTTCATGATCTGCATGCAAAATAAATAATAGATCAAGTGCCTTTGCTACTACTGGATTAACTTGATAATCCTCAGCGGGAACTGAAAATGTCATCTGCAAGAAGTTGGATACATAGTCAAGTCGATTATCAGGATATGGGAATGGCTGGCCAAGTGACTTCCGAAGTGAATAGGCTGCAATTGTTGGCACTTTAGCGAGCAAGCGAATAGTTGAGATTTCTACTTGTTGTTTATCAAACGGGTCTAGTGAATCTTGATAGAAAGTAGAGAGAGCATTAACTGCTGATGCAAGTACGGGCATTGGATGGGCATCTCGGGGAAAGCCAGAAAAGAATCCTTTTAAATCTTCATGCAACATTGTATGCATTCGAATATTGTCGGTAAAGTATTCCAACTGAGATTTAGTTGGTAGCTCACCATAGATAAGTAAGTAGGAAACTTCTAGAAAAGAAGATTTTTCAGCTAACTGCTCTATTGGATATCCGCGATATCGCAGTATCCCGGCATCGCCATCTAGATAAGTTATGGCTGATTTAGTAGTTGCAGTGTTGCCAAAACCATTGTCATAAGTTATGTGATTGGTGCTGGTTAGTAATTTTCCGATATCCAGCGCAGCTGGGCCTTCACTTGCGGGGATGACTGGTAAATCAAGTGACTTATCTGGGGTGTTGATCTGACTTTGCGACATTCGCATTTCCTCCAGTGACCTTCTAGTGACGGCTACGGTTGCCAATATTACCGTGTAGTAATCGTAGAGATAGTGAGTTGAACCAGCACGAGGGCCACACCCCGCTCGGTATGTGACACCCGTGCTCTTAGGGAGTTAACGAATTACTGTGATTCTTCCGTCAGCAACCGGTAACTGTGTCACTCGTCCAGCTGCCAAATCTGCTCGCAAACCTTCAGCAAAAACATCAACTAAAAGATCGCGAACTTGTTGTTTAGTTGGATCAAACTGTGTATATCCATCTCCACCGTAAACTAAGAAATCAACGGTAACTACTGAATAAACAGTATTGTCTTTAGCAATTGGTGTTCCAATGGAAGTTGTAACTGCTGTCACTCTACTGCCAGCGGAGGCAGTCGAATTGAAGGTAAATTTCAATCCCGATACTTGTGGAAAGCGTCCATCAGTAGGCCAACTGGAAACACCATTTTCAAGGGCAGCCCACAAATTAGCTCCAGTAATGTTTACTATTGATACGGAGTTTCCAAATGGGAAAATTGTGTAGGCATCTCCGAGTGTGACATCGAATGGTCCCGCAACTCCTGCAGCAGGTCGCTTAAGTGCTGTGTTTGCTGGGACATAAGTCACTGCTGGCAGAGTGTCTCTGATCCCTCCACCATTTATCAGTGCGAAATTGGTTTTGTATTTTGCTCGAAGTAAGTCGGCGGTGTAGTTACCAAGTGGTGTCTCACCAGATCGATCCCAGTATCGTCCACCGAAAGCTTTAACTAGTTTGTACTAGTGATCCGAATCCTTGAAGATGCAAAATGAATTTCCTTGCGGATCCTTCAGAATCCGCCATTCAAATCCACTACTGGTGCGTGAGGTTTTTGCGTGACTGCCGCCAAGATTCTCTACCAAGTCTTGGGTTTCATTAAGGTCATCTACCGCAACATCAATATGAATCTCCTGAGAGTCAGAAGACCTTTTTTGCCACTCGCTGGAAACCTAATTTGAAACTCTCTCCAGGTGTCGGAAGCAACCAAATGTGTTCAGTTGAATCATTATGAGGATGCGCCTCAACACCCAATACTGTGCTCCAAAAATCAACTAGCGCTTCAGGGTTTTCGCTATTGAACATCACCGTAGTTACCTTTGCTCTGCCCAAAGCTATTCTCCAATTTCTCAAAGTACCAGTTACAGAAAACTACTCTTCAATTGCCATTTACTCCAGAATCTGGGATCAAATTCTAGAAAATGTCTACCCAATCGTGTAATATCTGAACCAAGTAGGAATTTCATCTATATGGATATGCAAATCAAACATATCCACGAGTCGCTCCACAGGTGGAGTGCCACCACGAGGAAATACTGCGGAAACAGCACCTATTTTTACATCCAACTTTGCATTCAACTGAGTTTTATACCCAGCTACAATTTGAGCAGTAGTGGCATCAATCAGCGTTGTTGGAACATCCGCTTTTTTGACATGCTCTGCCGATGCGCCTATAACTTTATTTGCAGCTGTGTCAACGCAAATCTGGGTGCGCAAATATTCTTGTCCTGAGTTACGAGCCTGCGCTGTTAGCTTATTGCCCACCACTGAAGCGAATGTTTGATGGCTGTGACCACCATAGATTGCATCTACGCTTTTGAGTTGTGCGGCATAATCAATTAACTCACCAGTTGCCTTGCCATTGCTGTTCTGATTCCAGCCCCAATGAATTAGAGCAATCACCACATCAGCACCGGCAGCTCGTGCCTGCTTTGCCGCTTTCTCAACACCGGTAACCTTGTCAGATATCACAATATCTCTTTTTTGATTACTCTCGGTATAACTGAGGTTACCTGGAAACACCTGCTCAACAGTTTGAGATGTATTCATACCGACAATACCAATATTTACACCATTTCGCTTAATCAAAGTGAATGGTTTTGTTGATTTGGAACCACTCTTAAGTGGGCTAATTGTGTTGTAATTGCTGACAACCCACTTAAAGTTCGAGGCACCAATCATCTTTTGAAGATGCACGATATCGCGATCATGCTCGTGATTGCCAAAAACAGATGCATCAAGTTTCATCGAATTTAGCACTTCAATTTTGATAAAAACACTCCGCAAGTTTTGGCAGATACTGTGACTAAGAGTCAGACTCCCCGTGAATAAAACTTTAACAAATCCCTAACCCTGCGCGGTGCCCCCAGCAGGATTCGAACCTGCGCGCACGGTTTAGGAAACCGATGCTCTATCCCCTGAGCTATGGGGGCAGCAACCAGATAAGGGGAGCATCCTAGAGGTTGGAGAAATCATCTCCAGATGAATGTTCGCCAGATTCTCCCCGATACAGTTTCCTAAGAAGGAAGGTCAAGTGCTCTATCTAGCAAAACAAAATATGTTGTTCCTAAAGCCGAAGAAAGTGGCGGGAACAAGTTTTGAAATTGCCTTGTCAATTTCCGCTTCAACAAAAGACATTGTTACTCCAATTTCGCTGGATGATGAATTAATCAGAATTAATCAAAAAGGACAGTTGCCAGTTAACTGGTCACGTCAACCCGAACTTGAATCTACTTACGTATCACTTGTGCAACAAATACATCGATTAAAAAAATCTGGTATAGTTTCAGATGATCTCAAAACAAAACGTAGATTGTTAAAAGATTTAATAAATATGAAGGGTCATTGGCTTTATTACAATCACATTACACCTGATGAGATAAGACCGAATTTTGGAAATCAAAAGTTTGATAGTTCACTTAAAGTAACAATTACCAGACATCCGTATGAACAACTAGTTTCGCAAGCTTATTGGTTAAGTCAAGGAAAACATCGAAAGCAAATACCATTAAACGAAGTAGTAGATGAATTATTGCTAGAACCTGCACCTAATACACCTTATTATTTTAAAGAAAGTCACAAATTGTGTGATGTGTATATCAAAATAGAAAACTTTGAGAACGATGTAAAGAAATTAGAAAATCAAATTGGGATAAAAATTTGGGATTATCTTCCTATTACAAAAAAGAGTGGATCAGGCTTGCGTCCAAAGGCATCAGAACTGTTGTCTGATGAGCACAAAAAGAAAGTACAACAACGTTCAAAATTAGAATTTGAACTATTTGAATATGACCCGATTTAATCTTCTTTCGAAATCTCTTGTTCACTCAATAAATTAGTCAAATCTTCTAAACCACTTGTGTATTGGCCCAAAGTCGTTCGAGCAGTATCAATTTGATCTCGAATTGATAGATACCCTGCCTCTAAAGATTCTGCAACCGATTTAGCCTCTCTCCTAATCTGTTCAATTTTGTTTCTCTCTTGGGCTAACTCACTAGCAATTTTCTTCTTGACTTTGTTTAGTTTGTCATTAGCTAAGAAAATTGCCTCGTCAACTATCTTTCGCGCTTCTTGGTCAGACGCTGCCCTCTTTAGATCAACCTCTTTGGCTAGATTGTCAAGTTGAGACTTGATTTTCAGTTCAGTTTCATTCTGTTGTTGCTCTAACTTTTGAACAATCCTAATTTTGCGCAATTCCGCCTCTGCAACTAACTTTTCCGCCTCTGACTTTGCTTCTTCGAGATGAGTCTCAGATTGCTTTCGAATCTTCTCTGATTCTTTTTTAGCTTCATTTGATTGACGCTCAATTTCAGTTAACGCTTTATGCTCCGCTTCTTTGGTTGCTTTAATGATTGCCAAGGTGTGCTCACCAGCGAGAGCCACGATTTCAATTTCGCTAAGACTATACAAATCACGTCGTTTTTTGAGCTCGTTTATTTGCGCGCGTAAAGAACTAATTTGCTCCGCTGCTGCGACATCTAGGTTCTCATTTTGAATAATGTCCTTAGGGGTGTGATTAAGGCCAAGGCTGTCTTGCACATAACTAACTAAACGAAGTCGTCCCTTATTGGCTGCCATAGTTACTCCTTATTAGCAACGGGGTGAGAGAATACCTCAATTAGCTTTGGCTGGAAATAGGGCTAAGGCCTTAGTGGAAGCAGCATCTGGACAAGTTCATCTGCAATTAACTTTGATGCCTCACGCGTCCAGTGAATTCCATCCGCTTGCCTAAGTGAAACGCGCTCACCAGTCACATTCGCACTTAACTTGGGGTCGATTTGAGTGAAGTTGTCTAAATATCTGAAAGTTGGGCTCTGCTCGTTAACAAGCAGCAAACTTTGGTGGATTTGGGTATAGCTCAGATTACGATTCTTATTAGCAACTGGTGGCGGTCCAGACCAAATGACATTTGTTACTTTATTAGCAATAAATTCATCAGTTATTAATTGCACTCGGCGTGCATATTCAGTTACCCACTCTGGTTTGGTTCGGTCAACTAATTCCCCTGCATTAACCATACTAACCGTGTCATTTCCACCTAGGATAAGAATGACTATGTCTGGCTGGAAACGTGCCGTTAAGTCTCTGGCGTATTGACCCCAATCCAGAACATTTGGCTTGGTTAGTCCAGACCCATTTGCCCATTCGATTCGAACCACAAAATTGTCATTCTCAGAAAGTAATTTAACTAGTTCTTGCCCAGCAAATGTTGAGAGTGAATCACCCGTTACTAGCACTCGAATAGTGCGACCAACTTTTTCTGATGCATAACTATTAAAATCTAAAACTGGGACAGAGTGCAGAAGCAATCCATCACCCGGACGATTAATAACGGGTGGTAGTTCAACTTCAGGAATTGGAACTAAGACCTCTGATGATTCTGCGTCAGTGGTGGCGATTGTTTCAGCAACTAAAGAGATACCATCGCGGTCACGATTACGAATCCGATCAATTACTTTTTGAACTGATCCAACACCAAGTCGTTCTGAAAGCGATCGAACAAAATCTGTAACGGGTAATGACACATCCCTGGTGATTCCTGGCTCAATAGCTAATGCAGAAGTGTGAATAGCTGAGGCATTTACAAACCAGCCTGCTATTCCCACTAACCAAACGGTGAGAATCACACTTGCAGCATTTCTTGATGCGCCACGATAGTGAACAATCAACCTGTGACCTACAGTTTCGCGGTTTGGTTTTGGGTTCATATTCAGAATTGAAAGTAGATGAAGGGGCTTACGCCGTTGCCGGATGTTAGTAGCATTACTAATGCCATAGCAATACCAACGCCTATGGCTGCTAGTGGAACTGGTATCGCACCAATTAAATCGTTACTACGTTGAGTAAGCCGACCTGGCAAGTACTGACCAAATAGCCCCAAAGTAATTAGCAAAATCAATAGCGGAGTAATGGTTAGTGTCTGTTCGCCAAAAGATGTGGCCAATTCAACAAACATATTCAACGAATCAGTAATTGTCTCAGATCTAAAGAATACCCAAACTAGATTCACAAAAACGAATGTAGCCACAATAGATAACATATTTGGCAAACGGAATTTAATATTCATGCGCAGATAGCGCTCTACTGCTAAACCAATGCCATGCAGTAAGCCCCAAACTATAAAAGTGATGCTCGCACCATGCCAAAAACCACCGATAGTCATAGTTGCAATCAAGTTAATTGCCGTTCGCCGCTCACCTTTTTGATTACCACCCAATCCAACATATAGGTAATCTCGAAGAAAACGAGAAAGCGTCATATGCCACCTACGCCAGAAATCTTGCAAACTGGCAGCGCGATATGGTCTATCAAAATTCTGTGGGAATCTAAATCCGAGTAGCATCGCAATACCAATAGCCATATCAGTGTATCCAGAGAAATCGCAATAGATTTGAACACCAAATGCCAAAATAGCAATCAAGATGTCCCAACTTGAGTAGGCCGATGGTGCACCGAAAACTTGATCTACAGATAATCGACCTAGCTGATCTGCAATAACAACTTTCTTTATTAATCCTGCAGCAATCAATACCAATGCAGGAGATAGTGGAATATCTCTGGGGCTACGGGGTGATTGGAGCTGCGGGATAAATTCAGATGGTCTAACTATTGGTCCTGCAACTAAGTGCGGGAAGAAAGTAAGTAGCACTGCAAAATCAATAAATTTTGCGGGCAGCATTCGCTCGCGATAAACATCCATCACATACGAAATGGCCTGGAAGGTATAGAAGGAGATTCCAATGGGCAAGATAATTCGAAGTGCTAATAAGTTTGAGTCACCACCAAATCCACCAAATAGTTGATTGAATGAATCAATAAAGAAATTAAAATACTTAAAAACACCTAGTGTTAACAAATCTGTTGTAATAATTGTAGCCAGAGTTAAAGTCTTCTTTTTATGATTATGCCTTACTTGATAAATACGAATTGCAGCAAATTGATTTGCCACAACCATAAAAAGTAGTAAGGCAACAAAGCGGTAGTCTGCATAACCATAAAAGATCAAGGATGCAGTGATTATGAAGGGCTTCCAATACTTTGGCAGCGGCATCAATAGCCAACTGAGCAAGATAACTACACTAAAAAAAATTGCAAAAGTTAGGGTAGGAAATGCCATTAGAGTCCAGTCACGGGGAAACTGGTGCTTTAGTTAATGTGACCTCAGATTCACTGGCATATGCAAACCAGATCTGACCTGCCTTTAAGCTCAAACTCTCACCTTGGTATTTGAAAGTCGGGAATTGGTTATCTGAGTAACGCTCCCAGGTCAATTCTAGAGATTTACCATTTCGTAACAAGAATGCCTTGCCTGTGCCAGTTAACTCTTGATCAGGAACATCCTTACCAAATGAGTCGGTTAGACCGGAATTCTTAGTTTGGGTAATCTGCACAATAACTGTAGATGGTGATAGCGCCTGTTTTGTTAGTGCATCGGTTGCTAATACATCATCAAAATAAACTAACCACCCTTGCCCGGTCACCCATTTAAATTCTGTACTGCTTGCTGGAAATTCAATACGAATACTGCTTGTCTTAACTGCATCTGGATGGAATTCTCGGCTAAACGTGAAGCCAAATGTTGCTCGACTAACTGGGCGCTTTTCCTCTGCTAATTGCAATAATCTAGCTGGATTAACCATCAAATCATGTGGTGCAAATCTAGGACTTTCTGCTCGATACCAACCATCACCAGTTACTCGATTTGAAATGTCAACGAATGGCTCTTTATCCAATAAAGGAATTAGTTTTGATTGCGCACCTGAATAGCCAAAAGCAGGGGCACCAAACTGACGTAGTATTGATATATCTGTTGGACGAGCTGATCTAATCGGACCTACACTTGCTGGTAATTCAGTTGCATAAACTGCAACTAATCGAGAGTAGCCACCTTCAATACGTTCTACATAAATTTGATCTGCAGCAGCTAATCCTTCGTGCGGCCGAGAGGGTTTAACGTTATCGATTTTTAAAACCAAAATCGGCTTATTCAATCCAAATTCCCGACCAGATAGCGGACTTGGTTCAATTGGACCAAGGTCTTCAACAATTTCTTCGCTTGAATCAGTATCAGCAGAGGTACCAAAAGGAGAACTGCACCCGGCGAGAGTTAGGGATATTCCGAGCAATACTGCCCACCATTTTGCTGACACAACTGCTGATTAAATCACATCACTTTGCGCCAGTGGCGAATCATGTAGCTAAAGCAAGCCAAACTGACCAAAAGTATGGGCGCGAGGATAATTGGTAGTACGGAGGCACCTTGACTTTGCAATATGAAACCAGCTGCAGGTGGTAGCACTAAAGCACCAGACATAGCTGCCAGCATTAACAAAGTAGTTGCTAGTGGATCGCCAGGTGTTCTTACCGCAATCCAGTCCGATGCTGCTGCAAAAACTGGACCAATTAGTAATCCCATAGCGGCTATTGCGAAGGGAGAAATTTCATCAAAAAATATTGCAATCAATACAACTGGAAACGCCAGACTTACAGATCCAAGTAGCAAAGTTTCAGCAGATAATTTGTGAGAAAGCGGCGTTGCCACTATTCGTCCGATCGTAAACATTAGATAAAAAAGTGCTCCCGTTATCGCACCAGTTTCAAGTGAACCAGTGCGTTCTTGCATTAACGTTGGTAACCATGAACCTGCTGAAACTTCTAAACCAACATAAAATGCAATACCAATTACGAAAATAGTAAGCATAGGTTTATCTCGAACAACTTGCTCTTGTTTGCTATGAACTTCTATTTTCCAATTCAGTCCGCTCAGTAGCAGTAGTGCTAGTGCTGCGATTATTACCGTCGAAATCATAATTCCAGGCAGGTATTGCGCGGTTAATACTGCGACCAAGAGTGGACCTAATATCGCGCCGATTCCAAATACTGCATTGGCAAAATTGATTTTGACACTGCTGCGATTATCGGAGCGCGTTATTGCTTGAATCAAACCTACATCTAAAACGCCAAATCCAAAACCAGCAAAGAATGCAGCAATCAATACATAACTAAATTGTGGACCTAAAACTATTCCAGTAAATCCAAAAGCAAAAGTTATGATTCCTATGCGAATGAACCACAATATTGTTTTATGCTTTACTAGGTATTGCGTTAGCAATATTCCTGAAAGAGCACCAGCATTTAAAACAAATAACGTTATCCCAACTGTGCCAATTTCTAAACTATGTTTATCTGCTAACCACGGCAACACTGGTCCCCAACCACCAGAGGTAAGCCCTAATGAAGCGAAAATCGCACTAGCGCCTAGATAGCTTTTTTGTGAAACATCACGTGTTACTTTTGGCAAAGTCATAGGGGTTTAGTCTGCTCTAACTTAATTAGTAATGTCAGTCTTAAGACGGCAAGTCACTTAGTTTTTCGTAATTCTTCTAGAATTTCGCGCAATAGGATTACATCTGCTGGTTCTAGATTTTCCGTTGTGTTTAGATTATCTTGCCGAATTAAGGTTCGAATTCGATTAACTGGCACAATTACTACGAAATAAAGCACTGTAGAGGTAATTAAGAATGCCATCGCTGCATTAATTACCATACCTAAATCAATAGCTTGGCCACCACCAATTGAGATTGCAATATCTGCAGATTCCGCACCAGCAACTCTCGCCACCAACGGCGTTAGTATGCCGGTTGAAATTGCCGAAACAACGGCAGTAAATGCTGCACCAATTACAACACCAACTGCTAGATCTAGAACGGACCCACGCAATATAAAGTCTCGATAACCCTTGAACATCATTCTCCTGTTCGGTTAGTTTGATTCAGAAATCAAGATCTGGATACTTCCAGCCTGATTTGCTGCCGCCACTTTAGTTGCTTCGGCAAGTGAGATGGCAATTAGCACTTCGGTAACGCTCCCACCGAGTCGAGAATTTGAATTGCCGATTCGAAGAATTTGTGCAGAACTCGCTATTTTGCTGGCGTAACCTTCTTCTACTGAGATTAAATCTATGCGCTTTCCAACAGCGATGGCACTTCCCATTAGATTGCTAGAAATCTCGATGGCAATTGCTGATTTCCCGGCAGGTATGGATAGTGCAAACTCTGTATTTTGAGTATCTGATCCATTTAGCGTAGAAGTGAAAACAAGAGTAGCAAGGCCAGCGCATAGAGCGGCTACTAGTCGTCGATTGTGACGGATAATTTTTGGCAGCGCCTTATTCTTAATCGCGATTTGGTATTTCATAGTTATCAGGACAGATTAAATCTGAATTTGATTTGGAATAAATTAGTTCTGCACAGGCCTATTCGCTAGAACCAGATTCCTTTGGTTTTGGTCTGGAATCAGTTTTATAGAACCCAGGACCTTTAAACAGCACACCAATTCCACCAAATATCTTTTTGGTTTCACCCTTGCATTCTGGGCAGTTGGGGACAGTTGAGTTATTGAAAGATTGAATTACCTCAAATGTGTGATTGCACGTAGTGCATTGGTATTGGTAGGTAGGCATAGACTACAAATCTAACATCTAGGCTAATCCCGTGCACAGTGTGGCTAAAGGGGCAATCCCGCTAGTTTTCTTGGGTGGGGCAATGGGTGCCTTATTGCGCTGGCAATTCGGACTTCTTATTGCAAATGATTTTTGGTCCTTGATGATTGTAAATGTTTTAGGGAGTATGGCGATAGGAGTAGTTAGTACTTTAAGAACTACTTCTTTGTTTAAAGCATTCTTACAAACGGGATTTTTAGGTTCATTTACAAGTATGTCAGCATTAATTGCACTTATCTCACCGAGTTTATCATCACTCGAAGCTATGTTCGCCATTTTAATTACCTTTGTCGTAGCTCCGCTCTCAGTTGTGCTAGGTGTCAAATTAGTGAAACTTCAATCGTAATGATTTTAACTATTGCAATTGCCGCTGGGATTGGAGCAGTATTTAGATTCTGGCTGAGTAAATTAAATGGTGAGTTACCACGGGGAACTTTACTAGCCAATAATTTGGCTGTGATTAGCATTCCTGTATTCACTGAGTTAACTGGCGATTTTAAAACTAGTTTGATTATTGGTTTTGCTGGATCACTTTCAACAGTTAGTAGTTTTGCTCTTGAAATCACTCAACTGAATAGAGCTTTTCGAGTTAGATATGCATTTCTAACTTTAGCTAGCTGCTTAGCTAGTTATGAACTGTTTGATTATTGGTTTTAATTAATCTAGATTCAGTTGCAATCAAGTCGATTGAAACATCATGTGGCTCTTGTGGAATGTATGTGAGAACGTCCTCTTCATGAACTAAGACAATCTTTTCAGCTTGAACATTCATAAGATTTCGATCAAAGTAGCCTGCGCCAAATCCAAGTCTAGTTCCGTTCAAATCAACAGCAAGGGCTGGCAGAATAAAACATTGAAGCGAGGATGCTTCAATTGTGATTTCAGATGTCGGTTCGGGAATTTGAAAAGGGCCTAACTGAAAAGAGTTATCAATTTTTCTCCAGATCAAAGTTTGTCCTTGCACTGTAGGGCCATAAAGTTGATAACTGGAAGCTAATTCGGAGATAAGTTCTTTGGTAGAAACCTCACCCATTTTGTTGAGGTAACAGCCAATCTTGCTTTGATTTGGATACTTAATCTTCAGATACTCGATTAGTTCAGGCGTTGGTGGACTTGAAGTTCGTTTAGTGCGCCGAATCTTTGCGGTCTCCCGTAGCACTGATTTATTAGGAGTCATTACGCTATCGTGGCAGGATACGGCGTATACCTCAACAAAGGACAAGCAATGAATACACCCAAGCCATTAAGAAAAGCCGTGGTGCCCGTTGCAGGTCTAGGTACACGTTTTTTGCCGGTGACTAAAGCCACGCCAAAAGAAATGCTGCCAATTGTTGATCGACCTGTTATTCAGTATGTTGTTGAAGAAGCTGTTGCTGCGGGAATTACTGATCTGTTGTTTGTGACTGGAAGAGCAAAAAGAGCTCTTGAAGATCATTTTGATTACAACGGTGAATTAGAGCGAATGCTGGAAGATCGAGGGGATTTAGAGAAACTTGCAGCAGTTAGAGGACCTGCACAACTTGCTCGAATTCACTATGCGCGTCAAGGAACACCAGCTGGGTTGGGGCATGCCGTACTTTGTGCTCAATCACATATTGGGGATGAGAATTTTGCTGTTTTGCTAGGTGATGAAATTATTCCAAGTGATGAAAATGTGCTGAAGAAAATGTTTGCCATTCAGGAACAATATGGTGGCTCGGTGTTATTGCTAAAAAAAGTTCCACCATCAGAAATTTCGCGTTATGGCGTCGCGGCTGTTAAGTCAACTAATGAAAGTAGCATTGTTGAGATAACCGATTTAGTTGAAAAACCGAGCTTGACCGATGCCCCAAGCGATTTAGCTGTACTGGGAAGATATGTGCTAAACCCAGCGATATTTGAAATCTTGCTTAACACAAAACCTGGTAAAGGCGGCGAAATTCAGTTGACTGATGCAATTCAAGTTCTAGCCAGAGATAGTTCGAACTCATCCGATACGAAAGTGCATGGTCTGGTTTATCAGGGAGAACGATTTGATACGGGTGAGATATTTGGATACCTGACTTCAACAGTTGAGTTAGCAACTCGAAGAGAGGATATTGGAGTTGAATTTAAAGATTGGCTAAAAAAGTTTGTCCAGGGCCTTTGATGTCGTTTTCCAATTCTATCGTTTTAAAACATCGTGATTTAGAGTTATCGACCTTACGCTTTCGAGATCGAGCGCGATATATAGATATTAGGAAAAAGAATCGCGAATGGTTGCAACCGTGGGATGCAACGCTGCCAAAAGTGCAGTCTTCGCCTCAAGCAATAAAGTCAAGAGATCTAGACCCTACTTCTAATTCGGCATTCTTTTCCTTGCTTATTGCTGCCAAACGAAGCAACAGTTCAGGATCGGGGTTGATTCTTGGAATGCGCACCCGAGCACGACTCGTTGGTTTGATAACTGCAGCAAATCTCACTTACGGAGCTGCTCGAAACTTTCAAGTTGGCTATTGGATTGACTCACGTTATGCAGGTAAGGGGATTACACCCCGAGCTGTTGCGTTAATCATTGATTATTTGATTTTTGAGCGTCACTTTCACCGAGCAGAAATAGCTATTCGGCCCGAAAATAAAGCAAGTTTGAGAGTTGTAGAGAAATTGCAATTGCGTCCCGAAGGTCTAAGACCTCGATATTTACACATTGATGGGGGATGGCGTGACCACCTAATTTTTGCTGTTGATAGTTCTGAAATTGAAAATGGATTAGTTTCGAGAATCAACTAGGTGCGGCGAGCCTCACATTTGTTTTGCGTAATTGATTCCATACTTTGACACCGTGGGATCAGGACTACTTTACTTATCTATCGTGGTGCTCTGGGGTGCCGTTTTGGTCCCAATGTGGCTTAAGCATCTGACCAGGGATGAACTTGGCAGTGTAAATAAATTCAATAAGTCAATGACTCTGCTTGGATCGGTTCCGCAAATCGAAGTTCCTACGTATCGAGCACGAACTGCTGCCCAAGTTGCTGCCGCACGTCGACGAAGGACAGTATTAATACTGAGCGCAATCACTGTTCTTGGTTCTGCAATTTCAATCGTTACTGGTTTATGGTTTCTTATGGCTTTGCCAGCAATTTTGCTGTTTGGTTTTTTTGTTGCGGCTTGGCGCGCTGTGTCGCGACAGGTGGAAGTTGACTCATCAAGTTCTGCAAATAGCTCAAATATTTCTCGAGCAGAACAAGCGGACAAAGCAAAAGAATGGGAAGCAACACCAACAGTCTTACCAAATCGTGTTGTAGGTGAAAAAGGTTCCAGTTCTGTTGGGCAAAGTATGGTTGATTTAGCAGCCAAACAATCTGAGCAACAGAATGTTTCAGTTGAGGAACAAACTGAGATTGGTAATGAAATTTATTTTGATGATGATCAACCAAATCAACAATCGGCTGTTGGTTAATTAGAGTTGTTCTCTTGATTCCAAACGAGGAAAATATTCAGAATAACCAGCGCAAAGCTGAGGCTGGAATTGAGTATTTCGCTCAGTTGTATGGAAATCAAGATGAGACGGGTGCTCCAACACAAACAAAGATTGATTTATTGCGTGACAAGCTTTTAGTACATTTTTATCGTAAATATGGAAATATTGATTTGTCTGAATCATTAATTTTGGATGTCGGTTGTGGTTATGGTTGGCTTCTAGAAAACTTCCGAGGTGCTAAAAAACTTTATGGAGTAGACATTTCGCATCACGCCGTCGAGATTGCCGCTAAACGTAACCCCGATTTTGTTTTTCAACAAGGTAATGTTGAAATACCAATATCAACCACCGAGAAGTTTGATTTAGTGCTGGCAATAAATGTTATTGAGCATTTTGTTAATCCTGAAGGAGCTGTCGAGTCTTTAGCGCAAGTTAGTAAATCAGGAACTATTGTTATTGTCCATCTCCCAACAATTGCCAATGCCCTTACTCGCTGGGAGTATGGCAAATTGTATGAATCAGATCCAACCCATATTTTTCGTCCATCAGGTAAACAGATTCGAATCATGTTTGAAGCAAAGGGCTATAAAACATTAAGAGAAAGTTACTTGCCACATTATCCAGCGTGGCTCACAAAAATCTATCCTTTCCATCCCGCATATTTGGCAATCTTCCGTAAGAATTAAAACGATTCGTTTGACTACATCGAAGTAGATGCAATAGGACTGCTGGTAACCTTCGGATGGGAAATACTGGGTTGGAGCAAATAAAGCTATGGGAAAGTTGATTTTGCTTGGAATGCCTATTGGCAATGCTAAAGATGTTTCGCCAAACGGCTTAGCCGCCTTATCTACTGCTGATTTAATCGCTGCTGAAGATACTAGAAAATTTTTTCGCTTTGCAAAAGAGCTTGGAATCGAATTTAGGGCAAAGGTTGTTGCTTATCACGACTTTGCAGAGCAAGATCGAATACCTGAATTGTTGTCCGCTTTGAAGCGAAATGAAGAGGTAGTTCTATTAACTGATGCCGGTATGCCTCTAGTTTCTGATCCGGGTTATCGGATTGTTGTTTCAGCAATTTCAGCAGGTCATTTAATCTCTGTAATTCCTGGACCATCGGCAGTAACTGCCGCACTTGCAGTTAGTGGTTTACCAACAGCTAGATTTTGCTTTGAGGGATTCTTATCTAGAAAGTCTGGTGAACGTAGAAATCAACTAACAGAGCTAAAAGACGAAGAGCGAACGATGGTTTTTTTTGAAGCACCACACCGATTAGCAGAAACATTAGCCGACCTAGTAGATATCTTTGGCGCAGAGCGAAAAGGTGCGATTTGTCGTGAGTTAAGCAAAACATATGAACAGGTAATTAGAGGCTCACTCGCTGAATTAAGCAAATGGGCTAGCGGTGAAGTCAAAGGGGAGATTACCTTAGTTATTTCTGGATGCGGTGATAGTCCGAAAGTAGATCTCACAATTCAATCAGACCAAGATCGTGTAATCCAATTAGTGCTAGCACACCCGCTTGCAAAAGAAAATCGAAAATCTGCAGTTGCTGCAGTGGCTTCTGAGCTCAATTTGTCTAAGCGTGAGGTGTACGACCTCGTGACTAAATCCCATAGAGAATAGGATTTAGCAATGGTTAACTCTTTCTATATCACCACTCCCATTTACTATGTAAATGATGCGCCGCATATCGGGCACGCATATACAACTTGTGCGGCAGACGTACTGTCTCGATGGCACCGTATGAGAGGTGAAGATGTTTGGTTTCTAACTGGCACTGATGAGCATGGCACTAAAGTTGAGCGTGCAGCGCAATCTAATAATGTCAAACCACAAGAATGGTGTGACAAATTAGTAAATGATTCCTGGTTGCCGGTTCTTGCAACAATTAACGCATCAAATGATGACTTTATTCGTACAACCGATCAGCGACATAAACTAGGCGTACAGGCTTTTTGGCAAAAACTCAAAGACAATGGACACGTAATTCAGGGTAAATATGAAGGTCCATATTGCGTAGGCTGTGAAGAGTTTAAGTTACTCGGGGATTTGATACCTGGAACTGGAGAGCAACAAGGGAAAGATTGTTGCCCTGTACATTCTAAACCGGTAGAAATTTTGCAGGAGAACAATTACTTTTTTCAACTGTCTAAATTCCAACAATCTTTAATTGAGCATTACCAAAAGAATCCTGACCGAATTCAACCTGAATCTGCCTATAACGAAGTAATGTCATTTTTGAATCAAGGATTGCAGGACATTTCTATGTCGCGGTCATCCGTTAGCTGGGGAATTGAAGTTCCTTGGGATAAAGATCAAGTAATTTACGTGTGGTTTGACGCATTACTTAATTATGCAACTGCAATTAACTATGCTGGTTTTGCAGATGGTTCACAGAAAGAGACATTTGAGCGATTCTGGCCAGCAGTTCATCTAGTTGGAAAAGATATCTTGCGCTTTCACGCTGTTTATTGGCCAGCAATGCTTCTTGCTGCAGGTTTGCCACTACCAAGGACAGTTTATGCGCACGGTTGGCTGCTTGTTGGTGGCGAGAAAATGAGTAAATCAAAGTTAACTGGAATTGCTCCATCGCAAATAGTTGATTATTTTGGTTCAGATGCATTTAGATATTACTTTTTAAGAGCAATAAGTTTCGGACAAGATGGCTCTTTTTCTTGGGAAGATATTTCTGCAAGGTATACATCTGAACTCGCAAATGGACTTGGAAATCTAGCTTCACGTTTAACTGCTATGTTAGAAAAATACTGCGAAACAAAAGTTCCAAAACCAGGTAAATATCTCTCAGCTGACCAAAAGATCATTGATTTAGTGCGGGAAAACTCATTAAATGCAGATCAGGCAATAGATAGTTATGAGATTGCGACAGCGATAACTTATACAAAAGAAATCGTTGATGCAGTAAATCTGTATGTTACAGAACAAGCCCCGTGGGTTTTAGCAAAAGAACCATCCAATAAAGAGCGGCTTGATACGGTCCTTTATGTGATAGCTGAATCTCTACGCGCTATCGCAGTTCTACATCATCCGGTTATGCCAAAATCAACATCTTTGCTTTGGCAGATGTTGGGTGCTGATCAGTTAGGTTCGATAAATGATCAGCGAATAAATACAGCGGGCGTTTGGGGTCAGCTGCCAGTAGGTGCAATTACCGTTAAAAAGGATGCACTGTTTCCAAGACTTGCTGAGGACGCATAAGTGTCTTTACCTCCGTTACCTGAACCACTGCCGTCGCCAGTTGCAGATTCTCATGTACATATTGATATGGGCACGGGTAAATCTCACAATGCTTGGGATTTAGATAACAATGCAACTGAGATAGAAGATCTAATTCAGCAAGCTGCGAAAGTAAATGTAACCAAGATAGTTAACGTTGGATGCGAGATACCTGGGGCTAGATTTGCCATAGACTTTGCGAATAGATACCCAAATGTTTTTGCTGCAGTTGCCTTGCACCCAAACGAAGCACCACGAATTGCCAGAGTGGATGGAGTAAATAACTATCAAGCTGCTTTGGATGAGATTGCAGTATTAGCTAGTGATAGTAATTGTGTAGCAGTAGGTGAAACTGGATTAGATTTTTTTCGAACCACTGAGTCGAAGGATTTAGCGATTCAGGAAGAGTCGTTTAGATTTCACATAAATCTGGCAAAAGAACTAGATAAGACTTTGATGATTCATGATCGTGATTCTCACGATGCAGTATTGAAAGTACTCGATAGCGAAGGCGCGCCACGCCGGGTGATGATGCATTGCTTTTCTGGAGATGCTGAATTTGCGAAAGCTTGTTTAGATCGAGGATTTTATCTTTCATTTGCGGGCACGGTAACGTTTAAAAATGCCGCAAACCTACGTGATGCATTAAAAGTTGTTCCGATAGATCAGTTACTTGTTGAAACGGATGCACCATTTCTAACCCCAGATCCATATCGAGGTTTGCCGAATGCTTCATACCTAATTCCCCTTACGATGCGCTTTATGGCGCAATATCGAGGTGAAGATTTGTCTGATTTGTGCGAAGCAGTTATGGTTAATACACATCAGGCATTTAATTTGGCGGCTTAAATGCTGTTAGGTCCAGTCGAAATTAATAACTTACTAAAACAACTTGACATCAGGCCCACCAAAAAATTAGGCCAAAATTTCCTTCATGATGCAAATATTGTACGTAAAATCGTAAAGTCAGCTCAACTCAATCAATCTGACGTAGTTCTTGAGGTCGGTCCAGGCTTAGGTTCATTGACTTTAGGCCTATTGCCTGAAGTGCAAAAAGTTATTGCGGTTGACATTGATGAGCGATTCACAAGGCAACTTCCAGCGACAGTTTCCCAATTCGCTTCAGAGTATCAACAACGAATACTTGTTCTGCATAAAGATGCTCTTGAGTTAACTCAAGAGCATCTACCATTATCTCCAACTGCATTAGTTGCAAACTTGCCGTACAACATTTCGGTACCCGTGCTTATTACTGTTTTGACTAGGTTCCCATCAATTTCTAAATTTCTTGTTATGGTGCAAGCTGAAGTTGCAGATCGATTAGCCGCAAAACCTGGTGATGCTGCTTATGGCGCACCGAGTGTAAAATTGCAGTGGTTTATGCGAGTCACTAGAGGAGCAGATATTCCAAGACCAGTGTTTATTCCGGTACCAAATGTTGACTCCGGATTGGTGTTTGGAACCAGAAGAGAACCTCCCAGCACTGCAATAAGTCGGGAAAAAGTATTCAAAGTAATTGATTCAGCATTCAATCAACGTCGAAAAATGCTACGCAGTGCCCTCGGTGCAATTGCAGGCAGTGCATCAGCCGCGGAGATGGCAATAACTCGCGCAGGGATTAATCCGACGATTCGTGGTGAAATGCTTCAGATAGAGCAGTTTGTTAGATTAGCCGAAGAGCTGAATTAAGATAGTTAAGTGAAAGTAACAGCATCTGCACCAGCAAAGATAAATCTACAACTTAGCGTTGGTGGATTACGTGCTGATGGATATCACGATTTAGTTACGGTGTATCAAGCATTAGATCTTAAGGATGAAGTTTCACTTACTGAACGCGCTGATGGGATGGGGATACAGTGCATCAGTCTTGGTGAGTTTAATAGTGGAGTGCCAAGCGATGATACAAATCTTGCAGTCCGTGCTGCAAGATTAGTTGCTGACCAAGTCGGCGTTAGTTGTGACTTATCAATTGAGATTACAAAAAGAATTCCAGTTGCAGCAGGGCTGGCAGGAGGTTCTGCAGATGCTGCAGCAGCACTTGTTGCTGCTGCGGAACTCTATGGTTATGGCGGTAACTTGCAACTATTGGCTGCACAACTTGGTTCTGACATCGGGTTTTCATTTTTGGGCGGAACTGCTCTTGGCACATCTAGAGGTGAAGTTGTAGTTCCAGTGATGTCCAGAGGTGAATATTGGTGGGTAATTATGAGTGCATCAAATGGCTTGTCAACGCCGCGGGTATATCAGAAATTAGATCAACTACGTGATGAAGGTGCTGTTAAAGAACCAATGCAAATGCAACCAAAACAGGAGTTACTGCAGGCTCTACTATCTGGTTCAGCAAATCAATTAGCAACTCAGTTAACCAATGATCTACAACCAGCAGCACTTGCAATTGCACCTAAACTTCAACGAGTAATTGATGCCGCAATGGATGATGGTGCGCTAGCCGCGTTGGTTGCTGGATCTGGACCAACCTGCGTTGCGCTAGTAAAAGATTATGAACACGCACTTGATGTTGCAGCTCGCATTTCTGGCCAAAATGTTGCTAGCCGAGTATTGATAAGTCGAGCTCCAGCATCTGGAGCAGAGATTGTCTCTATTGAAAGAGGCTAATCATTAAATTGTTTTGTCAATGCTCTAAGTATTCTTGCAAGTTCAGTTCGTTGAGACGTTGATAAATCATCTAACAAATCTGCTTCGATCTTGAGCAATTCCTGAAAGGCAGTATCAACTAAAGATTTACCTTCTTCAGTAATTGACACGATGATGCTCCTACCATCTTTAACATCAGGTTTACGAGATACCAAGCCACGTTTTTCTAGTTGGTCAATTCGGTTTGTCATTGTGCCTGATGTAACTAGATTTTCTTTGATTAACTGTCTTGGTGGTAAAGAATAAGGTTTACCTGAGCGACGCAATGATGCCAAAACATCAAACTCCCAAGGTTCAAGTTTGGCTTTTGAAAAGGCAAGCTTTTTCACTGAATCTAAGTGATGTGCAAGTCTTGAAACCCGAGATAAAACTTGCAGTGCAGATAAATCTAGGTCTGGCCGTTCCCGTTGCCAGGCGGCGACGATTTGATCAACCTCATCCATCTCAGTACTTAGGTTTAGGTTCTAAGTTTCGTAACCCATTCCAAGCAAGATTCACTAGATGCGCAACAACTAACTCTCTCTTTGGTCGCTTTGGTGCATCTAACCACCACTGCCCAGTTAGTGAAACCATTCCCACTAAGGCATGCGCATATAACGGCGCTGTGCCTTTATCAAATCCATTCTTAGTTAACTCAACCGCTAAAAGTGTTTCTGCCTGTGCTGCAAAATCTCTAATCAATCCAGCGAACCGAGATTCATCAATTGTTCTAGGTGCGTCACGAACTAAAATCCGAAACCCATCTTCTGATTCTTCAATATATTGAAAAAATGCTTCAGCTGCGTGTTGTACAACTTTTCGAGCACCACCACCGTCAAATGCGGCAGATACTAAATTGATTAATCGATTTAACTCTCGATCAACAATCACCGCATATACGCCATCTTTACCACCGAAATGTTCATATATGACGGGTTTTGTGACACCAGCGCTGAGCGCTATTTCTTCCACTGAAACTGCTTCATACCCTTTTTCCGCAAATAATTTTCGAGCGATACCAATGAGTTGTTCGCGGCGCGAAGCCGCTGTCATTCGTGATTTTGCCCCAATTTTGCTGTGATTGATTGGGTCAGATTCGGTGGTTGCCATCATCTCCGAAGGTAGTGCAACTACGGGGCACGGGTTGATTGGAGCGGTTGGCTAACCTTACCCCTTGGGTTTGGTTCAGAATGAACTAACCAATTCCGGGATAGTGTAATGGCAGCACTCAGGTCTTTGGATCCTGCTGTGAAGGTTCGAGTCCTTCTCCCGGAGCGCACTAGAGTTCTACCCAGCAAGCCAGAGTGATTGGGGCTTAGTGGCAACAGTTGTAATAGTGCTAGCAGCCGGAGCCGGCACGCGAATGCAATCTAATCTGGCGAAAGTGCTGCACCCAATTGCCGGTTTATCAATCATTAGTCACGTTCTCAATGCAGCTTCATCACTAAATGCAGATCACACTGTTGTTGTGGTAGGGCATCAACGTGCAGCCGTAATGGAGTATTTAGCAACATCGCATCCAAATGTAATTACTGCCGTTCAAGAGAAGCAAAATGGCACTGGTGATGCCACATCGGTGGGACTTACTGCATTAGCTGCAACTGGGGTAGCGCTGAAAGACCAGGACAATGTAATTGTGCTCGCTGGGGATATTCCGCTTATTCGTCCCGAAACTTTGCAGCCACTACACAATTTAGATCGTGATGCAGTTGTAGTTACCGCAATCGAGGACAATCCAACAGGATATGGTCGAATAATTCGCAGTGGCGATTTAGTAATTCAAATAGTGGAAGAAAAAGATGCAAGTTCTCAGCAGCGAGATATCTTGGAGATTAATTCCGGTATTTATGCAATCAAGCATCAACACTTAGTTAATCATCTCTCAAATCTGTCCACAAACAATGCGTCTACTGAAAAATATCTAACTGATGTTGTAAAGGCTATTGCAGATAGTGGCGGCAAAGTTCTTGCTTCATTAGTTGATGCAGATGATGTAATGGGTGTTAATGACAAAGAGCAATTAGCCCAAGCAAATGGATTGCTTTCTGATCGCATTGCGCAATATTGGCTACATCAAGGCGTCACAATGCTAGATCCAAGTTCCACCTGGATTGATGTACAGGTAAATCTGGCTGCAGACGTTGTGCTTTATCCAAATGTATACCTCGAAGGCACTACTAGTGTTGAATCTGGAGCAGTTATTGGCCCAGATACGGTTTTGCGAAATTGCAAAGTTGGTGCCGGAGCAAAAGTAATTAGCAGTAGGTGTATTGGTTCAACAATTGCAGCGCAAGCATCAGTTGGTCCATTTAGTTATTTAAGGGCAGAAACGTCACTTGCTGAACATTCTAAAGTTGGTGCATTTGTTGAGGTAAAGAAAAGTAGAATTGGTCGAGGTAGCAAAGTGCTGCATTTAACATATGTTGGTGATGCCCAAATTGGTGAAGAATCAAATATTGGTGCGTCAACAGTTTTTGTAAATTATGACGGCGAACAGAAACACAACACAATTGTTGGTGATCACGTTCGGATTGGCTCAGACAATATGCTGGTAGCACCAGTTGAGATAGGCGATGGTGCATATACGGCAGCAGGTTCAGTAATTACTGAGAACGTTCCCCCAGGCGCAATGGCTATTGGTCGCTCTCGGCAACGAAACATTTTTGGTTGGGTGTTAAAAAAACGTGCTGGAAGTAAGAGTGCCGCTGCAGCCGAAAAGCATTCGCAATCAGATATCTTCCCACCAACAAACAACTCGGAGGAAGCATGACGCTAACGCATAACAACAATAAGAAATTAATGTTGTTTGCTGGAAGATCACATCCAGAGTTGGCTCAACGGGTTGCCAATGAACTTGGCGAAGAGCTCGTACCAACAACCGCATATGACTTTGCTAATGGTGAGATCTTTGTTCGGTTTGAAGAGTCAGTGCGCGGTGCTGATGCGTTTGTAATGCAAGCACACACTGAACCCATTAACAAATGGATTATGGAGCATTTAATTATGATTGATGCGCTTCGTCGCGCATCAGCGAAGCGAATTAGTGTGATTATGCCATTTTATGGATATGCGCGGCAGGATAAAAAGCATCGGGGCAGAGAACCAATTACCGCTCGTCTGCTAGCAGATCTATATCAAACAGCTGGTGCAGATAGATTAATAGTTGTTGATCTACATACATCGCAGATTCAAGGATTTTTTGACGGTCCCGTTGACCATTTGTTTGCATTGAATTTATTAGCTTCACATGTTCGTTCCAAAGCTGATCCAAAAAAGATTACGGTTGTTTCGCCTGATGCAGGTCGTGTACGCGTCGCAGAGCGCTGGACTGATGTCTTGGGCAGTCCGTTAGCAATCATTCATAAGCGAAGAGATCCAAATGTGCCAAATCAAGTCAAGATGTTTGAAGTTGTTGGAGATGTTAAAGATCGCATTTGTGTTGTAGTTGATGACATGATTGATACCGGTGGAACTATTGCAACTGCTGCTGAAACTTTAATGGAAAATGGTGCTGCCAGCGTTATGGTTGCTGCAACTCATGGAATTTTGAGTTCGCCAGCTGCTGAACGTCTTGCAAATGCGCCAATTAGTGACGTTATTGTCACTGACACACTTCCAATAATTCCAGAAAAGCGTTTTGACAAACTAACAGTGCTTTCAATAGCACCACTTCTGGCTGAGGCAGTTAGAGAAGTGTTTTCTGAGGGTTCGGTTACTCGATTAGTGGAAGATCAACCGATGCTGTTTAAGAATCACTAGCCCAAGTCCAGACAAATTTGGTTGTTCGCTATTCTTCATCCAGCTTCGGCGAGGGTGCAAACCGTCATCGACGTGGCGTTTTAGTTGCCTCCTGAAGCCAAAATCAATATTCAGGAGTTGAAATGTCAGTAGTTAAGTTAACCGCCAATGAGCGAAAAGAATTCGGTAAAGGTGCATCACGTCGATTGCGAAGCGCTGGACAGGTACCGGTAGTTGTTTATGGTCAGGGTGGGGCAGCAGCTCACTATTCAGTCGATGCGCATGACTTAGGTTTAGCTTTACGTAATCCAAAAAATATTATTGAGTTAGATATCGCTGGCAAGAGCGTCTCAACTGCAGCAAGGGATATACAAAAAGATTATATTCACAACTCGGTAAAGCATGTGGATTTAGTTTTGTTAACTCCTGCTGAAGTTGCTGCTCGTTCATAATTTCACGTGAACTTAAAAAAAACTTGGCTGATAGTTGGATTAGGAAATCCTGGATCAAAATATTCAGGAACTAGACATAATATTGGTGCAAGTGCAGTAGCTTCGATTGCAAACGCTTTGAGTGAAAAGTCAAGCAAACATAAAAGAGTTCTCGCAGATGTTTGCGAAACACGAATTGCTGAGCATCGAGTTGTATTGGCAGTCCCACATTCATATATGAATGAATCGGGAGGAGCTGTTGCTGCGTTGCTAAATTATTACAACTTAAGTTTAGAGACGTTAATAGTGCTTCATGATGAGTTAGATATTCCAGCATTGAGTTTAAGGGTGAAATTTGGTGGTGGCGATAATGGACATAATGGCTTGAAGAGCATTCGTTCCTCAATTAATTCTGGCGATTTCTATCGAGTCAGAATGGGTATTGGACGACCGCAGGCAAACCAGGATCCAGCCGATTATGTGTTGCAAAATTTTTCATCAGTAGAAAAAGTAGAATTAAGTAAAACTTTTAATCGCGCTCACCAACTGATTGAAAGTTTAATAGTAAACGGATTGGCTCAGACCCAAAATGAGTTTCATCGGGGGGAAGATTAATAAATGCTGACTGATGCTGAGCTAGCTAAAAATATTGCAAAATCAGCTGGTGATTTGCTTATGAGTTTAAGAGCGAATTTTTCCGGCGATTTAGATGACTTGCGCGATACAGGAGATGCTCAAGCACAAACACTAATCTCCGGTTTGATATCTGAGAATCGACCTGATGATGCAATCCTGAGTGAAGAAGCGGTTGATGATCTTGCAAGGTTAAATGCAGACCGTGTTTGGATTATTGATCCGTTAGATGGCACTTGGGAATATGGCGAGGGAAGATGGGATTGGGCGGTGCACATTGCACTGTGGCAGCGAAGCGCTGATGACATAACTGATGCAGCAATATATTTGCCAGCAACAGGACAATTGTTTTCTACCGATGTTCCGCCAGTATTACCGAAGTGGCCCTTAGATTCGGCAAAGATAGTAGTAAGTAGGACACGTCCACCAAAGCGGCTAACTGAAATACAAAGTCAGATCAGTGAGTTACTTCGAAAAGAAAAGTTAGCCCAATCATTAGAGTTGCTAGAAGTTGGTTCAGCCGGTGCTAAAACGGCAGCTCTTATAACTGGAGAAGCACAGCTTTATATTCATGATGGAGGACTAAGTGAATGGGATGCGGCAGCTCCATTTGCTATCGCTAAAGCGGCTGGATTAGTTGTAAAGCATTTTGATGGAAGTGAATTAAAGTACAATAAAGCTCAAGTTAAATTAGCGGCAATTTACCTCGCTACGCCAAAAATGGCTGACTTATTGAACCAAATTGAGTTGTGATCTAACGTGTCACTAGCTGGCTTGCTTAAATACAGTTCTAAATCACCAGGATTGATTGAGCTATCAAATAATGGCTTTCAAAATGACCAGATAGTTAACGCCGCAAAGGCCTTGCACCCATTTGTGATTGCAAATGCAGCTTCAAATTCACAAACTATTATCGCGGTAACATCAACTAGTCGGGAAAGTGAAGACCTAGCAGCTGCAATATCTGATCTTGATTCAGATTTGACGGTTCGGGTTTTTCCAGCTTGGGAAACATTACCCCACGAAAAGTTAAGTCCTAGCAGAGAAGTTGTTGGAAAAAGAATTGCGCTCATTCATGAAATTAGGTCAGGCCAAAAATTAGATGTCATATGTGTTCCGCTGAGATCAATGTTGCAACCATTCCCAAGTAACGTAGGTGAGCAAGCTCCATTATCACTTCAAGTGGGCGACAACATCGCCATAGAAGACTTGTCTAAAAGTTTAGTTCGATTAGGTTATGAGCGTGTTGATTTAGTTGAACGTCGCGGACAAATTGCGATTAGAGGCGGCATAGTTGATGTCTTTTCGCCATTAGATAATCATCCTATTCGAATTGAATTTTGGGATGAGACCATAGATCAGCTAAGAAAGTTTAATGTTGCTGATCAACGCAGCATTAATGAAAAAGTTGAAAAAATCATTGCCCCAGGATGTAGGGAAATATTACTCACTGAAGAAGTTAAGGAACGAGCAGCCCAGTTAGCATTAACCCAGCCTCTTTTTGCAGAATCCCTAACCGCAGTTGCTGATGGCCGGTTGATTGACGGAATTGAATCCCTAGTCCCATTGCTAGTAGATGAGTTAAGCGTATTGGTAGAACTTTTGCCAAAAAATTCAAGCGTAGTGCTTTTAGAACCAGAGCGGATCAGATCTCGGGCTGAAGACTTAATTGAAACATCAGCAGAGTTTCTGCAGGCAGCCTGGTCAGTTGCAGCAAGTGGCGGATCTTCCCCGTTAAATTTAGATGCTTCTTCCTTTCGGTCATTAGGTGAACTACACGCAATTGCATTACAACATCAAGTTAATTGGAGCTCAGTTACTGCGTTAACAAGAGATGCCGAAGTTTCCAATTCAAGAATAATTGCAATTACAACAAATGAAGTATCTGGGTACAAATCAGATTTAGACAAAGTTGCAAATGATCTAAGTTCAGCAATTGATGCTGGTGCAGCAGTTGTAGTTGTGGCAGCAGGTGCAGGTTCAGCTCAAAGATATGCTGAATCTCTAACTGAACGCGGATTTAAGTTATCGAACACGATTTCATCGGGAAAAGTTTGGGTTACAAGTGGACAACTTACTTCTGGCTTTGAAATGCCTGAGTTATTTTTGCTCACTGAATCAGAGATAACTGGATTACCAAGCGCAATTTCAAGTCAAAACAAATTACCAACTAAGCGCAAAAGGCAAATTGACCCACTGTCACTTACTCCTGGCGATTACATCGTTCACGATAATCACGGTATCGGTAAATTTCTGGAATTAATTGAACGAACAACAGCAGGTGCTACTAGAGAATATCTGGTTGTCGAATATGCGCCAAGTAAACGTGGGCAACCGGGAGATCGACTTTATCTGCCAACTGATCAGTTAGATCAGGTTAGCAAGTACGTTGGTGGTGAAACCCCAGAACTGAGCAAGATGGGTGGATCTGACTGGCAGCGAGCAAAAAGTCGAGCGCGAAAAGCAGTTAAAGAAATTGCAAGTGAGTTGATTCGACTTTATGCAGCTCGGCAAGCAGCACCCGGCTTTCAATTCTCTCCCGATACACCGTGGCAACATGAATTAGAAGATGCTTTTCCTTATCAAGAAACACCAGATCAGCTAGCAACAATTGAAGAAGTAAAGGCTGATATGGAACGACCCATTCCAATGGATCGCGTAGTTTGTGGCGATGTGGGATTTGGAAAAACTGAGATTGCTCTAAGAGCTGCGTTCAAGGCGACTCAAGATGGCAAACAGGTAGCAGTGCTAGCGCCAACCACGTTGTTGGTTCAACAACACCTTCAAACATTTACCCAAAGATTTGCACCATTTCCAGTTAAAGTCGCGGCTCTTTCAAGATTTCAGTCAGATAAAGAAGCAAAACAGGTAGTTGCAGATCTTGCGACTGGGAAAATTGATGTAGTTATTGGAACTCATCGCTTGTTGGGTAATGAAGTAGTTTTTAGAGACTTAGGTTTGGTGGTTATCGATGAGGAGCAACGTTTTGGTGTTGAGCACAAAGAACATCTGAAAGCACTTAGAGCACATGTTGATGTTTTGGCTATGTCAGCAACACCGATACCTCGTACGTTAGAAATGTCAATTACGGGAATCCGAGATATGTCAGTGATGCAAACTCCACCTGAAGAAAGATTACCCGTGCTTACTTATGTCGGTCCATATGATTTGGGGCAAGTTACCGCAGCTATAAAACGTGAACTGATTCGTGATGGACAAATATTTTTTGTTCACAATAGAGTTGAATCAATCGACCGAGTTGCTGAAGAACTGCAAGTCGTATTGCCGCAAGCAAGAGTCGCTGTTGCACACGGGCAGATGAGTGAAACATCTCTTGAGCAAACTGTAATTAAGTTTTGGCAGCGAGAAATTGATGTTTTGGTTTGTACCACAATTGTGGAATCAGGATTAGATATTCCAAATGCAAACACATTAATTGTTGATCGAGCCGAGATGCTTGGACTATCGCAATTACATCAACTTCGTGGCAGAGTTGGCCGCAGTCGTGAGCGCGGATATGCCTATTTTTTCCATAGTGCCGATCGTGCACTTTCAGATACTGCACATGAACGGTTGGTAACAATCGCCCAGCAAAATACTTTAGGTGCAGGAATGGCTGTTGCGCTTAAGGATTTAGAAATCCGAGGAGCTGGGAATTTACTAGGTGGAGAGCAAAGTGGACATATTGCTGAGGTTGGTTTTGATTTGTATGTTCGAATGGTTGGAGAGGCATTAAACGACTTTCGTGGTCTATCGAGTGAAATAGGTACAGAAATGCGCCTGGAGTTACCTATCAACGCCTATATCCCGCATGACTGGATTATGGAAGAGCGATTGAGGTTAGAAGCCTATCGACGAATCAGTCAGGCAGATTCGCCCGAGATATTAGAAGATGTTCGAGTCGAACTATCCGACCGATATGGACAGCTTCCAGGAAGTGTTTCAGCCCTATTTTTGGTTGCGCTATTGCGCATTTATGCAAAAGGTCTTGGCTTAACTGAGATTGTTTTACAGGGCAACAATGTTCGATTCGCTCCAATTCTGTTGCCAGATTCGATGCGGATGCGTTTAACTAGACTGTATCCAGGCACGATAGTTAAACCAACAACTCGAACCATTCTGGTACCTTTGCCTAAACCGACTCCAGAATTACTTACTTGGGTACGAGAACTGCTAGAAACTACAATTGAGCAGCCCATGATTCCGAAGGGATGAAATGAGATTTCGTAAGTTTGCACTAGTTGCTGTGATTGCATTACTACTTTCTGGCTGTGGTGCTAGTAATTCGGGTAATGCAGCGCGAGTTGCGGGCACCAATATCTCTGAATCAGCATTATCTGTAGCAGTGCAAGATCTAGCATCACAAGTAACTGCAAGTGAATTGGGAATATCTGATGCTGAACTTACCATTGAAGTACTAAATAGATTAGTGATTACTGAATTTATTCGTAAACTTGGGGCGGAAGCAGGAGTTACGGTCACATCAAGCGATGTTGCTGCAGAGCGCTCTCGAGTGCTGGCCGAGTTTGAGTCAGTGCAAGCAATGGAAGAAGCTGGTCTACAGCAAGCAATTGCACCTTCATTATTAAACAGTGTTTTTGAAATTTCTCTTTTTGTTAACGGAATTGGTGAAAAACTAGAACCAACTGGGGATGCAGCTGCGCAACAGAGTGCTTTTGAGTCTTTCCTTTCCGCATTTGTTGATAGTGCCGTAATTGAAGTTTCACCGAAATATGGACAATGGAATGCTGCATCAGCGTCAGTTATCGCTACAACTAATCCTTTAGTGATAGCTCCTGAGGAAAAATAGATGCCGCAACCGCTATCCAACTTAAGTGGTGTAGCAAAGTTAGTCGCGGTGATGGATATTTTGCGATCACCTGGTGGTTGCCCTTGGGATGCAGAACAGACTCATAACTCTCTTTTGGAATATTTGATTGAAGAATCTCACGAGCTTATTGAAGCAATTGAAACAGGAAATCGGATAGATCTAAGGGAAGAGCTAGGAGATGTATTACTGCAAGTAGTGTTTCACGCTCGAATTGCAATGGAAGATGAAAGCGATCCATTTAATTTAGATGAAGTTGCAGAGATAACTGCAGACAAACTTATGTCAAGACATCCACATGTATTTGCAGATCAGTTAGCCAACACTGCGCAAGACGTTGAAGCAATTTGGCATCAACAGAAGATGCAAGAAAAGGGCAGAAAGTCGCTATTGGATGGGATTCCACGCACGTTACCAGCATTAATGCTGGCAACTAAAATGCTAAAGCGCACAAAGCAATATCAGATTGATATCCATTCAATTATCTCTTCTGAAACAAAAGTGAAAATTAAAACCAGTGATGAAATTGGAAAAGCTCTTTTTGATTTAGTCAAAATCGCCCGCGAGCACAAGATTGATCCAGAAGCAGCATTAAGACAAGCAATAAGGGAATACGAAGATAAAGTATTAGAAATTGAAGTTACAAACCAAGACGAGTCTTAGCCGCTGATACTTGCGGACTTGCCAAAAGTTGCGGTGGCAAAAATCCAACAGCTTTTCGCCAAGCTTTGAGGGCAAAAGTACCTTGTTCATCTAGCATCGGAAGTGCTAATGCTGGCCCAAACAAGCCACCACCATAAAGTTGCCGCGCCCAAGGTTCTAATAGTGAAAACGCGGTTGCCGCAACTGAAGCCCAAGCTGGAGCAGCTGGCGTTAAGAGTCTAGTTGCAAGTGGCATTGGCGGAAAAGCAATAAATCGAGCTGCATCTTTTGCTTCTTTAGAGGCTGTAAGTATTGGCTTATATTCTTCAATTGCAGTAACTAATTCTGATTCAGACTCAGGGGCATCTGGCGCACCGAGTAATTGGGCTGCCGTCACTTGTTCTTTGACATATTGATCTGCAACATCTTTATTGTTTGCTAATCCAGCACGTTGTGCTGCTCGCAGAAGTGAATCCACAAATCCTAAATGTACCCATAGCAGTAGGTCTGGTCGATCAACTCCTAGCTTTTGATGAACCATTCGAACGCGTGCTGCTGCATTTTCTGCTTCTGATGTTGTGCCAAAAGTTATAACTGCGATGTATTCCGCAGTTCGAGTTAATCTTCCCCAGGGGTCGGATTTATAGCTGGAGTGTTTTGCCACACCTGCCATAGCTTCTGGATGGAGTGCCTGCATTAATAAAGCCCTTACACCACCAATTCCACTTGCTGCATCGGCATGCAGTTGCCACGAGACACTAGCAGGTCCAAATAGACCAGGGTCGGGAGTAGTTTGGTCTGGTTCACCATAAACTGAATTAAAGTTAATTGGGGAGGATTGATTAACCATAGGCGGAGCGTCGCACTTTTATCGTTTATCTGCATCTTTTAACTAGACTTTGGAAATAGCCACTACTCTTGGGCATAAATAAGTGTTAAGGAGCATGAGTGCCAAAGATTTCCAAGATCAACGCTCGCGAGATTCTTGATTCTCGAGGAAACCCAACGGTTGAAGTTGAGTTGACGCTCGATAACCAAGTCAAATCTCGAGCAGCAGTACCTTCAGGTGCTTCAACGGGTGCTTTTGAAGCTCACGAGCTGCGCGATGGTGGTGCTCGCTATTTAGGCAAAGGAGTGAAGCAAGCCGTTGCTGCAGTAGAACAGCAAATTGCCCCAGCATTAATTGGAACGTTTGATATTGCTCAACAAGAAGATATTGATAATGCCATGATTGCATTAGATGGAACAAAAACAAAATCAAAGTTAGGTGCAAACTCAATATTAGGAGTCTCGCTGGCGGCAGCAAAAGCAGCAGCGTGGGCAGCTGAGCAACCACTTTATTCATATCTTGGTGGTAGTGAAGCAAATTTATTACCTGTTCCGATGATGAATATTCTCAATGGCGGTGCACATGCGGACACAGGTGTTGATATTCAAGAATTTATGGTTGCGCCAATAGCTGCACCTACATTTTCTGAAGCATTACGTTGTGGTGTTGAGGTGTATCACAGTTTAAAGTCAGTTTTAAAATCAAAAGGTTATGCAACTGGCTTAGGTGATGAAGGAGGCTTTGCGCCAGATTTATCTGACAATCGCTCAGCCCTAGATTTAATTGCGCTAGCAATTGAAAAATCAGGATATGTGTTAGGGAAAGATGTTGCCTTGGCACTTGATGTTGCAGCAACAGAATTTTTCTCTGATGGAAAATATAAGTTTGAATCTAAGTCTTTAACTGCAACTCAAATGATTGATTACTATGTAAGTTTAGTTGAAGCCTATCCAATGGTTAGCATCGAAGATCCCATGAGTGAAGATGATTGGGCAGGCTGGTCTGAGATTACCAATCGATTAGGTGAGCGTGTGCAATTAGTTGGAGATGATCTGTTTGTGACAAACCCTGAGCGTTTAGCAAAAGGAATCTCTGACAATGTCGCAAATGCGCTGTTGGTTAAAGTAAATCAAATTGGCACTCTGACTGAAACTTTAGCTGCAGTAAATATGGCTCATAAAGCTGGATATCGTTGCATGATGAGTCATCGGTCTGGTGAAACCGAAGATGTGACAATTGCTGATCTTGCCGTTGCAACAAGTACTGGTCAGATCAAGACTGGTGCACCAGCTAGAAGTGAACGGGTCGCTAAATACAATCAATTGCTTCGTATCGAATCTCAACTAGGCAATCAAGCCAATTACGCTGGAAAAGCTGCTTTTCCTAGATTCAAGTAATTGTGAAAGACAATCAACGACCCAGCATTAGTCAGTTGGCCAATTTGCCAACTGGTCGTGGTGCACTTTTAGCAATCACATTAATTGTTATTGCGATGAGTATGGCACTTCCAGCAAGGACCCTATTACAACAACGTCTGGAAATCGCCCAGCTAGAGCGGGAGAACGCCCAAATGCAAGCTGAAGTTGACGCTTTGCGAGCTCAAGTTGTTAGATGGTCTGATCAAGCATATGTGATTGCGCAAGCACGTGAAAGATTTAATTTAGTAATGCCAGGTGAAATTGCATACGTTGTATTAGATCCAGAAGAAGTTGGGGAAGATGCGATTAAAACCCAGTTTGTTGCTGCTGATGCCATCACAACTAATCCCTGGTATGCAAATATCTGGCAATCAGTTGTTATTGCTGGTCTAGGCGATGCTTTACCTGGAGAGAAATTACCAATTACCATGCCAGCTGAAAGTGATGAATAGTCGTGCCAATTTCCGAAGAAGATTTGATTGACGTTGAACATCAACTAGGTCGAAGTCCACGAGCTGCATTATCAGTTGCCTATCGTTGTCCATGCGGAAGGCCTGCGGTCATTGAAAACGCACCCAGATTGCCAGATGGTGAACCATTTCCAACTTTGTTTTACTCAACCTGCCCACGGCTCAATTCCGCTATTGGTCAACTTGAAGGAAGCGGCCTGATGAAAGAACTTGAAAATCAATTATCTGAAGACCAAGAGTTAGCAAGAAAATATGAACTAGCCCATCAAGATTATCTGGCCAGACGTAATGACATTGAAGTTTTACCCGAAAAGCTACACTTTTCTGCTGGCGGTATGCCAGATCGAGTCAAATGCTTACACGCTTTAATTGCCCATTCGCTTGCAGTTGGGACTGGAGTTAATCCAATAGGGGATATCGCATTAAAAGTTTTACCAAAATGGTGGGAGTCTGGAGCGTGCAACAATGACAAATGAAGTTGTTGCAGCAATTGATTGTGGTACAAATTCGATCAGATCATTAGTTGCAGAAGTGCTTCCCGATGGATCACTAAGAGAATTGCATCGGCAGCTTGAAATCGTTCGACTGGGCGAAGGTGTTGATCAAACTGGTGAATTCTCTATTGACGCAATAGAGCGAACAATCAGAGTTGCAGCGCAGTATTCAGACATAGCTGGAAAATTAGGAGCTAGCAAAATCAGATTTGCAGCTACCAGTGCAACTCGAGATGCCAAGAATCGACACTTGTTTACAATTCCAATTGAACAAATCTTTGGAATATCACCTGAAGTACTTTCTGGTTCAGAAGAAGCTGAACTTTCTTTTATTGGCGCAACCAAGTCTTTAATCAAACGAGACAGGATAAATAAATCTCCTTATTTAGTCATTGATATTGGAGGAGGATCAACTGAGTTTGTACTTGGCGTTGACAAACCATTGCAATCAATTTCAGTTGATATTGGATGTGTTCGGATGGCTGAACGACATAATCTGCAGGAAGTTTTTACCAAAAATCAACTAATGGAAGCATCAGCCGACATTAAGGCAGCTATTACCGTAGCGGCGGCAAATGTTGATTTAAAATCTGCAGAGTGTTTAATCGGAGTTGCAGGAACTGTCACAACAGTTGCGGCAATTTCACTTGGGCACCAGAGTTATCAAAGTGAGTTACTGCACGGTGCTGTAATCAGTAAAGAACAAATTGCAGACGTAGCCTCAAAGTTGCGAAGTATGACAAGGTTACAAAAAGCGGCTTTACCAGTTATGCATCCTGGTCGGGTTGATGTAATTGCTGCTGGTGCATTAGTTTTGGAATTGATTATGGACGAAATTGGTTTACCAGAGTTGGTAGTAAGTGAACATGATATTTTAGATGGTTTAGCTTTGAGTTTGGTTCGTTAATTGATGAAACTACCTCATCCAATTACTCAAACTAATTTTGATTCACCGGTTAAACCGGGAACTGGCTGGCCACTTGATTTAGCTACTAGCAAAACACCAATTGCAAAGAATGTAACTCAGGTAAGAAAACTTGCTCGCGGAGTTAAAACATTAACTGAACTCTCTGCTGTAATTTCAACTTGCAGCGCTTGTCCTAGGTTGGTTAAGTGGCGTACTGACGTTGCTGTTGAAAAACGTAAGTCTTTTGAGAGTGAGCCATATTGGGGAAGGCCTGCAACTGGATTTGGTGTATCTGATCCAGCACTTCTAGTAGTGGGATTAGCGCCGGCAGCAAATGGCGCTAATCGAACAGGCCGAATTTTTACGGGCGATCGAAGTGGTGACTGGTTGTATCGAGCTATGTATAAAGCAGGATTTGCAAATCAACCAACAAGCGTGCATTCAGGAGATGGATTAAGTTTGATTAATGCAAGAGTGCTAGCCGCTGTGCGCTGTGCACCACCTGGAAACAAACCAACTCCAATTGAGCGCGATACCTGTGCAAATTGGCTCACTGCTGAATTTCAGTTACTTTCCGCAACACTTAAAGTAATAGTTGCATTAGGTGGATTTGCATGGGATCGGACAATATCAACTTTATTGAAAGACGGATTTATTGGAAGAAAAATCAAATTTGGCCATAATGCAAAAATAGAGTTTGTACGAGCTGATTACAGGATTTTGCTACTTGGAAGTTATCATGTTAGTCAACAAAACACCTTTACTGGTCGGCTAACTGAAAAGATGTTAGATGAAATTTTTCGCCAGGCAAATCAGCGGATTTCTAGCAGTTAGATTGCGCGAATAGGTCCTTAATGCCGATGATTCCTCGGCCTATCTAGAGTATGCCCTTGGAATTGCCCTCGTAGCCCAATGGCAGAGGCAAGCGGCTTAAACCCGCTCCAGTATGGGTTCGAGTCCCATCGAGGGCACCACTAAATGCAGCGCACTCCAGTGCCTTTTAGGGCGCAATACCCATTTGGAACTCGATCTAAATACTGTTGATGATATTCCTCAGCAAAATAAAATATTGGAGCTAATTTAATCTCGGTTGTGATTGAACCTAAACCACTATCACTTAACGATGATTGGAATTGGATTTTGGACTGTTCGGCAAGTGCTAATTGATTTTCATTAGTCGGATAAATAGTTGATCGATACTGCGTGCCAACATCATTTCCTTGTCGCATACCAGAAGTCGGATCATGCTCTTCCCAGAATTTAACCAGTAAGTCTGCATAGCTAATTTTAGACGGATTAAAAACCACTAACACTGTTTCGGCATGCCCGGTCATCCCAGTACAAACTTCTTCATAAGTTGGATACGGGGTAATGCCACCTTGATATCCAGCAGCAGTGGTGTGAATACCTGGGAGTTGCCAAAACAACCTTTCCACTCCCCAAAAACATCCCATTCCAAAGTAAGTCACTTCACAATTCTCTGGGTAATCCCCTTGCAAATTTGTGCCAAGCACACGATGCGTCTTTGGTACCGAATAGGCATAGTTTTTTCGCCCAGGTAGTGCATTACTAAAAGATGGCATTGTCACGGGACGACTGAAGATACTCACCTACTAACTCTGCTACGAGATTGGTTATTGTGCAACTTCGGTTGGCTTGTATTTCTTGGGAATCATCAATGTAACTATAAGGGTAATCAAGGTGGCCACCACCGCAATCCCGAAAGTTTCAGTAAAACCGTAGCCATCAATAGTTAAACCAGCAATTAGCGAACCGACAATTACACCAATATCGGCAGCCATCTGAAACGCTGCAAGTAATGGACCTCTTCTTCGCCCTTCCACCACGTCACCAACAATGGCAGCGGGTGCTGAGCCTAAAAATGCACCAGCCAAACCACTGAAGATCATACTTAAAAAGAATCCTAAAGTTGATTGCCAAGCCATTAAGAATATTGACGATATCAAGGCAAGCGAAGAGCCAATTACCATCGCACCTCGCCTGCCCTTGGTGTCGGCATATTTACCTGCTGGCAACAGAATAAAAATTTGCGATGCCGATGCAGTAAAGAACCCATAAGCAACCAAGCTTGCTGATTCTTTTAACTCTTCAGTGACATAAATTGGAACTGCAGTTTGTCGTATTCCGAGAAAAGCGAACCCAATCAATAATGAAACAGTAAATGCAGCTCGATAACCGGCATGTCTAAATCCATCAATAAGACGCAAATGGGATTTAACGTTAGAAGTTGAATCTGGCTGATCCTCCGGCGTTGTTCTTTTGCTTGATAAAAACAAAATAGAGATAACTGCAGCAATTGAAACTGTTATTGAATAAAGGAAAAAGGGTGCTCTAATTGAAATACCGAGCACGGCTGCTCCAAGAGCTGGGCCGAAGAGAGTGCCAACCAAAAACCCACCATTTGAAACACTGGAAGCTCGTGCTCGCAGATGTCTTGGTGCCATGCGCACAACTAATGATGTTGCGGAAACAGTAAACATTGCTGAACCAAATCCACCAATACCTCTAAGCAGTAATAAATGAAAGAAGTCATTAGCTGTACCGGCAAGTCCAGTTGTAACTGCAACAAGAATTAAGCCAGCAGATAAAACAAATCGCTCATCAACTTTTTCAATTAATATTACTGAAACTGGTGCTGAGATAATTCTGGTAAGACCAAAAATAGAAATAACAGTGCTAGCGGCGAATACACTCACACCAAATGACCGCGCAAATAGTGGAATAACTGGCGCTAGAATTCCAAAACCAAGTGCAACTGAGAATGAGATTACTGAAACTACCTAAATTGCTGGAGGCAGATCTCTGATACTGCCTGACTCTTTAGATTTCGTGGACAAGAACGACTTTCGTTAGATGGCGAAAGCCTACGCCATTACCTAAGAGTAAGGACGCACCTCAGTAATTGTTACAGAAATTAATTTGCCATTTGGTAATTGATAACTTATTTTCGCTCCAACCTCTTGATTTAAAACTGCAGCACCAAGAGGTGATGTTGGCGATAACACATCCAGGGATGAGTGCGCGGCCTCTTCCCTAGACCCCAAAAGGAATGTCTCGCTATCACCATCCGCAAATTCCACGGTTATCACTTGGCCAATATGAGCAACCCCCTCACCAACATCTGGTGTGCCAATTTGCGCGTGATCAAGTAGGTGGCGAATTTGCCGAATTCGAGCTTCATTCTTTCCTTGCTCATCTTTAGCCGCGTGATATCCCGCATTTTCTTTGAGATCTCCCTCTTCACGAGCTAATTCGATTCGCTTAGTGAGTTCAACCCGTCCAGCACCTTCACGCTCGGCAAGTTCTGCCTGTAAGCGGTCAAAGGCTTCTTGGGTTAACCAATGAACTTCATTCATATGACTCTAGATTACAAGTTAGGTGGTATACGTCCCGGTGCAGGTTGCTCAGGTAACTGAGTACCAGGTTCAACCTGAGGCACTGGCACACCCGATACTTCGCTGCCGACACTGCAGCCTAAAACTTCAACCAATACTGCAAGTTTTCGTGTTGCCAGTGGATAACTAACAGCTGTTACCCGCTGCTCACTTGGTGAAATCTCTACCCAGGCATATCCAACATCGATTCTGCGGTCATCTTGCGCGCGTAAAGCACAAGTTATTGTCGATCCCGGATCTCGATTAACTTCAAAGTCAGTTTGTACTCTTGAATCATCAACAATTTCAAAGCCTGTTAACTTACTATCGGCTGGGAGAGCAACAAAGCGATTGAATCCAAAACCAACAAAACTTGCAATTACTAGTGCAGCGGAAATACCAACTAACCACAACCCAAGATCAGAGCCAGGTTTTGGGTAGCGGACTTTGACATCTGGTGGGAGTTGCTCCCATTGTGCTTTTGAAAAACCCACTGGTGTCCTTTGTTTGTTATGCCAAGATTACTGCCAAACTACGTTCTGTGAATAATGAGTTACGACTACTAGCCGTGCGCGCTCACCCAGATGATGAAGCAAGCAAAGGCGCAGCAACAATTGCGAAGTATGTTGCTGAAGGGATAAAAGTTTTGATTGTTACCGCAACAGGCGGAGAGCGTGGTGATTTATTGAATAAGAGTTTGGAGATTTCACCAAATGCAGATATAGCTCAGATTCGAAAGCAAGAGATGGCAAATGCAATCAAGATTCTTGGATGCCAACACCGCTGGCTGGGTTTTGTTGATAGCGGATATCCGGAAGGTGATCTAAAGCCGCCATTACCTGATGGTTGTTTTGCTGCTATAGATCCAGAAAAAGCGGCAGCACCGCTGGTTGAGATTTTTCGTGAGTTTAAGCCACACGTAGTAACGACATATGATGAAAATGGAGGCTATCCGCATCCAGATCACATTCGCACGCATGAAATAACAATACGCGCCTATCAAAACGCAGCGGACCCCAGTTATCCAAGTGATTTATCTGTATGGCAAGTACCCAAGATTTATTACCATCAAACATTTAGTTATGACAAAGTAGTCACAATGCATCAAGCCGCATTGACAGCAAACTTGATTAGCCCATTGGCAGAATGGTTAACGGATTGGGAACCAGAGCCATCTCGAGTGACGACTCAATTTCATTGCGCGGAGTATTTTTCGGTTAGAGATAATGTACTCAAGGCTCACGCGACTCAGGTAGATCCAACTGGAATGTGGTTTGCTTTTCCAAGAGAATTAGAGCGGGAAATTTGGCCAACAGAAGATTATGAATTAGCAATTGATAATGTCGGAGTTAAATTACCAGAAACAGATTTGTTTAATGGATTGCGAGGCTAGGGTTGGACGTTTTAACTGAAGCAGATAAAGCAGCAACACCCAGTTGGTATTGGGCGGCAATTATGGTCGGCTTGACGGTAGCAGTTTTTATTATTGGCAGATCTTTGATTAGAAGATTAAAGAATCTAGAAGATCGAAATCGACCTGAATAATTAAATGCCTTTAAAAAATTTACTCTATCGGGTGTATGAGCGTCAGTTATTAAATGAATTGAAGGGTAAGCAATTGCCCAAACATGTTGGCGTTATCTTGGATGGCAACCGTCGTTGGGCAACTGGAAAAGGATCAACTTCTAGATCAGGACATGCTGCTGGTGCTAAGAAGATTGTTGAATTTCTCCTATGGTGTGATGAGTTAGATATTCCAGTTCGCACACTTTGGTTGTTATCTACCGAAAATCTCCAACGAGATGAATCAGAACTGAAAAATTTGCTTGAAGTCATTGAAAGTTCGGTAAATGAGCTGGCAGCAACTCAACGCTGGCGAATAAATTTAGTTGGCGCTAAAGGTGCAATTCCACAACCGCTAGCAAGCTCGATAGCCCAAGCAGTATCTGATACCCAAAATCTAATTGACAAACCTTTAATTAATGTTGCAATTGCTTATGGCGGTAGACGCGAAGTGGTTGATGCCGTTAAGTCTTGGATTAGATTGCAGAGCGATAAAGGTTTATCTGCTAACCAGTTAATTGACGAGTTGAATGATGCCGAGATTTCAGCACACCTGTATACCAAAGGTCAGCCAGATCCAGATCTTGTAATTCGCACTTCAGGTGAGCAACGCTTATCTGGATTTTTGCTCTGGCAATCAGCACACAGTGAGTTTTATTTCTGTGAAGCCTACTGGCCAGCCTTTAGGCGAATAGATTTCCTGCGAGCACTCCGAGCATTTACCCAGCGCCAACGTCGATATGGATTATGAACACTTGATATCACTTGGGCGTGTCTCAACTAGCAGTTGAGGTTTGTGTGGAAATCTCCCGCCAACAACATAATTCGGGAGGTCGGGTGCCCGCTGCTCGCAAGGCATCTAGCGCAAAAGCTGCTCGCGCTCCACGAACTAAATCCGCTAATTTAAAAGTTGCAAATCACAAACCAGCAAAAGTTGCTGAGCTTAAACGCACCTATATTTTAGATACCAGTGTTTTGCTATCTGATCCGCGAGCACTTCTACGATTTGCGGAGCATGATGTGGTTTTGCCAGTGGTAGTAATTACTGAGTTAGAAGCTAAGCGCTCACATCCTGAGCTTGGCTATTTTGCCCGTCAGGCACTCCGCCTATTGGATGATTTAAGAGTTGAATTTGGTCGATTAGATCAAGCAATTCCAATTGGCAATCTTGGTGGCACTTTACGAGTGGAGTTGAATCACACAAGTGGTGCAGCACTCCCATCTGGATTACGCCTTGGAGATAATGACACGCGAATACTTTCAGTTGCTGCATCACTGGCAAGTGAAGGCGCAGAGGTAGTAATTGTTAGTAAAGACTTACCGATGCGAGTTAAGGCATCATCCGTTGGGTTGACAGCAGAAGAATATAAAGCCGAATTTGTTGTTACTACCGGATGGAATGGCGTTGCTGAAATAACTGTTGGATCAAAAGTACTTGATGAGTTGTACAAAAATGGGACTACCACAATTGCGACTACTCAAGATTTACCTGTTCATACTGGACTGGTTTTGCAAAGTGAGAAAAACTCAGCACTCGGTCGGGTTTTACCTGATCGCTCTGTTCAGTTGATTCGCGGTGATATTGAAGCATTTGGTATTCGCGGCCGAAGTGCTGAGCAAAGAATTGCGCTTGATTTATTGCTAGATGAAGAAGTTGGCATAGTTTCTCTTGGCGGAAGAGCTGGCACTGGCAAAAGTGCGCTGGCTTTGTGCGCTGGATTAGAGCAAACCCTTGAACGTCGTAAACATCGTTCTATCATGGTTTTTCGACCACTATATGCAGTTGGCGGACAAGAGTTGGGTTATTTACCTGGCAGTGAAGGCGAGAAGATGTCGCCTTGGGCGCAGGCCGTTTTTGATACCTTAGGTTCGGTCACATCACGTGAAGTAATCGAAGAAGTGGTCTCGCGCGGAATGCTCGAAGTGCTACCTCTTACCCATATTCGAGGTCGCTCACTGCATGACGCTTTTGTTATTGTTGATGAGGCCCAGTCACTTGAACGTAATGTCTTGTTAACGGTTCTATCCAGAATTGGTAGAGGATCGAAAGTTGTGCTTACTCACGATGTTGCGCAACGAGATAATTTACGTGTCGGTCGATATGACGGAATTGCTGCAGTCATCGAAAAGTTAAAGGGGCACCCACTTTTCGCCCATATCACCCTCACTCGATCCGAGCGTTCCCCAATTGCAGCTATGGTCACTGAGATGCTGGAGGAGATTCCAGGTTTGTGACCTAGCTCACAGAAATTTGGGTCAAATGTCCGATTTAGCGAAAAATATCTATAAATTTCCCACTTTGTAGGGGTGGATAACAGGCCCTAGTTCGCCAAATCTGTGGCACGCTGTTGCTATGACAAGTGCCATCAAGCCTTGGGCACTTCCCCTTACCGCCCTGCTGCTGCTTTTCTCCATCCTGCCAGCAAACGCAACTCCTGAACAACAAACCTGCGTGGATGGTTCTATTGGCTGTGACACTTCAGGTATCTCAGATCCCGCTCGAGATTCAGCTCAAGCAGCCGCAGCAACCGAACAGCAGGCAGTTCCTGCTGCAAAATCAAGATTTCTGGCAACTGCGCGCGAGCGCTCGCCGCATCATTTTGCTTCAAAGTCATACAACCGCTGGTATGCGCATCTATATATCAAGCGAATATATGGCTGGAACAACTATCACTGGAAATGCTTAGACAAATTGTGGCAGATGGAAAGTGGCTGGAATGAGCTAGCTAAGAACAGACGAAGTGGTGCCTATGGGATTCCGCAAGCACTACCTGGACACAAAATGGGAACTGCTGGGAAAGGCTGGAAAAAGAACCCAGAAGTGCAGATTAAGTGGGGAGCGTCATATATAAAGAGTCGCTACAAGTCCCCCTGTAAAGCACTTGATTTTATGAACCGTCGGGGTTGGTACTAACTCTTTACTGGAATCGTAAGGGCGATAGGTCGCAATGTATCAGCGTAAAAATCATTACCTTTATCATCAATCACAATAAATGCAGGAAAGTTTTTCACTTCAATTTTCCAGATAGCTTCCATTCCAAGTTCAGGAAAATCCAAAACCGCGACATCAGTAATGTTGTCATGCGCTAATCGAGCTGCTGGACCACCAATTGAGCCAAGATAAAAACCGCCATACTTTTTACATGCGTTAGCAACTTCAACGCTTCGATTGCCTTTAGCTAACATCACAAAAGATCCCCCAGCCGCTTGGAATCGTTCAACATAACTATCCATTCGACCTGCGGTTGTTGGACCAAATGACCCACTTGGCATTCCTGTAGGAGTTTTTGCAGGTCCAGCATAATAAACTGCATAATCTTTAAAATACTCCGGTAATTTTTCACCTCGATCTAGCATCTCAGCAATCTTTGCATGCGCTAAATCGCGAGCAACAATCATTGTGCCAATAAGGCTCAACCGAGTTTTAACTGGATGCTGACTTAACTGATAACGAATTTCTTGCATTGGTCGAGATAAATCAATTTGTACTACATTGCTGTCATCGCTTTGCGTAACTTCGGGCAAATATTTGGCCGGATCAGTTTCTAGCTGCTCAAGATAAACACCATCTTTAGTTATTTTTCCAAGAATTTGGCGATCCGCCGAACAAGAAACAGCTATTGCAACGGGACATGAAGCACCATGTCTTGGCAATCGCACTACTCGAACATCATGACAGAAATATTTCCCACCAAACTGTGCACCAATTCCAAAACCTTGAGTTAATTTGAGAATCTCTTGCTCGAGTTCTAGATCCCGAAAAGCATGACCTAACTCACTTCCTGATGTTGGTAGTGAATCTAGATACCTAGCAGATGCAAGTTTTGCTGTTTTTAGTGTGTGCTCAGCAGATGTTCCGCCGACAACAATTGCTAAGTGATATGGCGGGCAGGCAGAGGTTCCAATTGTTCGCAATTTTTCATCAAGCCAACTCATTAACCGCGTTGGATTTAGTAGTGCTTTTGTTTCTTGAAACAACAAAGATTTGTTAGCCGATCCACCACCTTTAGCGATAAACAAGAACTGATATTCGGTTGCTTCATCAGGATTTGTATTAGCGCCAATCTCAATTTGAGCAGGCATATTTGTACCAGTGTTCTTTTCATTAAACACAGTTATTGGTGCTAATTGAGAGTAGCGCAAATTTAGTTTTTGATATGCATCAAACATTCCTTTGCTGATAGCAACTTCATCATTACCCTCAGTCAAAACAAACATTCCACGTTCTGCTTTAACAATTGCAGTTCCAGTATCTTGGCACATTGGCAAAATTCCACCAGCAGATATGTTTGCATTTTTCAGCAAATCCAGTGCAACAAAGCGATCATTTGGACTTGCTTCAGGATCATCAATGATTTTACGTAACTGGGCTAGATGTGATGAACGCAGTAGATGCTGGGAATCTTTGATGGCTTCAAAACTCAATTGCTCAATTGCCTCAGTGCTCACTTGTAAAAACTCTTTGCCATTTACATTTACTGTACTAACACCTGATGTTGAAATTAATCGATATTCAGTGTGATCATCTCCAAGCGGAAGTAATGGGGTGTACTGAAATTCAGTCATTAGATTCTTCATCCTCCAAGGCAGAGAGTTTGGCTTGAGCCTTAGTTAGGAAATCGTCACAAAGCCGCGCTAGAAGTTCGCCGCGCTCCCAGAGCGCAATGGATTGCTCCAGCTCTAATTCACCAGATTCCATAAGTTCAACAACTTCAGTGAGAGCGGTTCGAGCTTGCTCATAACTTAGTTTTTCTGGGCTGTTTCCACCCGGCAGTTGGATCTTGCTCACGCGCACACTTTACGCGCCTTAGGCTTAGTGGGTGAGTTTTGGCGCAGAACCGCAACAAGCAGTCCAGGTGCACGAGGTTTTATCGCGGCTTAAAGATGTGATTAAGAACCTACCTGCCGTATGGGTCGAAGGACAGCTTTCGGAAGTAAACGAGCGTTCAAATGTCACATTTGCCAAATTTAGAGATCTAAATGCTGAAGCCTCAATTTCCATAATGTCACCACGAAGTGCGTTAGGTGAAGACATTAAGTATTTGGTCGAAGGCAGTCACGTTTTGTTAAAAGTTCTACCTGAGATTTGGCCTCGACGAGGCGAGCTTCAGTGGCGAGTGCAAGCTATTCGACCAGTTGGATTAGGAGAACTATTAGCTCGTCTAGAAGCACTTAAGCAACTACTTGCTGCCGAGGGATTGTTTGATGCAAAGCGAAAGAAATCTTTGCCATTCTTGCCAAGAAAAGTTGGTTTGATTTGCGGTCGTGATAGTGATGCTAAACATGACGTAATAGTTAATGCGCAATCACGCTGGCCATTGATCGAGTTTGCTGTGAAAGAAGTTGCGGTGCAAGGCGCAAATGCTGTGAAAGAAGTTGCAGCTGCAATTAAAGAACTTGCAGCAGATGATGAAGTTGACGTAATCGTGATCGCACGAGGTGGGGGATCACTTGAAGATTTACTCCCTTTTTCTGATGAAGGTCTGATTCGATTAGTTGCGAGCATTAACAAACCAATTGTTAGTGCAATTGGCCATGAGCAGGACAACCCACTCTTAGATTATGTCGCAGACGTGCGTGCATCTACTCCAACTGATGCTGCGAGAAAAATTGTACCGAGCTTGATTGAAGAGATAGATTTGATTAAAAATTTACAACGTCGATTAAGTCGAGAGATCTTCTCAATTATCAGAGATGAGCAAGCTAGTTTGTTTGAACTACAGCATAATCTGCTACCGTTGCATCCAAAGACTCAGTTATTACAAGCAAAACAATGGTTAAATGATCAACGCTATTTAGTAAGAAGCTTTATCAAACAAGAACTTTCAGATGCGCGAACTTTCATTTCAACTTCTACTGCCACAATAAAAGCACTATCACCACAAGGAACCTTGGATCGGGGATACGCAATTGTTCGCACGAAATCTGACCAGCTCGTAACTAAACCACCAAAATCTGGTACGGGACTAAGTATTCGAGTTGCTGGTGGCGAATTCCCAGCAGTTTCTGGCAAACAGGCAGACTCCTAATACCCCCTCTATTCTTAGGGCATGGCAAAGAAAGTCCTGATTGCAGCTCCTCGTGGCTATTGTGCTGGTGTTGATCGAGCAGTAATTACAGTTGAGCAAACTTTAGATTTGTATGGTGCGCCTGTATATGTGCGTAAACAGATTGTGCATAACAAACATGTAGTAGAGGACTTAGAAGCTAGAGGCGCGATTTTTGTTGAAGAACTAGATGAAGTGCCGCCAGGCAGTACAGTTGTTTTTTCAGCCCACGGAGTATCTCCAGCAGTGCACGCGCAAGCGGCCGATCTAAACTTAAAAACAATTGATGCAACCTGTCCACTTGTTACTAAAGTTCATCAAGAAGCAAAACGCTTTGCTGCTGAGGATTATCAGATTTTGTTAATCGGACATGAGGGCCATGAAGAGGTTGAAGGAACTGCGGGTGAAGCACCAGAGCATATTCAGCTCGTTGATGGATTAGATGCTGCTGACAATGTGAAAATTGATCCAAATCGACCAGTAGCTTGGTTATCACAAACTACATTATCTGTTGATGAGACTTTAGAAACAGTTGATCGCTTACGAGCCAGATTGCCGTTATTGATAGATCCGCCAAGTGATGACATTTGTTATGCAACTCAGAATCGACAAGGTGCCGTTAAGGCAATTGCTCCCCAGGTTGAGTTGTTAATAGTTGTTGGCTCGGGCAATTCAAGTAATAGTGTGCGCTTGGTTGAAGTTGGACTTGAAGCTGGCGCTGATGCTGCATATCGAGTTGATAACTTCACTGAGTGCAAAGATGAATGGCTGACTGGTGTTGAGACTGTTGGACTGACCTCTGGTGCTTCAGTTCCTGAATCACTAGTTGACGGAGTTCTAACTTGGTTAGCCCAACGCGGATTTGCTGATGTTGAGGAAGTTAAAACTGCTGAAGAGCGACTTGTGTTTGCAACCCCTCCTGAATTGCGAAAAGCACAAAAGGCTGCAGCAAAGTAATCATTTTCGATTTGCAATTTTGTAAAGCAAGAAACTCAAAACAAATGCAGATAAAACAAACGGAGCTAAATTAGATAACCTGGTAATCACTGTTGCGCCCAATTGATTGATTGGATTTGCAGATTGAATGATGCCAATTAAATCAGGCAAAGTAACAGCAATTAAAAATGCTGCAGGTGGCGTGGCAACCAAATAGGCTAAATCCGATTTGTTTAAAACAATTCGACCAAATATCACTAATCCAATACCGATACTTCCGGTAATCAAGCCAATTTCACCACGCAGCCAATCTTCAATTGCAGCGGAGAGACAAAGGGCGAAAAAAGTTACCCAGATAAATCTCGTAGTTTTTGGCCGATCAACTATTTCTGGCAACTCAGGCAATATGCGTTTTCTTGTTGCAACAGCAGGTCTAGCGTTATCAGCCATCTCACCAACTGCGCCGATTGCACGGTACAGCTGCCCTGGTTGTTGCGCCATATTGCTCATCGTAATCAAATATCGTTGCAGGGACTCATCTTTTACACCAGGGTGTCTCTAGGATTGCGACTATGGCGCTCACGATTGGAATAGTTGGTCTACCCAATGTGGGTAAATCAACGCTTTTTAATGCACTCACGCGCAGCAATGTTTTAGCTGCCAACTATCCATTTGCAACGATTGAACCAAATGTTGGGGTAGTTGGTGTACCGGATTCTAGACTCGATGTGCTCGCAAAAATGTTTGGATCTGAGCGAACTCTGCCAGCCACAGTTTCATTTGTGGACATCGCGGGAATTGTTAAGGGAGCAAGTGAAGGTGCAGGCTTAGGTAACAAATTCTTGGCCAACATTAGCGAGGCAGATGCTATTTGTCAGGTTATTCGTGGATTTGCAGATCCAGATGTAATACATGTTGATGGAAAGATTTCGCCTAAAGATGATATTGAAACCATAAATACTGAGTTAATTTTGGCAGATTTACAGACATTAGAAAAAGCAATTCCACGTTTACAAAAAGAAGCTAGAAATGATAAAACTAAACAAGCCGCTTTAATAGCGGCAGAATCTGCGCAAGAAATTTTGAATGGTGGTAAGACTATTTTTGCCTCTGGGATTGATCGAGAACCTTTACGTGAACTGTTCTTATTGACTGCAAAACCATTTTTATATGTATTTAACGTTGATGATGCAGGATTAGTTGATGAAAACGCAAAGTCACAAATGCAAGCTATCGTCGCCCCAGCAGAAGCAATTTTCCTTGATGCCAGATTGGAAACGGAATTACTTGAGTTGCCTGATGATGAGGCAATGGAACTGCTCAGAAGTGTTGGTCAGCAAGAGTCTGGCTTAAGCACACTGGCTCGTGTTGGTTTTGCCACGCTTGGACTGCAAACTTATTTGACAGCAGGTCCAAAAGAAGCGCGTGCTTGGACTATTCCAAAAGGTGCAACCACCCCTGAGGCAGCCGGCGTTATCCATACCGATTTTCAGCGCGGATTTATTAAGGCGGAAATCGTTAGTTTTGATGATCTTGTTAAATCTGGATCAATGGCAGAAGCGAAAGCTAAAGGTCTCGTTCGCACTGAAGGCAAGGAATACATAATGGCCGATGGCGATGTAGTTGAATTTCGTTTTAATGTTTAGAGCTGTTTAAACATTGCTAACTCAGTTTTAAGTAGTGTTTCAGTAACTGAAACTTGCGGAGTCATATGCGTAACATTCGACAGTGGCAAGAACTGGTGCTGTAATCCCAAGTTAATTAAATGCGCTGACAGTTGCAGGCTGTGCGCAGCGAGCACATTATCATCGGCCAGCCCATGCACAATTAACAATTTACCTATTTTGGTTGGATACAACTTTAAAAGTGAATTTCGATCATATGTTTCTGAATCTATTTCAGGATGTCCCAAATACCTTTCCGTGTAACCAGAGTCATACAGTCGCCATTCTGTAACGGGAGCTCCAGCAACGGCAACTTTGAAAATGTCGGGATAAGTCATAGTTGCAAGAGCACTCAGATATCCGCCAAATGACCATCCACGAATACCAACTCGTTCTAGATCTATGACACCAGGAAGTTCCCTTGAAGCTTGTTCGAGTGCGGCAATTTGGCAATCAAGTGAAGCAACAAAATTCTTTGTAATGGCATGTTCCCAATGAGTATTAACACCTGGAGAGCCAAGTCCGTCAGAAACAATTACCGCAAATCCTTGATCTGCAAACCATTGATCAAGGGCATACTTTCGCTTAGTTGCTAAAACCAATTGAGCATGCGGGCCGCCGTATGGCGACATAATCACTGGTAGCGAACTGGAAAACTCTTTTGGCAGTAAAACGACAGTGCGATTTGTTTGTGTCTCATTAAGACGTTTGATGTTAATTGAAATATTTGGGGTAAAGGATAAATCTGGAATAGTAAAATGATTATCCAACGTTTTCGCAATATATATTGGATCTTGATCAAAGTCAGTAGTCATTGCAATAAGTATTGATTCATTTGCTGCAAATGCGCTGCTATATTTGTTTGTAGGTGTAAGTTCAGTTATGCCAGATTGCTCGATTTTTATAATTTGATTATAAGCAGAGCTTGAGGTTGCTTCTATTATGGCTAACTCTGAACTGCTAAAAACAATTGAACGAACATACAAGTTAGTAGGCGTAACCGCTTCGCCATTTCTATACAGTCTTCGCTGGTTACCCATGAAATCATCTCGTATATCCCATCTGGTTGCACTATTGACTCGATGAAGTTTTGGTGAGCTCTCAACCCAAGTTTGCTGCTGCACAACTTCAACAATTTGTGCACCTAAAGCTAAATCAAATTTAAGGTGATGAAGTTGTTTTTGATCTCTATCTAAAACCACTGCAAAAATACTGTTGTCATCGCACCAGCCGGCCTGTGATAAATATGGAAAGTTCTCGGTATCCCAAGAGAGGGCTTGTGATCCAGTGCGAGCAGAAAAAACTCTCAAGCCAACTTTAAGATTTGCCGTTCCAGCAAATGGAAACTTGTGCGGTGCAATTGGTTTGGTCGGTTGCGCTAAATCTGCGATTGCGATGTTAGTGACCATACTGTCATCAAAATACTGGGCCAGAATTTGTTCTCCATTTGGCGAGAACCAAAAGCCAGTTGATCTACCAAACTCTTCAGCGCTCAGAAAATCAGCTAATCCCCACGTGTTTTGGTCTATTGGCGTAATTTGATAACCCAGATGCAATGCTTCGGTAGGAATAACCCATACCGATCCATTTCTTACGCAAGCAATCGTGGCACCATCAGAACTAATTTGGGGATCAAACACATCCGAATATGGCGCTGTTTCTATTTTTGTTTCTGGTTTTGTGCGAATCAAGATAATGGTGCCATTAAGTGCAAACACTATTTCAGTGCCTGACTTTGAAACCGAGTATGCAGTGATTCCTGTACCAGATTCGCGTAAGCGCTCTCGTCGAGCTTTTTCAGCCTTAGGTAAATCGGAATCAACAGTTACTTCTGCTGGATTGAAAATTATATTTATCTCGCCAGTTTGTAAATCAATTCGTTTAAGTTGCAAAATTGAATCAGTTGGACCCGTACTTTGCAAGTAATAAGCTCCAGAATCGGTAATTGAAAATGAGCGCGGCGCTCCATTGCGAAATCGACCCGACGCTGCATATTGACTGATGAAGGATTCTTGGTTGCCCACCCGCGTAAGGTAGCGGCATGGTTGCGAGATTGCTGCTGCTGCACGCTCACCCAGATGATGAAGCCATTACTACTGGTGGCCTTATTCATTCCGCAATATTTCAAGGTGCGCAAGTAATGGTGGTTACCGCTACCGCAGGCGAATGTGGCGAGGTGCTTAACTCTCAAACCCCAATTAGTGCGGGCGCACTCGCTAAATTAAGATCATCAGAGCTCGCACAATCCTTAATTGAATTAGGGCGACCGCAACACAGATGGCTGGGAGGATTTGGTAAACACCTTGACTCTGGCATGAAGGGTGATTCTAGAAATGACAATCCTAGAGCACTAATAAATCAAGATTTAAATGTTTTAACGAAGGATTTAATTGAGATTTTTAATGAGTTTCAACCTGATTTGATTGTTACCTATGAACCTGGTGGTGGTTATGGACATCCAGATCACATAAAGTGTAATCAAATTGTATTGGCTGCATTAGAAGAAACTAAATTAAGTATCCCACTTTTATATCCAGTTTTTCCGCAATCAGAAAGTGCTAAATTGGCTGAGTTAGCGAGCAGTGGAACAGCATTTTTTGGGGAAGTTGATTTGACCAAAATGAGTTTCATTGTGACTGATGATGAAATAGATTTCATTGTTCCAGCTACAGCAGCAAAATTGTCAGCTCTACTTTGTTATCGAAGTCAAATAGATCCAGCCGGAAGCTTTTATCTACGACCAGCAAATTTTGATCTAAGCGGAATTGAGTTAGAGTATTTCAAAATTGCATCAGGTAGGCAGTGCTATCAAGTGTTTGATCGTACAAATCCACTTTTCGGATTAGAGTAATCCTATGAACAAATTGGACTGGCCACTCTCCTTATCACTTGCCCTTGCTGTTAGTGCAGTTTCAGTATTGCTAAGTTCATTGGTTTATCGTGACATCCCGATAGGCTCAATTGTTGCAGCTGCTTTAATTATTCTGACTACTAGATACATTAGAGTCAAACAGAAATCATTTTGGCAATCAACTTTAGTAATAATTATCTGGGGTTTGATTACCTATCGAGCCGCCACACCAACTGCTGTCGGAGACTTAATCTTGATAGGGGACAAATTAACTTATTGGTATATCGGAATTACTGGTATTGCTGCGCTAATGTCGTTAGTTCTGCCCACTAGATCTTTGGCGGCAGAATCGCACGACGAAGCATCGTTCCCGAACTAGCATCATTTACTTCATAACCCATCGATATAAGTTGATCACGCAAAGAATCACTTTGTTGCCAATCACGTTCTAACCGAGCTTGGTCTCGCGCTTGCACTAGTCGTTTTGCATCTTCGGATATCGCCACAGGTTCGATAGCTAAATTTATTTTTAGTAAGTCCGTACCAGTTGCAATTACGTCTGCACGTGCAGATGGTGATTTTGCCAGTTCTTTTTCAGCAGATCTTATAGATATCACAGCATCTGCTGTGTTTAAATTATTTAACAATTGAGCAGATATTTTTGATTTGAGTTCTTGGTTAATTGCTTTAGCTCCATCAACTAAATCACTCCATCTGCGAATCGTTTGCTCAGCGGCAACTAAAGTTTCCCAGGTTAGATTTAACTGGGAGCGATAATGGTTTTCTAGAAAAACTAGTCGCACTGCTGCTGGCGAGATACCTGCTGAAACTACATCCGATAAGAGCACCACATTGTTTGTGCTCTTTGACATTTTTCTGCCTTCAAATAGTAAATGTTCAGCATGTACCCATGCATTAACTACTTCTTTACCTGAAACACAATTTGATTGTGCACGTTCGTTTTCATGATGTGGAAATCGCAGATCAATTCCACCAGTATGGATGTCAATCTGGTCACCAAATGCTGACAAAGACATTGCCGTGCATTCAATATGCCAACCGGGAAAACCTTGGCCCCAAGGAGTGTCCCAAGTGAGTTGTGTTCTGCGCTGATCAGAGATTTTCCATAGCGCCCAATCACCATGAAATCTTTTGTTGGAGTCAATCTCACCCTCAAACCGGTGTCCAGGCTTAAGTTGATCAAGAGTGTTCCCACTAATAGCGCCATAACTGGGGAATTTTTGTGCACTGAAAAATACTGAACCATCATCACCTTGATATGCAAAATCAAGATAAATGAGTTTTTCTATAACTGCAATCATTTCATTAATAGTTTCGCTAGCGCGCGGAGTTTGGTCTGGCAATTGAACATTTAGTGCAGATAAATCCGCTAAGTACTTAGATTCATACTTGCGAGCAATATCCAACGCAGAGACTTTCTCAGCGGCTGCTTGCTGCAACATTTTGTCTTGATTGGGATCAACAGATTCAATGCCAGTGTCATCAACCATATGACCAACATCAGTTATATTTTGCACAACAAAAGAATCAATGCCAGCACTACTTAAAGCAGTTCTGAGCAAGTCTGGTAGTAAGAAACTGCGCAAGTTACCCAAGTGCACATCTCGATAGACTGTGGGGCCGCAGGCATATATTTTTACTGGAGTTTTAGTCGAAATAACCGCTAAATCCCGAGATTTGGTGTCATATATCTGCAGCATTGGTTAAGCCTATGAGCAAATGCTCAGTAGTGCTGCATTTGCATCTAAAGATAGAGGCGATAATCTGCGCCCTAGTTAACTTAGGAGCGACACAATGACTTATGTAATTACGGAAGCCTGTATTGATACTCAGGACAGGTCGTGCATTGAAGAGTGCCCAGTTGACTGTATTTATGAGGGCGATCGGATGCTGTACATCCATCCAGATGAGTGTGTGGATTGTGGTGCCTGCGAGCCAGTGTGCCCTGTTGAAGCAATTTTCTATGAAGATGATGTGCCAGCAGAATTAGCAAACTACACCCAATACAACCGAGATTTCTTCAATGAAATCGGATCCCCTGGTGGAGCAAGCAAAGTTGGTCGGGTTGGCAAAGATGTAGATGTGGTTGCGGCAAAACCTCCGAAAGCTAGTTAGTTCTTGCTTGCAAGTAATCTGCCAGATGTCCCATGGGACTTATTGCAACCTGCAGCTGACCTAGCAGCCGCTCATCCTGATGGAAAAATAGATTTGTCTATTGGTACACCGGTTGATTCAGTTGCACAGGTAATTCAATCTGCTGCAGCTGCTGCACTGAATGCGCCAGGTTACCCATTAACTGCCGGCAGTAAAGAATTAGTTTGTGCTCAAGAAACTTGGTTAGCAAAAGTTGCTGGTGCTGATGTCTCACAATTGAGCACAATTCCTTCTGTTGGATCAAAAGAAGCGGTTGCACTATTACCGTTTCTGCTGGGTTTAGACGCAAGCAGCACAGTTGCAATTCCAACTTTGGCGTATCCAAGTTATGCTGTAGGTGCACAAGCCGTAAAAGCTAAAGTAGTTTTAGCAGATTTACCAAATCAGTTAGCCGAGAAAGTTGATTTAGTTTGGTTAAATTCACCGGCTAATCCATCAGGTAAAGTTTTAACGAAATCAGAATTAACCTCGTGGATTGAGTTTTCTCGAGATACCAACACGCTGATTGCAAGTGATGAGTGCTATTTAACTTTGGGATGGGAGGTAAAGCCCACTTCAATTCTGACAACTGAACTAACAAATGGAAGGTATCAGAATTTAATTGCTTTGCATTCACTATCCAAACGCTCATCACTAGCTGGTTATCGTGCAGCGGCTATATCTGGAGATAAAACAATAATTGCTGCTTTATTGCAAGCTCGAAAACATTTAGGTTTATTGATGCCAACACCTTCGCAGGCTGCAGCAACTGCGGCTTGGCTTGATGAAGGACATGCCCTAGCGCAACGAGAGGTTTATTTGCAGAGACGACAAGTTATGCAAAATGCATTTACTAGTGCAGGATTTCGTATTGAGGAGTCAGGTGCTGGCCTATACCTGTGGCTCACCCGCGATGAAGACTGTTGGCAAAGTGTGAACTGGTTAGCTGAACGGGGAGTGCTTGTTGCACCTGGATCTTTTTATGGAACTGCTGGCAATAGTTTCATTAGAGCTGCACTTACTGAAACAGATGAGCGTATTGCCAAACTGGCAAATCGATTAGTGTAAAGATTGATTTAATCCGCTCCAGTTACCCGATTTTGCAATAGCTTCAATCGCACCGGTTTGACTATTTCTTCGATACAACAAATCTGATTCTCCAGAGAGTGCTGTTGCTTTAACAATCTTTCCATCAGGTAGTAGCACTTTGCTACCAGCTGTTAAATACAAACCTGCTTCAATAATACAGTTGTTACCAAGTGAAATACCAACTCCTGCATTAGCACCGACTAAACAGTTTTCACCTATTCGGATAACTTCTTTGCCACCACCAGATAATGTGCCCATAATTGATGCGCCACCACCAATATCACTTCCAGCACCAACTGTTACACCTGCACTTATTCGACCTTCAACCATAGATTTTCCAAGCGTGCCCGCATTAAAGTTCACAAATCCTTCATGCATGACTACCGTACCTTCAGCAAGGTACGCGCCTAATCGAACTCGATCACCATCAGCAATCCGAACTCCACTTGGCACTACATAATCAATCATTCTAGGAAAACGATCAACACCTAAAATTGTGCTTGCAGTTCCGCTAGTGCGCTGTTGCTGCAGAAAAGTTGAGGCGTGTTCTACCGGGATGGGACCGTTAGTGGTCCAGGCAACATTGGCTAATAAACCAAAGATGCCAGCTAAATTTATGCTGTGTGGAGTAACTAATCTGTGCGAAAGCAGGTGTAATCGAAGATATACATCCAATGCGTCAGTTGGAGTTGCCGATAAGTCCTCGATGCTAACTGTTACAACGCGCTTAGTTACAAATTCACTGGCATTATTAGGTTCTGAAATCTCAGTTGCTGCTGGCTTTTGAGCTAGTTGGGGAGTTGGAAAAAAGACATCCAGCACACTGTCACCAGCAAATGTGGCAACACCAATGGCTGCAGCGCTTAGTTTGTTTTCCATACCCTTACCGTAAGGGATGGCAAGAAGTGAAGGACTTATGACCGCAGTATGTGTGTTTTGTGCCGCTAACCAACAAATCGACCCCATTCATATTGAGCATGCATTTGATGTTGGCGTGGCCATCGCAAGACGGGGTTGGCGGTTAGTCTCCGGCGGCGGATCTCTTTCTTCAATGGGAGCTGTCACTAAAGGTGCTCGCAGCGTTGGTGGCGAAACAATTGGAGTTGTACCTGAAGTGTTATTTGAGCGAGAAGTTGCAGATCATGAATCAACTGAATTAATTTCAGTGCCAGATATGCGAACCAGAAAAGCTACAATGGAGAATTTGTCTGATGCATTTATCATCTTGCCAGGCGGGATTGGCACTTTGGAAGAATTTTTTGAAATCTGGGTTGCAAAGTCATTGGGGATACACCATAAACCAATAGTTGTGTTAGACCCAGATGCGATGTATGAACAAATGCGAAATTGGCTAACTGAGATAACTTCAGCTGGATTTGTAACTTATGAAGCAACATCATGTATTCATTGGGCAACTGAAATAGAACAAGCTTTAGATTTAATAGAAGTTGAACTGGCTAATCCATATGATGCAGTTGCAACTGATGCAGATATTGCTGAATCGGAGATTTAAATGCGCACTAGAGATGTTAAGTTAAAAGTTATGCTGCCAACTGATATCGATTCAGCTTATGCAGCTATCACTAATTGGAGTAAGCAATCAGATTGGATGCTAAGTACAAGAGTTTGGCTTTCCGCTGGCGATGGCAAAACAGTCGGATCGGAGATAGCTGCTTTCACTGGTGTTTGGAAATTGGGCTTTTTGGATACGATGACAATCACCAAACTTGCGCCTCCAGCACTTGTTGAGGTGCTGCATACTGGAAAAATGCTCCGCGGAGAAGGTAAGTTTGCGTTGACCCAAGTATCAGTCAACCAAACTCAGTTTGATTGGTTTGAGCGAGTAGAAATCCCCTTTGGCTATCTTGGACTTGCCGTTTGGTGGCTGATTCGTCCGGGCTTCACCTTGGGAGTGTGGTATTCGCTGCGGAAGTTAGCAAAAACCCTCTAGTTGGGGACTGATCGCCCTTAGTCAAGCCTGCTGCGAGATAATAAGGCACTTGTTCAGTGTATTTCAGGCTGACTCAGAGAGGTGGGACCTATGGCGGCGCAAAAGCCAAGAACTGGCGAGGGTCCAATGGAATGCGTTCAAGAAGCGCGCCATTTTGTGGTTCGCATCCCAGCAGAAGGTGGCGGTCGAGTTGTGATTGCTCTAAATGCTGCTGAAGTTAAAGAGCTAAGCGAAATTTTGATTGCCGCTCTTGCACCTAAAGCCTAGTTGCAACAACTAAACCTAGGCCAAGCGGAACTAACGCGGCTGCGAACTCATCATTTTCACCAATCAAGCCCGCTAATTCATTTGCAGCGGTGTCGGTACCGATTAAAGCGCCATTCAGCACCAATATCCCACCCTGCATAAGCAATCTGGCTGCATCATCAAGCAGCGCTGGGGCATCAAATTGAGAAATATCTACAAAGATAAAGTCATAGCCGGCATCGGTTAGCTTAGGTAACACCTGATTTGCTCTGCCTGCCAATAATCGCAACCTTGGAGCTGCTAAATCCAGATCGTGCAGTATTTCTTTTGCTGTTTGCTGATACTCCGACTCTAGGTCAATTGAAGTAATTGTTCCTGCCTCACCAAGCCCAAGTGAAAGCCAACCTGCACTAACTCCAACGCCAGTGCCAACATCAATAATATGCTTGGCTTTAATTGCGCAAACCAGAGTGCGTAACAAATTACCAACCCCAGCAGAAATTGCAGTTGCACCAAGTTCAGCGGCAACTTCTCGCGCAGAGGTTAGGGCAGCTGGTTCATCTGCAAAGTTTTCAATCTTTAGTTTCACAGGATTTTCTGAACTGCGGAAGAAATCATCTTCCCCGGAGGTCCGGTCGGCCATAGTCCCTCCTTGGGGCGGCTTGAGCAGGTGAGATCTCCCACCTAATGGAAAGATACTCGACAAGATTAGCGGAGGAAAGATGAGTACAGATCTGCGCTCGCCCTGGCTCAGAGAAGAGTCAGTGCTACCACCGTTGTATCTAAATGCCACCCCAACTGCGCCAGCTAAATCACAACCCGGCAGACGCATAGTGGTTATCGCTCTGTTAGCCGGTTTGTTAGGCGGAGTCATAGGCAGTGTTGGCAGTGATTTGTTAGATGGAAATCCAGGGATGTCAAATACCGTCACATTACCTACATTTGTAACTGAAGACCAAGTGATTAATCAAGATTCCGTTGCAGCTATTGCGCAAACTGTTTTACCTGCGGTTGTTTCGCTTGAAGTTACTGGTGATGTGAGTGCATCAGGTTCAGGATTTGTAATTGATTCTTCAGGATACATTCTTACAAATAACCACGTGATTGCACCAGCAGCAAATGGTGGTGAAGTTAAAGTTTATTTTCAAGATGGCACAAATTATGATGGAAAAGTAGTTGGTCGAAATTCAGGTTTTGATTTAGCAGTAATTAAGATTAACGCGCAGAATTTACCAACATTGCCACTTGGTGATTCTGACAAAGTAGTGGTTGGCGAGCAAGTAATTGCAATTGGTGCTCCACTTGGCCTAACTGGCACAGTGACATCTGGAATCATCTCGGCATTTAATCGACCAGTTACCGCAGGTGGCTCGGGTGATACGGCATTCATTAATGCAATTCAAACTGATGCTGCCATTAATCCTGGAAATTCGGGAGGCCCATTAGTAGATAGCAATGGCTTTGCAATTGGAGTAAACAGTGCAATTGCAACTTTAGGAGTAGCGTCATCTGGATCAATTGGATTAGGTTTCGCGATTCCAATAAATGCTGCGCGAAGAATTGCACAAGAAATCATTCAAACTGGAACGAGTTCAACTCCAATTCTGGGGGTAATGGTGGATATGAGCTACGACGGACCAGGCGCATTGCTTACTGATGTAACGCCAGGTGGTCCTGCTGACCTGGCTGGCATTGTTGCTGGCGATTTAGTACTGAGCATTAATGGTCGAACGATTAATGGGTCAACTGAATTGGTGGTTGCGATTAGAGCAAATGCACCAGGAGAGATAATTGAATTACGAATTCAGAAACCAAATGGACAGCAACGTACGGTTAATGCAACGTTATCGAAACAGGTGAATTAAATGTTTGATATTGGACTTGGTGAAATGCTAGCTATCGCTGTTATTGGATTGCTAGTAATTGGTCCAGATCGACTTCCATATTATGCTGCAAAAGCGGCTAGAGGAGCGCGTGACTTAAAGCGATATGTTGATAAGGCTCGAACGGAAATAAAAGAATCAGTTAATTTATCTGATTTGGGATTGGAAGAAGTAAAAGAGATTTCAAGACTAACTGAATTAGATGATAAGAAAGGTCGTCGCACTGACGATATTACTTAGATTGGCGAGACATTTAGTGGTTTACCAACTAAACCTCTAGGGGTACTGGCTAAATGTTGAGCAATGTTGACAATAATTCTTGCACTTGGTGATTTTTCATCTGCCAACATTATTGGAACACCATTGTCGCCAGCTTGACGTATTTTTGGATCAATTGGTATCTCGCCTAATACTGGAATCTTGGTATTTGTTTGCTCAGACAGCTGATTTGCAAGTTCTTTTCCAGCACCCATTCCAAAAATATCAATAATCTCATTGCAGTTTGGGCATAGCAAGCCACTTAAATTCTCTATCACGCCAATTACTCGCTGATTTAAGTGATGGGCTAAAACTCCTGCACGAACGGCAACTTCTGCTGCTGCAGCGTGACCGCTGGTAACTACAATAATTTCAGAACTAGGCACAAGATGTGCTGTTGAAATTGCTACATCACCGGTACCTGGTGGTAAATCAATTAGCAAGAAATCTAAATCGCCCCACCACACATCACATAAGAATTGGTCTAACATTTTGTGCAGCATCGGTCCCCTGAAAGCGACCGGCTCTGTCACTCCTCCTCGTTTAAAAGGCAAAGTTGAGATAACTTTGATGCCATAACCTTGTGGAGGCATCATCATTCCTTCAACCATAGTTGGTGAACCCTGGGCATTTAACAATCGCGGAATAGAATGGCCATAAATATCCGCATCAATCACACCAACGGTGCGACCTAATTTAGTTAGTGCAACGGCTAAATTGGCCGTAATGCTGGATTTACCAACGCCGCCTTTACCAGAAGCAATTCCAATTACTTTAGTCATTGAGTTTGGACTATTAAATGGGTTTTCCCGCTCAACACCACCTTTTAGTTGCTTCCTCAAATCTGCTCGCTCTTGGTCATTCATAACACTAAAAACAATTTCAGTACTCAATTCAGAATCCAATTTAGAAATTGCGGTTTGAATTCTGGATGTGATCTCTTCCCTCATCGGGCAGCCAGCAACGGTGAGCTTGATATTGAGTTTGAGATTTTTCCCAGATAAATCAACACCTGCAACCATGTTTAGTTCAGTCAGGGATCGATGTATCTCTGGATCTTGAACTTGGCTAAGTGCTGTTAAGACTTGATCAGTTGTGGGCATAGCGAAACTTTAGAGCAATTTTGAAATCTCGCGCACAGCAGACCGTATTTCCCTAGGCTAAGCCAATGACCAATATTGAGTGTGTAATTCTGGATTGGGGCGGCGTGTTAACTCAGCCAGTTAACCAAGCAGTTTCGGCGTGGATGCGTGCAGATGGAATTGATGAGCATATTTTTGAAAGAGTAATGGGCAATTGGCTAGGACCAGTAGCTGAACTTGAAGCACACCTAAATCCAGTGCACGCACTTGAACGCGGTGAATTAGAAGTGCCACATTTTGAAGAGCGACTAGCTGCTGAATTAACAAAATATGCGCATCATGAGATAAATCATCAAGGACTATTGCAGCGAATGTTTGATCATTTCGTGCAATCAGAAGATATGCGTGGTTTGATTTATCGTCTGCGGAAACTTGGATATCGAACGGCTTTACTATCTAATTCCTGGGGAAATGAATATCCAAGATCAGGCTGGGATGAAATGTTTGATGTGGTGGTCATTTCAGGTGAGGTTGGTATGCGTAAACCCGAACGTAGAATCTATGAGTACACCTTAAATCAATTAGATTTGCAAGCAAATAACAGTGTCTTTATAGATGACATTAGAACCAATGTTTTGGCCGCAGTTGAATTAGGAATAACGGGAATTCATCATCAGTCATACCAAGAAACAAAATCTGAATTGTCAATTGTGTTAGGAAATAACCTAGATTAGTTCTCACCCATTGAGGGTAGTCAATGAATGGATATGGCAGAAATAGCGGCCTGGAGAAAGGCTGCTGATGCTTACCAAAGAAATTTGGGCAGGGCGATTAATTAACTTACTGGAAGACAATGAGATCGATGAGATTTGGATTAATGATCCAGATCATGTTTTTGTCTCCAGGCGAGGAGTTACCCAATTAACGGATTTAGTACTTGAAAATGATGAGTTAATCACGATGATTGATTTACTTTTGCGGCACTCAGGTCGAAGAGTAGATCGCAGCCAACCCTTTGTAGATGCTACGTTGCCTGATGGTTCGCGATTGCATATCGTGATTCCTGACATCACTAAAAAGTACCCGGCAATTAACATTCGAAAATATCCAGCTCTTCCTTTAAGGCTTTCTCAACTAGTTTCTTCATCAGCACTCACTCAGGCAGCTGCTGATTTCCTTGTGGAATGTGTCCGAGCAGGCGAGAACTTGCTTATTGCTGGCGGCACAGGTAGTGGCAAAACAACATTATTAAACGCGCTGTTGGAGGCTGCAGATCCAAACGAGCGAGTAATTGTTTGCGAAGAGGTGAGAGAAATCAATTTAACTAGAGCCGATTGGGTATCTATGCAAACAAGAACTGCTTCAGTTGAAGGAGCTGGTGGGGTGGATTTGCGAGCATTAGTTGTTGAGAGTTTAAGAATGCGACCTGATCGAATTGTGGTTGGTGAAGTGAGGCAACGCGAGGCACTTGATCTCTTGATAGCTTTGAATTGTGGCACTCCTGGGATGGGAACAATACATGCAAACAGTGCGAAAGAAGCGATAACCAAAATTAGCACATTACCGCTGTTGGCAGGACAAAATGTTTCACTCGACTTTGTTATCCCAACTGTAGCTAGTGCTATTGATGTTGTGATATTCGTGCAAAAACTCAACACAGGAAAGCGTAAGGTAAGTGAGATAGTTAGAGTAACTGGTGAAATTACTGATGGTGAAATTCAATTAGAACTACAAAATTTTGTTACTCGAGCACGTGATTTAGATGCAATCGTGGAATTGGTAACTTCAATATGAATACCTACTTGATGTTCTTATCTTTAGCGATTTTAATTTCACTTATGCCGGAAATTTGGGAGGCGACTAAAATAGTTTTTCGCCGAATACAAAGTAGCTTGTATCAATTCTTGAAACCAAGGCAAGTTGCACGTGCCCAACGGGCTTGGCCAGAATTAATGGACGACATTGCTGCAGCTGTGCGAAGCGGTGTTCCACTGGAGCAAGCAGTGTTTGAGGCAGCTAACAGATCGCCACAAGATTTAAGGCGGGTTCTTCAAGGTTTTGTGCATCAGATTCGCACTGGTCATTCATTGCACGAGAGTTTAGATAATTTGTTGACGCAATCGATTGATTCAGTAGGCAAACGTTTAATAACGGCACTAAAGATTGCCAGCTCAGCTGGCGGAAAAGATGTAGTGCTTACCTTACAAACTCTTGCCGAATCGATTAGGAGAGATTTACAACTTTTAGATGAGTTAAAAGCGAAACAACGCTCAGCTACTACTGGAGCTAGGGTATCAGTATTTGCACCTTGGCTAGTTATTTTTTTAACCTCATTACAACCAACTGTGCGCGCTTCCTATCAATCGGAACTGGGCTTAATATTGATTTTTGGTATTGCGGTGATCTCAGTTATTGCCTATTTATGGATGCTGCAAATTTCTAGATTAAAAATAGGTGAGTTAAAGTGACCCAAGTCCAATATGTTTCAACTCTGTTTGCTCTTACGGCAATATTCTTAATGACAAATTCAAGTCTTAAGCAGAATAAATATCAGCGCCGCATAGGTAACTTCCTGTTTAAAGATGCTAAACAAGACCAGTTGAGTTTCCTCCATAACAAACTAATGAATCATCTACCAAATCGAGAATTGATTCAAGCAAAACTCGATTTAACCCAAAGCAATCTGTCCGTTAGGAAGATAAGAATTACTCAGATTAGTTACGCAATAATAGGTTTTGTTACCGGCTTAGCTTTCAACTTGACTTCGCTGACTGAATCCATTCTATTGCCAAAATTCATCTGGCTAGGATTTGTTTGGTTTGGTTGGTATTTTCCAATGGCTAGTTTGAATTCAAGATTTCAGAAGTTGAAAGATGAATTGAACTTTGGCTTTGCAGAAGTTGTCGATTTAATTGCACTTTCAGTAACTGCAGGTAACTCACTTAGCACTTCCTTGATTGTTGTTTCTGAATTAGTAAAGCATCCTTGGCAAAATCAGTTGAGGCTTTTGCGTCAGGATCTTATAAGTGGCTTAAGTGTTGCAACAAGCCTAGAGAGAGCAGCCTTGAGAATGCAGCATCCCACTTTTACTAAATTTGTTAACTCCATTTTAATTACTTTAGACCGCGGTACACCATTAGCTGCTCATTTAAGAATTCAAGCAACTGAAGTTACTGAACAAATTAGAAGAGATCTTTTAGTGCGAGCTGGGAAGAAAGAGACAACTATGTTGTTGCCAGTAGTTTTTCTTATTCTTCCTTCGATAGTAGTAGTAACCCTATTTCCTGGAGTTATGGCTCTAGGAAATCTAATCTGAAAGGAAAAATATGCTCATCAAAATAGTCAGTCACTTGCGCGATAATCGAGGTGATATTCCAGCCTGGGTGCTCATCACCGTGATGACTGCAGGCTTGGTCACAGCACTTTGGACTGTCGCTGATGATCAACTCACTGAGTTGTTTACTAGGGCAGTTTCCTCAATCACCAATCGATGAATCGGATTCTGAACCAACGTGGCTCAATTATTGAATTTACTTTGATTGCTCCAATGATAATTTCTCTTGCGTTGGTGGTGATGCAGTTGATGTTGTTGTTTACTCAGCGGGAACAAAGCCGTGCTGCCGCAGATCGAATTGCATTTCTTGCTGCCACGTTGGATAAAAGTGCTGCTGCTTTTGAAGCCCAGAGAATAATGACTAGCTTTCCTGCCATAACGGATGTTGCAATTACTAACAATGCCGATTTGGTAAAAGTGGAGATAACTGCAACTGCAAAACTCTTTTTGCCAATTCCAGAGCTTACTTATCAAATAGAAACTGAGGCAGTGAAAGAGCCGTGAAAAATCATCTAAGAGATTTAAGCGGCTTAATTATGGTTGAAGCCATAATGTTAATCGTTGGAGTTATCTTGCCAATTCTTTTAACAACAACTGCGATTATTAATATTCTCTCTCAGCAAAGTAGTTTGTCCTTACTTACCAGGCAGGCAACACGTAGTTTTGCACTAGCCAATGACAATCAAACCGGGTTAGCAAGGTTGTCCGGACTGGCAACAAAGCAAACCAGATTTGATAACCCTGTTGATTTAAAGCTCTCTTGCTTAGCGCAATGTATGCCTGGGACTCATTTTGAGGTATCGGGCAAAGTCAAATCGAATTTGATTGCTATCCCATTTCTACCTGATTTAGAAATTACACTGAGAAGTAAAGCTGTTGCCATTTTAGACAGATTTGTGCAGCGATGAAGTATTTAAAGTCTAAATCAGGATCAATTCTTCCAATGGCTTCAGGTCTGATTACAATCTTGTTAATCGGCGTGCTAGGCACTATTAACATTACTTATCTAGTCGGTAAGAGATTTCAACTACAGTCAGAACTTGATTTTTTGGCACTACAACTTGTTCAACAAATAGACTATTCAAACTACTTTGAAATTGGCTTTAGTGATGACCTAGGCTTAGATTTAGATGCAATTGATCAGCAAATTGCGATATTGAGTCAAAGTGGTGATATTGCACGGTGTGAAAATGATATTAGAATGATCGTAATTGGTTTACAAGTTGATTTGCAACTTGAATGTGAAACTGAACTCCCAGCACCCATTCCAGGATTGCCGGCAACGGTAGTTTTCGATTTGGCAAGTTCGGCACGACTTGCGCAATCCAGTGGTTAAGTCGTGGAATTCGAGCGATCGCCTACCCTGTGACAGTGGAAATAGATGAGATATCAGCGGCCCTTGAGGAATTAGCCGAAAAATTAAGCGGGATTGAGCAAGTTACTGACGTTACTAAATTAACTACCCAGCTAACGGAACTAGAGAATCAAGCAGCTGACCCAAATTTGTGGCAGGACCAGAGCAATGCACAGAAAATTACCAGTCGATTAGCTGCAGTCCGAAATGAAATTTCAAAAGTGAGTCAATTACGCGCTCGATTAGATGACCTAAATACCCTATTCGATTTAGCAAAATCTGAATCAGATAAGTCCGTGATGAGTGAAGTAGAAGCAGAGATAGTCAGCTTAAAGCAGGAATTAGATGATTTGGAAGTTAAAACTTTACTTTCAGGTGAATATGATGCTCGAGAAGCACTAATAACACTGAGGTCTGAAGCTGGAGGTGTTGATGCAGCCGATTGGACTGAAATGTTAATGCGAATGTATTTACGTTATTGTGAACGCAAAGTTTGGAAGACCGAGGTTTACGAAACATCATATGCTGAGGAAGCGGGTATTAAATCCACAACCTTTGCAGTTAAAGCCCCTTACGCATACGGGATGTTGTCCGTTGAGCAAGGAACACACAGATTGGTTCGCATTTCTCCGTTTGATTCACAAGCTCGTCGGCACACATCATTTGCTGGTGTTGAAGTAGTTCCAGTTGTTGAGCAATCTGATGCAATCGTCATATCAGATGATGAAATTAGAGTAGATGTATATCGATCATCTGGGCCTGGTGGACAGGGAGTTAACACCACCGATTCTGCAGTTCGGTTAACGCACATACCTACCGGAATAGTCGTTTCCTGCCAGAATGAAAGATCACAATTACAAAACAAAGCAACAGCAATGGCATTACTTAGCTCAAAACTGTTAGAGCGAAAACGACAAGAAGAACAAGCAAAAATTGATGCATTAAAAGGCGATTCAGCTGGCTCCTGGGGAAATCAAATGCGCTCATATGTGCTCGCGCCTTACCAGATGGTTAAAGATTTACGCACTAATATGGAAACAGGTAATCCAGCAGCAGTATTAGATGGCGATCTTGATGATTTTATCTACAGCGGGATTCGTTGGCGCAAGAGTCAAGGAGCGAAGTGATTAAATTTGAGTCGGTAACGAAGAATTATCGCAAAGATTTGGTGCCTGCGCTGAATAACATTGATCTATTGATTGAACCTGGTGAGTTTATTTTTTTAATTGGACCATCTGGTTCTGGAAAGTCAACATTTCTCTCCCTGGTATTGCGCGAATATAAACCAACTTCTGGAACTATTACTGTCGATGGAATGCAGATTGAAAAACTAAAAGATAGCGCTGTACCAAAGTTGCGACGAAAAATTGGCGTAGTTTTTCAAGATTTCCGATTATTAAATAATCGCACGGTTAAGCAAAATGTTGGTTTTGCTCTTGATGTAATTGGGATACCTCGAAAAGATCAGCCAGAAAAAATAGATCAGATTCTGGAAACTGTAGGTTTAAGCGGATTAGCTGACCGTATGCCTTACCAGTTAAGTGGAGGAGAGCAACAACGGGTAGCGATAGCTCGCGCTTGCGTAAACCAGCCGACCGTTCTAATTGCTGATGAACCAACTGGGAACTTAGATCCAGATACCTCAGCTGAAATTATGCGAACCCTAGATCAGATTAATCGTTATGGCACAACTGTGATTGTGGCGACCCATGATGCTGCAATTGTGGATGGAATGCGAAGAAGAGTAATCGAACTAGCAAACGGTGAAGTCATTCGCGACCAAGAGCGTGGTGTGTACGGCATCGGGGCATACTAATGAATTTACGATTCTTGCTTGGTGAAGTGGGCACTGGTTTGCGGCGAACATTTACTTTAACTCTTGCAATACTTGTCACCTCGACTATTGCATTATCGATGTTAGCTTTATCGCTATTGGTTCGAAACCAAGTTGTTTTGACTGAACAGTCGCTATATGAACGGGTTGAAATTACCGTTTTTCTATGTGCACCAATAAGTCCGGTTAATTTATGTCGAGAAGGATCTGCTACCACATCTCAGATAAATCAAATAGAAAAGAAATTGGAATCATTGCGTCCATTGGTAACGGAAATCAAGTTTGAGAATCAAGCAGAAGCATTTGAGCGTTTCCAATCTCAATTTGCTGGTACCGCGGTTGCGGCTGAAGCAACAGTTGATCAAATGCCTGAATCGTTTCGAGTAAGCATGTCCAATCCAGAGCAATATGAGAAGGTAGTAAAGGCCGTCAGTAAATTGCCAGGAGTTGAATATGTGCAAGATCAACAGGCTGTGCTTGACTCGCTATTTGTCTCACTTAATTATTTGCAAATAGGAGCAATCTCAATTGCAGCACTAATGCTGCTGGTTGTGATGGTACTAACAATAAACACAATGCGCATTGCTGCCTTTAGTAGACGTGATGAGATTGGAATTATGCGACTTGTCGGTGCATCAAAAAGTGCCATTCGACTACCGTTTGTGATGGAAGCAATGATTGCAGCATTCATTGGAGCGATGTTGGCTGCTGGATTAATTGCGGCTTTCCAATACTGGGTTGTTGATGGGTTACTAGTTCGGACAGTTGGGTTTCTTGACTTTGTGGTTTGGCGCGATGTGTTTATTTCAATTGGAATCAGTGCTGGAATTGGCTTACTTCTCACAATGTTGGTTGCTACCGTATCAATCCGCCGATATTTGAAGGTGTGATGAAACAGCGCAGAACAACCCGACTTGTTGGGTTATTGCTAGTTTTTAGTTCGTTGTTTGCTGGACTAGCTTTGCCCATTTTCGGAAAAGAACTTGAAGACGAATTAGAAGATATTAAGGGTCAGGTCAAAGAACTTGAAGATGAGTTATTGGCAGCTAGCAAAATCGTGCAACGAGCAACAGCTGAACTGCGTAAAATTGAAGCCCAAATTCCAGCAGCCCAGCGCAGATTACAAACAGCACAAGCAAATTTAAAGGCGGCCTTCAAGAGAGAATCTGATGCCGAAACAGAATTACGTAAAATAAATAGAGCTCAAGTTGTAGTTCGAGTGAGAATTGCAAAAGCAGAAGAGCGTGTTCGTGAGTTGCAGTTACAGGTTGGTCAAATTGCTAGACGACTTTATCAAGAGGGGCCACTTGCAGTAATTGGAATTTTGTTTCAAGCAGATTCGCTTGGCGAATTTATTGGGCGACTTGGAGCAGCTCAAGCACTCGCCCGTGCTCGCGGAGCATCTGTTGATGAACTTCAAATTGTTCGAGCAGGTTTACTTGCTGACAAAGCTGAACTAGAAAAATTGTTTGAAAAAGCGAGAATTCAAGAAGAGAAAGCAGCAGCTGCGAGAAGAGAAGCACAAGATGCCAGGGCGGAAGCAAAAACTGCTCGCGATGCCTTAGCAAAATTACTGGCGCAGCGAAAAGCTGCATTAGATAGAGCACAGAAACAGCGAGCTGCAGTTAAGCGAGAATATGACAAAATTGTTGCTGAACAGCGAAGAATTGAAGCACTTATTCGTGGTGAAAAAAACCCTGGTGTTTTTGCAGGAACATTGATTTGGCCAACTCCAGGTCGAATCTCTTCTTACCCAGGTCCGCGTCGTCATCCTGTTTATGGATACCGCTCCTGCCACACTGGTTTAGATATTGCCGCGCCAACTGGAACACCGATAAAAGCTGCTGCTGCTGGACGATTAGTGACCGCTCGATCAACTGTTTATGGTTTATACGCAGTTATTTATCACGGCTCTGATACCGCAACTATGTATGCACATATGAGTCGATTTGCAATTACGTCAGGACAGGTTAATCAGGGCCAGGTTATTGGCTATGTTGGTTCAACCGGCTACAGCACAGGCCCGCACCTGCATTTTGAGGTTCGAATTAAGGGAAAGGCCTATCACCCAATGGGATGGTTTGGATCATCTAAGAAAGCGGTTACTTGTTAGGCGTATTGCCCTAAGGGTGGGATTTTGCTGTTAAATCTGCGCTTACACTTGTCAACGTGATTAAACGATCGACTGCCGCGATAACCGCTGTGCTTATGCTGCTTTTTGGTATGGCCATCGGGGATAGCGTGCTGCCCAATCGAAACTCAGATCGCGTGCTACCAACAATTGCTGAGTTGATCATTAATGAAGGTTACGGAATAACCCAGCAGCAGACGCTAACCCGAGTTGCCGCCGATGCAATGCTAAGAGCATCTGGTGATCAATGGGGAAGCTATCAGCAAGGAGCATTAGCTACCGAGGAAGTTCAAGTCTTTACTGAACAAGTAAGTGTTACTCCACTAAAACGTGCAGTGGTAATCAAAGTTGCGCATTTCAATGTTGGCACTGCAAAACAGATAAAAAGAGAGCTAAACAATTTAGATAAAAACTTAGGAGTGGTACTTGATTTGCGTAACAATCAAGGTGGTTTATTGGCTGAAGCAGTTGCTACCAGTTCTTTGTTCTTAGATACCGAACTAATCACAACTGTTACTTCAAGAGATGAAGCACCGGTTACCCTTTATGCAGACGGCACTGGTCGCAAAGATTTTTCAGTCGTGGTTTTAGTAAATGCGGGAACTGCATCAAGTGCAGAAATTGTGGCCAGCGCACTTCAAGATCATGGCCGAGCAGTTGTTGTTGGATCTAGAAGTTTTGGTAAAGCGTCAGTGCAAGAGACTTTTGAGCTACCAGATAAGTCAAAGTTGCTCTTGACCGTGGGTCGATTTATTCGACCATCAGGAGCAGAAATAGATGGCCTGGGGATTGAGCCCGATGTGCCAGTTGCCAATACTGGAGATGCGTTGCGAATGGCAATCAATGTTGCGGTTGGCCTTAATGCTGCTGTTACGGGGCGATAGTTATGCCACGAGAACAAGGACGAAAGTTGATTGCGCAGAACAAGAAGGCTCGGCACGACTATCTTTTGGGTGACACTTATGAAGCAGGAATTCAACTAGTTGGAACTGAAGTTAAGTCACTACGAGCTGGCCGAGCATCTTTGGTGGATGGATTTGCTGAAGTGAGAAATGGCGAAGCTTGGCTTAGGAATGTCCATATCCCAGAATATGAACAGGGATCTTGGACTAACCATGAGCCTAGACGTGCTCGCAAATTGTTGCTCAAAAAAGAGCAACTGCGTAAACTGATTAAATCCACTAAAGAGAAAGGCACAACTATTGTGCCACTGTCTTTGTATTTTAAAGATGGCTTTGCCAAAGTTGAGATAGCGGTAGCGACGGGCAAGCAAGCTCACGATAAACGCCAGACAATCGCTGCTCGTGATGCTGCTAAAGAGGCTAGTCGAGCAATGGGTCGCCGACTCAAAGGTGATGAATAAGTAAGAGTATCTCTATTTACCCTTAACCAGTTTAAGTAAAGCTAAATTCAGCGTTATTCTTGGCCCATAACTAAATAGGGGGGTGAACGGCTTCGACATCGTTCGAAATGACAGTTGAAGCGGGCAGAGAATCAATGGTTATCTCTTAAACATTCCATTGAACCTAAAAATGCCAAACATAAGGCATCTGATTTCGCCCTTGCTGCTTAATAAGTAGTAAGCCCGAATCCGTCGACCCAGGGCCGCTTCCTTCCTGGATTTCGGCGTCGCTGCGGAAGCTAACAAAGTGTGGGGGTCACGACCACATAATGGAAATCTCTTTGTGACTTGAGCCAAGTGTTGCGACGGGCCACGAGATGCGCAACGGCTGACTACTTGAAATTGTGGCTGCGCCCGGAGAATGCCTGAAGTTATGACGTTGGACGCGGGTTCGATTCCCGCCACCTCCACCAAGTGTTAAGGATCCTTAATTTAACTATGTTTAATTGCAATCGGTTTCAGTATTTTTAGAGATTGTTTGCTAGAAACAAGAAATTAATCGTGCTTTGACTCAAACCTAAGTAAAGCAATAAGGTCGTTGCTGTGGACAGAATTTCAAAGATTGAGACATTTGAAGCTCGCGTGCCACTTCCAGCTCCACTCGCCGTTGGTTCAGCCAAGATAACGCATCGCACATATTCAATTGTCAAAATCACAACAACTGATGGTTTAGTGGGTATCGGTTACTGCTACAGCAGGGGCTTACCAATCGCAAAACTAATTGCAGATGCAATGGCACCTGTAGCATTAAATCAAACAGCAGAATCACCAAAAGAAATTAGAGAAATAGTTTTAGGATTTAATTGGCAATCAGCTGAGCATGGCACGGTGTCTGCGGCTGCAAGTGCTATTGATATGGCTCTCTACGATATTGCAGCAAAACGACAAAATAAGAGTGTTGCTGCTTTACTTGGTGCAAAGGTTGCTGAGATACCCATCTACACAGTTATTGGTTACCACTATGGACCAGATGATTCAGGTCTGGCAGATGAAGTTGAGTATGCCTTAAGTAAAGGTATTAATTCATTCAAGATGGTGATGGGTGCCGAGTCACCAGAGCGCGATGTTGCACGAGTTAAGTTAGTAAGAGAAATCGCTGGAGCTAATGCACCAATTGCATTAGATGCATTTAGAACTTTAAAGACACTTGAAAATGCAGTTAATCGAGTAAATTTGTTAAGGGAACTCAACATCGCATTTATTGAAGATCCCTTCCTGGAATCAGAAGGTCTTTTGGCAATTGCACTGCGCGAAGCAACCGGGGTACCAGCCTCATTTGGAGAATCGCTTGCCTCAGCCAAGATGGCAGAGCAAGTTCTACATTACAAGCAAACAGACATTTTGCGAGTGGACGCATTAGTTATTGGGGGAGTAGACCAATTTCTAGCGGCAGCATCTGCAGCAGGTAATTATGGAAAGACATATGCCACACATATACACACGGAAGTGCATTCACAGTTAGCAGCAGCAACTTCAAACTTATATGCTGGTGGACTTGAGTATTTAGATCCAAAGTATGAGATAGATCTGTTTCATCATTTGCTAATCGCGCCCATAAATATTCTTGATGGTAAAGCAGTATTGAGTAAAGAACCTGGTTTTGGTATCAATTGGGATTGGGACGCAGTTATTAAGTTCTCTAAGATTTAATGAAAGGTTTTGCTTGAAACTGCTTGATGAAAACACAGTTGTTGATTACTTGATTAATCAGAAATTACTTGATGCTTCTGAGCAAGTTACAGTTGAACAGTTAACTGGTGGAGTGTCAAATACCGTTTTAGCGATTAAGACAAAAGACTCTGATCTTGTATTGAAGCAGGCATTGCCGGTCCTAAAGGTAGCTCAACATTGGGAAGCAGATCCGCGAAGAGCGATAGTAGAAGCTAATGCAATTGGGCTGTACCACTCAATTACCCCAAGTCACGTGCCGAGATTGGCTTTTCTTGATGCAGAAGCGTTTGTGTTAATTATGCAGCGAGTACCTCGGGATAGCAGTGTGTGGAAAACGAATCTGTTATCAGGGAAGTTTCAATTCAATGTGGCGGAGGTATTGGGACATACCTTAGCGCAGTGGCACCTTTATGGTGAATCAAATTTTTCTCAATTACAGCATTTTCGAGAAGATGAATTATTTGAACAATTAAGGGTAGATCCATTTTATAGATTTGTAGCAATTAAAAACCCAAAAATTCAAAGCGATATCCAATTACTTATTGATGAGTTAGAACAACAACGTATAACTTTAGTTCATGGTGACTTCTCGCCAAAAAACATTATGGCTTCAAATTCTGGTCCAGTTTACATATTGGATTATGAGGTAACACATTTAGGTAATCCAGTTTTTGATTTGGCATTCTTACTGGGACATCTGGTATGTAAATTTTTTCGTGCTCCCAAAGATCAAGAGAAAGATATAGCTGAAATGGCATCTAGCTTTATTACCAGTTATAAGTCAAAGCGTGATTTACCATTATCGCTCGCTCACCATACGGCTCTAATTGCACTTGCAAGAGTTGAAGGTAAATCACCGGTAGATTATCTAGGCTTATCCCAGCAGAATAAACTACAAATCTTTACCAAAGAGGTACTATCTAATCCCATTGGATTAGATACTCTCACACTATTTGATTCGGATGCCAAATGAAAATTGTCGATCTACTCGGATATCAAGTTTTAGATTCCCGCGGACGGCCAACCGTTGCTGCTCGAATAACTTTGGCAGATGGCAGTTCGCATGTTGCCAAAGTGCCATCTGGAGCATCAACAGGGCAGCACGAAGCTGCAGAACTTCGTGATGGCAAAATTACTGGCACAAATTCCTATTATTCTGGACTATCTGTAACTAATGCAGTTTCGAATATAAACAATAAAATTAAACCTGTAATTATTGGTTTAGATATTAATTTAAATCAAGTTGATAGCAAGCTAATTGAATTAGATAGCTCAGAGCGATTTACAAATATCGGTGCAAATTCAACCCTTGCGGTATCGCTGGCTTCTAGCTTGGCGCATGCACATAGTCAGCAGAAATCTCTTGTTCGATTCTTTCAACCAAATGGCAAGTTAATGATTCCGATGCCGATGATTAACATCCTTTCTGGCGGAGCGCATGCTAACCGTGGGATGGATATTCAAGATGTTTTGATAATTCCAATTGGAGCTAAATCTTTCTCTGAAGCGATTGCATGGGCAGCTGGTATTCGAGAAGCTGCTGCCAAATTGGGACAAGCAAAAGGAATGCTTACTCATTTAGTTGCTGATGAAGGTGGATTAGGAATTGCTTTTAACTCGGTTAATGCGGCATGTGAATTTGTAATTGAAGCGATAGGTTCGGTTGGACTAAAAGTTGGTCAAGAAGTGAGTTTGGCACTTGATATTGCAGCTACCCAATTCTTTTCAGAGAACAATTATGTGTTAGCAAGTGCAAACAAGAGTTATTCTGGAAAAGAATTTGTTCAATTTATAGTTAACTTAGTAAATGATTTTCCAATAGTTTCAATTGAAGACCCCTTTGCTGAAGATGATTGGCAATCTTGGATTGATTTTAATCAGATTGCTCCAAAACCAATTCAAATCTTGGGAGATGATTTACTTACAACAAATCTATCTCGATTAGAACGGGCGATTTTAGATAAAGCGGCAAATGCTATTTTGATTAAACCAAATCAAAATGGTTTGGTAACCAATACTGAGCACGTTGTTCGCAAGGCCAAAGAAGCGCGGTTCCGCACAGTTGTTTCAGCTCGATCTGGCGAGACAGAGGATTCATGGTTAGCTGATTTGGCTGTTGGTTGGGGTGCTGGACAAATCAAAGTTGGTTCAACCCACGGATCGGAGCGCACAAGCAAATGGAATAGGTTGTTGGAGTTAGAGCTAATTGAAGACTGTGAGTTTGTTAACCCGTTTGCCTAAAATTATTTGGTTAGCGAAACTCAGGAATCTCCACTTTATAGCGGTCAGCAACCTCAAGAATGTTTTTAATAACACCTGAAGAAATAGCTACCCCATTCTTGCTCCGGCTCATCTGAGTTTGATATTCAAACTCACCCGGCATTAGCACACTATTTGGTTCACCAGCATTATGCATAATTAACTCAAATTCTTTTCCCACCGATTTGAATGCTTCAACCGAAGCAAATCTAGAAACATCAACTCCAATTAGAACTGTGCCGTTACCAAAACCGCTTTGGGAAATTGCTGCCGGCATGTTTCCCGATAAAATTCCAGCAGCTAAATCAATCAATACTGAAACACCCGATCCTTTATGACCACCAAAAGTAAGCAGCGCACCACCATTTGTTAAGTCATCTGCATTAGTAGTGGGTTGACCATCTTTATCAAGAAGCAGACCTGGTTCTAAAACTTCACCACTCATCCCAGCCAAGATAATTTTGCCGGCTGCCACGATTGCCGTAGAGAAGTCCAAAACATAATTAAATGCACCACTTCCGGGCAGCGACCAAGCAAATGGGTTAGTACCCAGAACTCGTCTGAATCCACCAAATGGGGCAACAACCGCACCGCCGGTATTGCAAAATGCTATTCCCATAAGACCAGCACTTGCCATCAAATCTGCGTATTCGCCTAAGCGACCAACGTGGTTAGTTTGCTTTAGCACGATAGTTGCGGTGCCATATTGCTTAGTAAGTTCAATGAGTTTTTCAGTTGCAAGAAATGAAGCTGTCTGACCCCAACCCCAAGCACCATCAATCTCTGCGGTTGTTTCTTTACTAAACGCAATTTGTGGATGTGCTGCTGGAATTAACTTTCCCTGCTCTACCCAGCCGGAATATTCAACCAGTCGGATGATTCCGTGGGAATCATGACCAACTAAGTTTGAGAGTACTAGTGATTTTGCAACTGTGTTTGCAGATTTCGTCGGCGCACCCATTGCACCAATTACGCGAGCAGTTATTTCAGTTAGCGTTTGTGCGCTAAATGTATTGATTTCATTAGACAAATTTTGCCTCTACTAAACCTAAATCTCCAAAATCTACGCTAACTAAATCTCCTACTTGAACAAAACAATGACCGGTGCAAGTTCCGGTGCTGATAAATTCTCCAGCCTTGACATATCGGCCTCGCTCACGAAGCCAATTGATCATCCAAGTTGCGCTAGTAATTGGGTGTCCCATTGCTTGGAACCCTTGACCAGATTTGATGTAATTGTCATTTACATATAAGTCTAGATTCGCATTAGGTAAATCAATATCTTGCCAGTCTTTAAACTTGTTGCCAACTACAAAAGCAGCACCACCAGCGTTGTCATACATTCCACCGAAGTATCCACTTAGGCTGTACCAGTCTTCAAAGACAGAATCACCAATCTCAATTACTGGTGCAAGAAATTCAACGCCAGCTCGAACATCTGCTTCGGTATAGGGATTTACTCTTACTGGAAAATCAACTCCAAATTGGAAGGCAAACTCACATTCACAAAGTCGATAGTTAACGAAAAAATCAGATGGCACGTCAGCGGGACTATGCATTACTGAGCGAGTAAATAGTCTGCCAGGTGAAGGCTCTGGAATATTCTCGGCTTTGCGCACATCTAAGCTTGCAGCTCCAACTTTCCAACCTGCACCTTCCCAGCATAGGGAATATTCCAAATTTAGTACGACATGCGCCATCGAATTCCACGACCTTGCACGTAGTCGCTCTGGCATTACAACAGGAGTTCTACTCTTACGTCCAGATGAAATTAACTCAATTACCTCATTTAATTCAGCAGGAGATAAATCAGACTCACGACTAGATGGCTTTGATCCACCGGGCGGGGTTGGGCCATGAATCAACCTGCCTCTGTCACTTAAATAGTCGGCGCGTGGTTTGTTTCGATTCGCACGAATAGTTGCTAACCGCGTAGATTGATAATCATTCATAAGTTTGCACTTTAGCAGAATCAAACTAGATTAAGTAGTGGGAGCGAGTTGCCAATTCTCTTTACGAGCCCATTTGACTGTGATATCAACAGCGATAAATGCAGCAGCAATGCTCCAGCCAACAAAAGCACCAGTTGCTAGATCTGTAATCCAATGGTGTCCCAACATTAAAGATCCAAGGGACATCGTCCCCGTGATTGCCAAAGCTGCAAAAGCGCCAAGTGCGCTTGCAGTGTGCGACCAAGCACCTTTGCGTGAAAGCAAATAAAGTAGCACCAGCCAACTAAAGGCTGCATTTGCAGCATGGCCGGATGGGAACAAACCGATTTCACCCAAGGTATCTGGATTTAGAAATCTTGGTTCACCAGAGATTGGTCGACTTCGCGCCATCACAAGTTTCATTGCAGCGACTACAACATTTAGTGCGATAGTACCCAGAACTACTAAACCAATTGGATGCCAAGACCCCGTGGCGCGAAAAAGCCAGATTGCAACTATGAGCAAAATTGCAACAACTAAGAATCGCTGTCCAGCAAGAATCATAATTTCAGCTAAAGCCCAAAGTGCGCTACCGCGCTCAACCTGAATTGCTAGTCCTGATTTATCCAGTCGCAATATCCAAGCGCGCTCTAAAGCAACTTGATAAGTAGTCCAAGATGCTGCAAGTGCCGAAACAACAGCAATCGCAACTAACAGCAACCTTCGTCGATCAATATTTTTCACATTAGTCAATTTCTGTTTTGGTGCACTAATTATCTAAGGTCTTGCTGTGAAACAAGACTACTCGCCTAGAATTGTGGCGATTAAAATTGCTTTAGTGGTGTGCAGCCGATTTTCCGCTTGATCAAAAGCGATGTTTGCGTTTGATTGAAATACATCATCTGTTACTTCTAAACCACCGGAAATGCCGGCAAGTTGTGCTGCAGCCAGACCTACTTCCGTTTTCTCATCGTGAAAGGCAGGTAAACAATGCATAAATTTAGCATCTTTAGCAGCGCTGTTCATTAGTTCTTTATTAACTTGATAGGGCAGTAATTTATCGATGCGTTCTTTCCAAACCGATTTAGGTTCACCCATTGAAACCCAAACATCAGTATGTACAAACTCCGCATCTTTTACTGCATCAGTTGGGGATTGAGTTAAATTTAATTTTGCTCCAGTTTTCTCGGCAATTTGGTTTGCCTGAGCAATAAGAGCATCATCTGGCCAAAGCGATTTTGGCGCGCCAATCGTAAAGGTTAAACCTAAAATTGCAGAGGTAATTAAAAAAGAATTACCCATATTGTTTCTAGCATCACCAAGATAGCAGAATTTTAAATCAGCAAGAGGCTTTTTTGCTGATTCTTGCATTGTTAATAAGTCTGCCAACATCTGAGTTGGGTGGAATTGATCAGTTAGACCATTAATTACTGGTACGGTTGAATTAGCTGCTAGCTCCTCAACTGTTTCTTGAAGTGCACCTCGAAACATAATTGCGTCATACATTCTTGATAGAACTTTTGCGGTATCAGCAATTGACTCTTTATGGCCAAGCTGAGCTGAGGTTGAATCAAAAACTGTGCTGCTACCACCCTGCTGGGTCATTGCCACTTCAAAAGCAGCTCTAGTTCGAGTTGAGGTTTTTTCAAATATAAGTGCTACCGATTTGCCGACTAGACGTTGAAGTTCGCTGCCAGATTTAGTCTGTTTTTTGAGATCTATTGCTAACTTAAGTAAGTAATGGAATTCAGCTGCGGATAAATCAGTTTCTTTAGTAAATGATCTTCCTTGAAGCGTCTTCATTAAGCAATTGTGGCAGAACGGTTGCGAGCTAAGTTTCGCTGGGTGGAATTAACCAGCTTGGCCGAAAGGCGAAGGTTTGTTTGGAAGTTCGACTGCATGACTAATTCTTGCCCCTGAACTTGCAGGAATTCTGGAATAGAGGGCTTCCCGCTCTTCTTCAGTTAATCCACCCCAAACGCCGTAAGGCTCTCGTGCCCTAATTGCGTAGTCGGCACATTCAGCCTTTACTGGACATCCGGCACAGATGGCTTTAGCTGCACGATCTCTTCTGAGTCGCGCCATTCCTCGCTCATTTTGCGGATGAAAAAAAGTATCTGGGTCGGCTGTTCGACAAGCGCCTCGCTCTTGCCAAGTCCAGACCACATCGTCTGGCACCTGAGATAGCGGTTGCTGCGGCATCAAAACTCCTTGCTGAGTCCAGAGGTTTAATCCATTTCAGATGCCAAACATAGTTTGCTAGCCGCCAGAAATCTAGCCCCCCTCCTTAGTGGTTAATGAGAGTGCCTGTGCTATGCGAGCGCTGACGCCAGTTCTCAAACAAACACTCTAGACTTTTCAAGATGAGCACCTCAATCGACCAAACTTTGCAACCGATTTCTGATTTAAAAATTGATGATGGCGATCATGAAAAGTTTTCGCACTATGTCAAGAAGGAAGATATTGTTGAAAGTGCAGTAACTGGTAAACCAGTAATTGCACTTTGTGGCAAAGTTTGGGTGCCAAATCGCGATCCGCAAAAGTTTCCTGTATGTCCACAATGTCAAGAGATCTTCAGCAAACTAAAGCCAGCATGAAATTGTTGAAAATAGGGGTTGCAGCAATAACTGCCCTAGCTTTGGCTGGCAGTTTTCTGCTCCCATCGCTTGCCAGTGAAGAGAATACTTCGGTTCCAGTAAATGAAGTTGACCAATCAATCCCAGCTGTGCCAGTAATTACTGGCTGGCTGCCCTATTGGGATGATGCACCTGGAACCGCAACTGTGATTGCAAATGGTGACATCATTTCTGAGGCAATGCCGTTTTGGTGGAGCACAGTTGGCAATAGCCAAAGTGTTTCATTAAAAATAAAAAGCACTGGAACAACTCTGGCCAAGCGAACCAGATTAGTTGGCCAGATGCAGGCTGCTGGAATTAAAGTACTACCAACCATTACCGACTCAACTTGTGTAAATGCATCAACATCATCACTGCCAGCAATTTTTGCATCAGATCAGAAGCGGGCAAATTATGTAAGTCAGATAACTCAGTTAGCGCTCACAGAGAATTACGATGGAATTGATTTGGATTTAGAGTGCTTTATGTATGAGTCCCGGCTTTGGAGTGGATATCAGGCCAATTGGGTTAAGTTTGTAACTGAGCTTGGTTCAGCCCTAAGGGCACAAGGGGATTTGCTGTCAGTTACCACCCCACCAATCTATTCCGATACCTCTGGTTACTGGGTTTATGCCTGGAAGCAAATAGGTCCTCAGATTGATCGATTGCGCATTATGGCTTATGACTATTCCACTGGTAATTCAAAATGGGATCCAAAAGCCAAGTCTCAAGGCGATGGTGCCATTGCTCCAATGGACTGGGTAAAGCGAATTGTGAACTATGCCGTAAGTGTGGTTGAGCCAGGCAAAATTTGGCTTGGGGTACCGGCATATGGTCGAAACTGGGTCATTGCTGTTGATGGCGTATGCCCAACACAAGGTGAAGTGCCAAATTTAGATCGAGTGACTTGGACTAGCAAAGAAGTTATTCCTAAATTAACTGAGTTAGGTGTTACAACAACTGTTTCTAGATACCACTCGATTCATAAAGAACAAAATCTCAGTTACAGTCGAACATTTACTGGCACGAATAATTCTGGCGCAGCTAGGACTTGCACAGTAACCAGAACGGTATGGTGGCAAGATGCCAGAAGTCACTTTGATCGATTAATGGTGGCAAAAGAAGCAGGTATGGCAGGTATTTCGGTTTGGCGATTAAATGGTGAAGAAGATGAAATGTGGGTTCGCACCAGACCATTTGCGCAGTCCATTTCTGAGCAGCCATTAACTGTGGAGTTAAGGCCAGACGCGTTAGTTAAATTAGGTGAGCCAACAACTTTGTCAGCAGCAGTGCGACCAACAACTGCCGTAGGTGCATCAAGATCAGTTGCAAATGTGCCGGTGAGATTACAGCAACAGAATTCAGATAAATCCTGGAGCGATATTGCAGTTGCAACTACCGATGCTACGGGGAATGCAGTATTTACGATTAGTGCAATTTTAAGTCGGTTTCGAGTTAGCACTGACTTAGTAACCGGAACTTGGAAACCCGCTACTTCTAGTGAAGTGATCCCAGCAATTCAGCGAGTAATTGAATTGACCCAAATTTCAACAGCGCCAACAACCAAACGTGGATTAGTTGTTGGTGGGATTGTCGCCCCTGCCAGCTTAGATAATCCATTAGAACTACAACGCCGAGTGAATAAAAAGTGGGTTTTAATAGGCAGCGCTACATTGCAGGAAAATGGTGCGTTTAAGTTAAAGTGGGACAAACCTCCAGTGGGTACACATACGTTACGAATAGCGACACCAGCTACACCAAGTTATCCAGCGCTGATATTCAAACTTGGCAAGATTATGGTTAAGTAATTTCTGGTTTTCGGTAGTCAATTTGCAATTATTGTGTAAGTATCGCTAGGTGAGCCAGGCAGTAGTACTTCCGCAAGTCAGCGATGAGGTTGAAACAACGCAGCCTTTTGCCTGTACGGTATGGAATGACCCAGTAAATTTAATGAGTTATGTAACTTATGTTTTTATGACTTACTTTAACTATGCAAAACTCAAAGCAGAAGAACTAATGCTGCAGGTGCACCATAATGGAAAAGCTTATGTTTCATATGGCGATAAAGAGAAAATTGAAAAAGATGTGGCAGCAATGCATAGCTATGGGCTTTGGGCAACCATTGAGAAAGCAAGTTAATGGCGCACGCATTTAACCGCACTATTACCGGAAAAATTATCGGGCGATTAGATCCCGTTGAACAAGCATTGTTGCGTTCTTTGTTAATCCAGCTAGCCAGCCTGCTCCATAAAACAGATGAAAGTGAAAACGCTGATCCGATCGCACAGTTAGTAGGTATACAAGAACTGGCCGAACGCCCGGAAGATCCAGCTCTTTTACGCTTATTTCCAGACGCTTATCGAGATGATGAGTCAGCTGCAAATGATTTTCGTAGATATACCGAATCAGGATTGCGAAGTCAAAAAACAAATCGAGTTGATTCGGCAATTGCGATCTTGGATCGAGCAGATAACAAAATTGAGTTAACTTACGAAGAAGCACAATTAATGCTCGGTGCGATGAATGACACCAGATTAGTATTAGCGAGCCGGCTGGGGTTAACTAATGAACTTAATCTGGATGGATTGCTAGCTAAGGAAAGTGAAAGTGGCGGACCTGCTCATATGTATGAGTGGCTTACCTGGCTACAAGAAACATTAGTGCGAGCTATCGCGGATGAAAAAAATTAGGGCCGCCCATTTTGGACGGCCCTAATCAATTAGCAATTAGAGCTTAGCTTCAACTTTAGCGAAGCTTGGATCATCTTCCATGCTCTTCAGTCGAGCAATCTTGAAGATAGTTAGACCAAATAGGCACTTCGCCAAGATGTCTGCAACGGTGTAACCGATCTGACGTGCAACGAAGCCATCCGCTCCAGTGAAGAACTCAGAACCGGTCCAATCACCAATCATTGGGAATAGATAGGAGATTGGGTATACGCCCCAAGTTGCAATTAGCAAAAGACGTAGTCGACTAATTGTTGCTTTGACTGCAGCTGGCTGACCATCTAGTGACTTGGTGAGCTCGACAAACAATACATACAAGATGTAAACGAATGGCAAGGTTGATAGGAAGCCCCAGATTGCTTTTGGACCAAGTTCAGATGTGATTTCACCTGGGTAGCCCAAAATAATCATCAATGCTGAAGCTGGAACTAACTTGGTTAGTAATGAAGAACGTCGTGCAGCTGGTAGCGATAGCACAGCAACTACCTCAACTAGAAGTAGTGGCACAGTTAACAGCCAGTCAACGTAGCGATATGCCTCATTGAAAACTTCAGTTCCTGCCGCAGCTTCTTTGAATGAATCAAAGATTCTCCAGTAATGATAAGCAGCGATGAAAGTCACCATTGCTGATGCAATTAGTGCCAATCGATACTGTGGCAATACTCGTGGCTGTGCCACCAGCATAAACACGGTTGTTGCCAACATTGACGCTAAGCCAAGTGACAACGCGTTATAAATTAGATCAAACTGAACTTCAGAAATTCCAAATTCCTGACCGCCAGTGATTTTGATTATTGCAAAATCCACTCTGCCTCCAGCAGATAGGGGTAAGCCCAATGCCTACCCAGTCGTGGCTTTTGGCCACGGCACAGACTAAATCTTGCACAGAGTCCCCAAGTTGGGCAACTTTTGAACTAGTTTTGCGAGTGAATTCTTTCGCCCCATCCAGCCTGAACGGGATGAACTCGCCAGCCCCCTACGCTTAAGCCGTGAATGACGCGCCGATAGGCATATTGGATTCCGGGGTTGGTGGCCTAACGGTCGCTAGATCCATCATCGATCAGTTGCCCCAAGAATCGGTCTATTACATCGGTGATACCGAGCACGGCCCATATGGGCCAAAGCCCCTAGCTGAAGTGCGTGAATATGCGCTTGCGGTGATGGATCACCTAGTTGCCTCTGGGGTTAAAGCTCTAGTTATTGCTTGCAATACCGCCAGTGCTGCAGTCTTACACGACGCACGTGAGCGATATCAGATACCAGTAATTGAAGTAGTTCGACCTGCCGTTAGAAGAGCAGTTGCTGTTACTCGCAACGGCAAAGTCGGAGTAATTGGCACAACGGCAACAATTAAGTCAGGTGCTTATCCAGATGCTTTTGCTGCAGCTCCAAACATAGAAGTAATAACAAAAGCCTGCCCGCTGTTTGTTGAATTTGTAGAACGCGGTGAGACAACTGGTGATGAAGTGATTCAAATAGCACATGAATATTTAGATGATTTGGTTGCACAAGGAATTGACACACTAGTTTTGGGATGTACTCACTATCCATTGCTAACTGCAGTTATCTCATATGTAGTAGGACCAAAAATTGCCTTAGTATCAAGTGCGGAAGAAACTGCCCAAGATTTGTTTCAAGCGCTGAAAGAGCGAAAACTATTGAGAACAAGGAACACCACGCCACCAGAACATATTTTTGCTGCAACCAAAAATGCACCACAGTTTCAGGCATTGGCTAAAAGATTTCTAGGACCAGTTGTGCAAAATGCTAATCAAGTATTAATCTGAAAGAGAATAAATGACTAGAACTGACGGTAGAACTGCAAGTGAATTGCGTCCAGTAACATTCAACATTAACTGGACTAGTGCACCTGAAGGTTCTTGCTTAATTGATGTAGGAAATACCAGAGTCCTTTGTACAGCTTCAGTTTTTCCTGGGGTACCGAGGTTTAAAAAAGATTCTGGCGAAGGTTGGATAACCGCTGAATATTCAATGTTGCCGCGGGCAACTTCAACTAGAAGTGATCGAGAGAGCGTTAAGGGAAAACTGGGCGGAAGAACGCAAGAGATTTCCAGATTAATTGGCCGAAGTATCAGGTCAATTGTGGATATGAAAGCACTGGGCGAAAACACAATTGTGATTGACTGCGATGTCTTGCAAGCCGATGGTGGAACGAGAACAGCCGCTATTACGGGTGCTTATGTAGCACTTGCATTAGGAATTAATACGGCAACAGAGAAAGGTTTATTGCCAAGTAGCAATTTAGTTTTAATTGATTCTGTTGCAGCAATTAGTGTTGGCATAGTTTCAGGAGAAGTGCGATTAGATCTGCATTATGACGATGATTCAGCAGCTGATGTTGATATGAATGTTGTGATGACTGGCAATGGCAATTTGGTTGAAGTGCAAGGAACTGCAGAGGGAAAAGCGTTTGAAAGATCAGCTCTAGATCAAATGCTTGATTATGCTGCTAAAGGCTGTGCAGACTTAACAAAAATGCAAATTGCGGCACTTAAAAAATGAAATACATAGTTGTTGCCAGCACTAATAGTCACAAAATAAGAGAAATCGAATCAATTATGTTGCCTTATGGGTATCAGATTTCTTCATTATTGGATTATCCAGACCTACCAGATGTGCAAGAAACTGGTGCAACGTTCGAAGAGAATGCACTGTTAAAAGCACAAACGATTGCTAGACTCATTGATCAACCAGTGCTCGCAGATGATTCTGGAATTGAAGTTGATGCACTTAACCAAATGCCAGGGGTGCTCTCTGCAAGATGGGCCGGATCGCAAAAGAATGATCAAGCAAATTTAGAATTGTTACTAAGTCAAATGTCTGATGTTCCAAAGGAGCGAAGAACTGGTAGATACGTCTGCATTGCTGCATATGCTGAACCAAATGGTGAACATCATTTAGCGCGCGCAGAGTGGGAGGGTGAAGTTGCGTTTAGCCCACTTGGCTCATGCGGCTTTGGGTACGACCCAATTTTTTACTTACCCCAGTTGAGAAAAACGGTTGCGCAGTTAACCCCTGCAGAAAAAGATGCTCAAAGTCATCGCCGAAAAGCTTTTGCCTTGTTAGCGGAAAAGTTGACTAAATCAGATAGATGATCGGACAGATTTGACCTTTGGGTGAGGTTTTCAGATAAGCCTCTACGATTACACTGATATCAATAACTAAGGAGCCGGTTCGTGGCACAGTTGCTCAGCAAGGTTTTAAGAGCTGGTGAGGGCAAGAAATTTAGACGAATTCAGAATATTGCCAACGCAGTTAATGCAATGGAAGATGAGTATGAAAATCTGTCTGATGCTGAGCTTCGAGGCTTAACCGATCAATATCGGGAACGTTTGGCAGCGGGTGAAACTCTTGACGAGTTAATGGTGGAAGCTTTTGCTACCGTGCGAGAAGCGGCAAAGCGAACTCTTGGCCAACGTCATTATGACGTTCAGTTAATGGGTGGTGCAGCACTGCATTTTGGCAATATTGCTGAAATGAAAACTGGTGAAGGCAAAACTCTAGTATCAACTCTTGCCGCATATTTAAACGCAGTTCCAGGCGATGGCGTTCACCTCGTAACAACTAATGATTACTTGGCTGAGCGAGATTCGGAGTGGATGGGAAGAATTCACCGTTTCTTAGGTCTCAAAGTTGGTGTGATCTTGAGCCGGATGGATCCCAAAGAGCGACGTGAAATGTATTTGGCTGATATCACTTATGGCACAAATAACGAGTTTGGTTTTGACTATCTGCGAGATAACATGGCTTGGCAGCCAGCCGATTTAGTCCAACGCGGTCACAACTTAGCAATAGTTGATGAGGTTGACTCGATATTGATTGATGAAGCAAGAACGCCATTAATTATTTCTGGTCCAGCTGATGAAGCTAATGAGCTTTATGACCAATTTGCCAAAATTGCTGACCAACTAAAGCGCGATGAGCATTATGAAGTCGATGAAAAGAAGCGCACTGTTGGAGTTACTGAAATTGGTATTGAACGTGTTGAGCAGTTACTAGAAATAGATAATCTATATCAGCCAGAAAATACCCCGTTGATTGGATTTCTGAATAATTCGCTCAAAGCAAAAGAATTTTATCGTCGAGATCGAGATTACATCGTCCGAGATGGTGAAGTACTAATTGTTGATGAACACACCGGTCGAGTCTTATCAGGACGCAGATATTCCGAAGGAATGCATCAATCAATTGAAGCACGTGAAGGAGTAACAATTAGGCAAGAGAACCAAACTCTTGCCACGATTACCTTGCAGAATTACTTCAGATTGTATAAGAAGCTTGCTGGTATGACCGGTACAGCGATGACTGAAGAGGGTGAATTCGACCGTATTTATAAATTAGGTGTAATTCAGATTCCAACCAACAAGCCAATGCGTAGAAAAGATCAAGCAGACTTGGTATATCGCACCGAAGAGGCAAAGTTTAATGCTGTGGTATCTGACATTGTGGAGCGAAACAAACTCGGACAACCTATTTTGATTGGTACAACTTCTGTTGAAAAATCTGAATTACTATCAACATTGCTGAAGCGAAAAGGCGTTCAGCATGAAGTACTTAATGCTAAACAACATGAGCGTGAAGCTGCTATCGTGGCGATGGCTGGTAAAAAGTTTGCAGTAACAGTTTCAACCAATATGGCTGGCCGCGGTACTGACATTATGCTTGGTGGTAACGCCGAATTTCTAGCAGATCAAGAACTACAACGCTCTGGTTTAGATCCGGTTGAATCAGCAGAAGAATATGAAGCAGCCTGGCCAGCAACTTTGGCAAAGACCCAATCAGCAGTAGCAACAGAGCATGATGAAGTCGTTGAACTTGGTGGGTTGTATGTGTTAGGCACAGAGCGACATGAAAGTCGGCGAATTGATAATCAGTTACGTGGTAGATCAGGTCGCCAAGGGGATCCTGGTGAAAGTAGATTCTACTTATCACTAACGGATGATTTGATGCGTAGATTCAAGTCAGATTTAGTTGATTCATTCTTGCGTCGTTTCAATGTGCCAGACGATGTGCCAATTGAAGCCAAGATGGTTTCAAATGCCATTAAGAATGCCCAGACTCAGGTTGAGCAGCAAAACTTTGAGATTCGCAAAAACATTTTGAAGTATGACGAAGTTATGAATCAGCAGCGCAAAGTTATTTATCAAGAACGTCAGCGAGTACTAGCAGGCGCAAGTTTGAAAAGCGAGATACAAGATTTTATCCGTGAAACCATTGAAGCATATGTGGATTCCGCCACAGAAGATCCCTATGAAGAGAACTGGGACATGGAGATGCTGTGGGATGCACTTGAGCAACTTTATCCAGTATCTATTTCACCAGAAGAGATCCGAGTTTCATCCGGTGGTGTGCTAGATCCTGATACCATCATCGCGCACTTGATTGAAGATGCGAATAATGCTTATCAATCACGTGAAGATTCTCTAGGTGAAGAAGTAATGCGTGAACTGGAACGCCGAGTTTTACTGAGCGTTCTGGACTCTAAGTGGCGCGAACATCTATATGAAATGGATTATCTACAAAATGGTATTGGGCTTAGAGCAATGGGACAGCGAGACCCATTGGTTGAATATCAAAAAGAAGGATATGACCTTTTTGTTGCGATGATGGATTCCATTAAAGAAGAAACTGTTACTTATGTTTTTGCAGCACAGGTTCAAGTAACACCAACTTCGGAACGAGTTGAGGTTGCAGCTCCTGGCTTACCTGCTGCCAGAACCAATTCGACAGTTAACACAAATTCAGAATTCGCAGATACGCCAAGAAATGCACCTTGCCCTTGCGGTTCTGGGAAGAAATATAAGCGCTGCCATGGCGACCCAAGAAACTAACCGAAAACAATTGCGGTTGCTCGCCATCTACCGTGCTGCACTTCTAGACGAAGTGCTATTGCCCTCGAACGTTTTGCACCTTGAATGACAACAGCAGCCTCAGCAACATCCTCAGTTGGCATACAGACTCGAACTGACCTAACTAGTGGACGATGTCGCGGTGCAAGTTTTGCTAATCGGGCCAGAAAGATTCGACGTTCCACTGGGCAAGGCTAACTCAAGGCATTTAAGCCATAGGGTCGTTCCGTGAATTCGCCATATTATCGAACTGATCTAGTTGCTTTGGCAGTTGCTGTTATTGCAGTTTCAACATCAGGACCGGTGATTGCAGCTTGCGCGGCTCCTGCATTAGCAATTGCTTTCTGGCGCTGTTTCATCGGCGCGGCTGTAACTGCGCCTGTTGCGTGGCTAAAGAATGTTGAAGTTTGGCGGGGTTTAACAAAACGAGATTGGCTAGGGGCAGGGCTCGCTGGATTGTTTCTAGGTTTGCATTTTGCAGCTTGGATTCCATCTCTCAGATACACCTCAATTGCTGCTTCAACTGCGATTGTGGCAACGCAAGTTGTTTGGGCAGCATTGATTGCGCACATTTTGGGTACTAAAGCTCCTAAGCGTGAGTGGTTTGGAATTATAATTAGCTTGATTGGCGTTATCTTGCTAACTGGAATTGATGTCAGTTTAAATCGCGCTGCACTAATTGGTGATTTATTGGCATTACTTGGGGCTATGTTAGCGGCTGCTTATATGACTGTAGGGCAGCGAGTTCGAAAGAATATTCCAACCAGCGTTTACACAACCATTGTTTATGCAGCAGCCGCACTGGTTTTGTTTGTTTTTGTGTTGATCTCTGATTCGGCATTAACTGGTTATGCTCTTCGAGATTGGTTATTGATATTGGCATTAACTGCAATTGCACAGCTACTTGGGCACACACTAATGAATCTTGCACTTCGCTCGCTTTCTGCAACCACAATTAGTTTGGCAATTTTGTTGGAACTCCCAGGGGCAGTTTTAATTGCATGGTTTTGGCCTGGGCAACAACCACCATGGCAGTTGCTTCCTGCAGTTTTTTTGATTATGAGCGGATTGGTAATCGTAATTCGCTCAACTAGAGCGAACTACGCCAAAACTGATTCAGAACTGTTGTAGTGGCGGCAACATTTTCCACATTTGGCGAGTGAGCTGAATCTGGTATCACAATGTATTTCGCACCGATAGTTTTTGCTATTTGCTCTTGTTGCTCAATTGGCCAGGCATCATCATCAACACCATGAGTAACTAAAACTGGTAGTCCATTTTCTGATAATTCTGCAATTTTTTTACTTAGGTCAGATTGATTAATCAAGATAGTTGCTTTACCTAAGAGTGCTGCTGCTTTACTTTCAGCCCACCTATCTCTGAGGAATTCTTCAACATTTGGATTACTTAATCTGCCATCTGCTTTCATTTCAGCAATACTGCTTTCAATTCGCTCATCCTTTTTTCCAGCGCGTAAGTCAGTTTGAAAGTCCTGAAGCCAGTCATACGCTGTTCCAGGAATAGCGCCAGGACCTGAACAGAAAATAGTTAGGGAAGCCAAATTCGCACCAGCCAAAGCTGCAGCTTGAGTAACTAAACCACCAAATGAATGACCCAACAAGTGAACTGGTTGATTAAAAGTTTTGACAACCTCCACTAAATCGGATGCAAACATTTCTAACGTGTAGTCAGATTCGTTATCTGATCCTGCAGTTTGATAACAACCTCGTTGATCAATTGCTACCGCGTGCCAACCTAAATCTGCTAGTTCAGGTAGTAAATGAATAAAGTCCTCTTTGCTACCGGTGAAACCATGAATAAGCAGTGCAATGCCAATGGGTGGTTGATTCGGTTGGGCTACCAGTGCTGCATATTCGCCACGCGATGTTTTAATTGTGGCGGCAAACTCATTCGCTGCTAACTGCATAGACTTCGGGGTACTCATTTGCTTCTTATCTTATTAGTGCGTTGCCGTGGCTGAGCGTCTTTTGGTTGAGGCTTTGTGGTTGTTGGCTGTGCTTTCTTAGCAACTAACCGACCTTTAGTGCCTGGAGCAATTCCAAGACCAATGTAAACATGCTCACTGCTGGAATAAGTTTCAATTGGGTCAGCAAATGCAAGTCCTAAAGCGGAATTAATTCGCTGCCACTTAGCAAGATCTGCCCAATCAACCAAGGTGACTGCAACACCTGATGCCCCAGCTCGTCCAGTTCGGCCAATTCGATGTACATAGGCATTTTCATCATCGGGACAATCAAAGTTAATTACATGGCTTACTGCTTCAATGTCTATTCCTCGCGCAGCAACATCTGTTGCTACCAAAATGTTTGCTTTATCTGCTTTGAATTGTGCGAGTGATTTTTCTCGAGCACCCTGTCCCATATCGCCATGCACGCTAACTGCCTGAAAGCCGCGCTCAACCAAATCTTCAGTTAAGGATTGGGCATTTCGTTTAGTGCGACAAAAAACAATAGATTTTGTGCAACTTTCTGCTTGCAGTACACGTGCAATCAACTCGACTTTATCTAATTGATGTGCTCGCCAAACATGTTGTTCGATTGCATCAACTGTTGCACTCTCGTTATCAGCTGGATTTACGGCTCGGATATGTACCGGTTGACTCATATAGCGGCGCGCTAGATTAATTATCTGACCGGGCATAGTTGCAGAGAACAACATTGTCTGTCGCTTAACTGGTAGTTTGCTAACTAATTTTTCAACATCTGGTAAGAAACCCATATCCAACATCTCATCTGCTTCATCCAGCACAAGCACTCGAATACTTCCTAAATCCAGATGTCGTTGATTAGTTAAATCCAAAATTCGACCTGGAGTGCCCACCACAACATCAACGCCAGTTTTCAAAATATCAATCTGTGGCTCATAAGACTTTCCACCATAAAGACAAAGTATTCTTAGGTTTAAATCTTTTGCTGCTTTTTCTAGATCATCAGCAACTTGTATCGCTAACTCGCGAGTTGGCGCGAGCACTAATGCCTGCGGTTTCCCAGCAGCATTTCCTAGTTCTTGATATTTTGCCGAAGTAGAACTAATCATTGCTTGCAATAGGGGAATGCCAAAGCCCAATGTTTTACCAGTACCAGTTTTTGCCTGACCGATTATGTCTTTTCCAGCTAAACCTAGCGGCAAAGTTAGTTCTTGAATTTGGAAAGCATCGGTGATGCCTATTTGCGCCAAAGCAGCACAAATTTCGGGCTTTACCCCGAGTTCAGCAAAATTCATTAATTGAAACCAACTCGCGTTGCTGCTGCTAGTCCAAATTCAACATAGGCCAACTTTGCAACTGGCACCATTACTCTGCGGCCTTTTGCATCAGTTAGATCAAGTACATCATTTTTAGCAATGCTATCTGCCACAAGTTTGGCAACTTTGTTGGCATCATCTTCCATATCTAGTACTAACTCTCGAGTTGTTTGTTGTACTCCGATTCGTATCTCCATTATTCTCCTCAATCAAGGTTTGGGTTAGCTAACGGGAATGACGAAATTCCACGCCAAGCTAATGTTGCTAGTAGCCGGGTTGCCAATTCTTTATTGCTGCCACCCTGTTCAATCCAGCGCTGAGCCGCATTTTGGGCAAGCCCGGTTAACGCAGCTCCCAAAATCAACGCCTGTTCACTTGGGATTGGCGTATTTTGGGCAATTACCGAGCCAACTAGTTCTGCACAATCATGCTCTGCCTTAGTCACCCGAAACCTCACCGCAGGTTCATTAATCAAATCACCTGAATAAACTAATTTGATTCCACTTGCAGGTTCTTCAATCAAATCAAAATAAACAGAAATAGTTGCTCGCAATCGTTGCCGATTATCAGTAGTTGAACTTAATGCTGCTTTTATTCGCTCTAACAAAGTAGCGCAACCCTGATCTAATAATGCTAAATACAGTTCCAGCTTACTTTCGAAATGCTGATATAACACTGGCTTTGAAGCTCCGGAGCGATCAGCAATCTCTTCCATCGAAGCTGCGTGATAACCATGAATCACAAATGCATCGCGAGCCGCTGCAAGCAATGCAGCACGTCGCTCTTCTCTTGAAACTCGCACTGGCGGATCAGCGAAGTTCGAAGTCATAGGGTAAGGGTAGAGGTAGTGGGTTAAAGATGCGCAGTTGGCGCAGTTAAAGCGCTTGTTTTCGAGTTAAGTAGTTAAATCCAATCCAACCGGGCAATATTGGCAACCAGAAAGTTACTAATCGATAAAGCAATGTCACACTTATTGCAGTTGCAGCTGGAAGTCCTCCGGCAGTTAATGCGGCAACCAATACTGCTTCAACTGCACCAAGACCACCGGGGGTTGGTGCAAGAGATCCTAATGTTGCTCCAGCTAAATAAATAAATGCTACTGTTATTAGATCAGTGTTATTGCCAAAAGCGCGAATTGTTGCAGCAAGGCAGAGAATATAAGATAGGTTCATTAAAACTGATCCAAATGCTGAAATCAAGAAGCGTTTTGGTTCAGTTAGTGATTTCAAAACTGCTGCAGAAGTTTGACTTCGTAAATTTGAGGTAACTTTTGTCAACCAATTTCGACCAATTGGAATGCTTAGCATAAGTAGGAAAAACAAACCAATTGAAATAACAGTTAGTAAAACCCATCTAGGTGGATCAAATCTCAAATCTGTACTCGTTCCGGCAATAACACTAACTATTAAAATCATTAGCAGGTGAGTGCCAAACATGGCGACTTGACTTATCGCAACCGAAGCTCCGGCAATACCAGGATGGATACCGCTGCGCTGTAAAAAGCGCACGTTGACAGATACTGCACCAACTGCTGGTGGCGTAACTAAGGTAATGAATTTAGCCGCTAACTGTGCGATTAAGGCGTGCAACCAACTTACCTTTTGGGATACGAAGGCTGTTAAGGAAAAAGTCGCACCAATATAGGTCAATGATGAAAAAACTAGAGCTATCAATACCCATGACGGATCAGCGGTTGTAAATATTTGAATCAAGTTTACTTCAGCTAATTGATTCAAGATGGCATATCCAGCAGCAACAGAAACAACTAACAAGATAATGTTTCTTGGCTTAAGACGCTCAATGTTAATAACTGTTCCATCCGGTTCAAAACCCAGATTTGCCAAAGCAGTACGTAAATCGGCCAGACTAGATTTATTGTTTTTTAATTTCGCTCGAGATGTAGAACTCATCGCAATAGGCTGAAGTAAGCGACCTGCAAAGAAAACTTTACTGGTTGAGTAATGCTTGCTAGCAATATCAACAGCTGATTCAGCACCGACTAGATGCGTTGTTGCCAGTAAGAGTTCAGCAACATCTAACGCCATTAATAGTTTTGATGCAGCAACTACTGCATAATCTAGATTGCTGACCACAATTTTTCCGTTTTGAAGACCAAAAGAATCTAACGTTGCTTGCCTATGTGCAATGTCTGATTGATGTAATTTAGCTAGTTGATGCCAGACTTGATCAAGCACTTGATTTAAGTTAGGAGTATTGGCAGTTATTTCTTCAGTCAAAACTTCTTCACGTAAAACCACGATGGCGTCAGCAGTTACTTCTTTTATGGCAAACAGTTCAGCCGCAGCGATGCCAGCATTTCGGGCAGCAAGATTTGCCAAAGTAAGTCGTTCCGCTTTTGTACGCATTGAAAATCCCGCACCGGATTCAATACCTCGTAATCTGAGAGTTCGCCACAAGGCTGAGATAAATCCTGCTCGATCTGCATCTCGATCCAATATTTCTAATCTAACTGCTTTCCCCGATTTAAGGGTAGCGCGATAAGTTGTCGGCGTAATTTCCGTTAAATTTGCAGTCGATAATTCAAATTCAGACAATTCAGCCACAACTTGGTCCAAGCTTGGCCGAGTTGATGGTGTGCCAAGAATCAATCGAAAAATCAATCCAACACTGATACCACCCACTGCGCTTAATACTTGCGAAATCAAGGTAGCCGAACCTGCTAACACCGTTGACCAACCAAGTATGCCCGTTACTGCAATAGTGACTATTGACCAAGATTTTCGCTCAGTTAATCTAAGTACAACAGCTATTGCCAGTGTTGCAGCGAGTAATACATTGATAGGTGCAGCTGAATCAATTTGATATCGTCCAACAAAAACAGCATACAGTGAAGGTGTTTGTATAGTTGCAATCAGATTATTTCCCGCAATCGCAATTAACGCTGCTATCAAAGCTGCAAGCTGAGCTTCTAAAACTAGTCGGAACTTTCGCTCAATTATGGCAATAACGACATAAGCCGCTGGCAATATAACTGCAAAGGTTCCGCCAATTGCTGTAATTAGAACAATTAACAAAGTTGGCAGTAAACGAGTAGCCTGCACAATGTCAGATTGCAAGCCCGTTGTGGCTTGAGCAGCTAAATTGCCAGCAGCGAATATCAATGCACCCAGTCCAATTGCCACAAAAAGTCTGGCGAGATCCACTGGTCGGCGAGCCCTTGGCAATTGATTTCTCACGCGCTCATCGTGCCACGCTTGAGGATTAAAGTGCACAGATGTCGGCTGGAATGGCCACAATGTGCCCGTGTCAATCCAACTTACCCTGCCCCAAGACCAGTTTGAGATAAATCCCACTGCCCAGCAATCTGCTGCCATTGCGAATGTCTCAGGAAATCACCTTTTACTGGGCGCAGCTGGATCTGGTAGAACCACCACTGCCCTGGTAGCTGCAAAGCAAGCTGCAATTGAGTTCGAAGTAAGTAATGTATGGGTGATTGCGGCAAATAGAAGTTCAGCCGTGAGATTTCGCGAATTACTAATTAAGCAAGATACACAAACTGCCCCAAGGGTTTTCACTATTTCAGCCCTGGCATATGCGATGTTGCGAGCTCAATTTTTGTTTGAGTCCGCTGGTGAAGTAAATCTTGCAATGTTGACTGGACCACAACAAGAGTCACGAATCAAGAACCTAATCGCAGAATTAGATATCAACTGGCCAAGCAAATGGTCGCAGGCAAAACAGACCAAGGTGTTTGCAGCAGACTTAAGAAGATTTATTGATATTAACCGAGCAGAAGGTTTAGTACATCCTGATGAACAGTTGTTAAGGGTGATTAAAGAGTTTACCAACGCTATGCTCGAACAGGCCCGGACAAAAGCTGAGATTGACTACACGCAAGCAAATCTCCTTGCAGCGGAGTTGTTGATCAATCCTGAGTTTGTTGCCCCACAACTTTTTTCACCCAAAGCAATAATTGTTGATGACTTACATGATTTTGATAAAGCTCAACTGAAGTTACTAGTAAAGTTAATCGAATTTTGTGATTATTCTTTTGTCACTTCAAATGCCGATGCTGCTGTACTTGGATTTCGTGGAGTTGGAATTGAGATTACCAAGCAATACCGAGATGAGATTAATCCACAAACTCACCTGCTTAGTGAAGTTATTCGATATGGCAGAAATATTGGCGCAGTAGTGCAAGACTTCTTGCCAGCTCAAGTCGCACCAGATATTAACAATGCTGAAGAAAAAGCGATACGTAAACCAAGTTATCGTGAAACTAATTTTGATCTCGTCGAATATGAGGTTGCGGCGAGTTCAGCGATTCGAGACTCATTAATTGTTGATCGGATCATTAAGGCAAGAGTTAAGGATAATCTTGAATTCAAAGAAATTGCAATCATTGGAAGATCATTTACTACTTTGTCAAGTCTTAGAAGATCACTCGCAGATGCAGCAGTTCCTGTTGAGTTTGCTCCAGATAACGTAGCCCTTGCTGCAGATCCTGCAGCATCTAAGTTAATTTCAGGTCTGCAGTTGACGGTAGGGGATTTACAAAATAAATCTAATAGCGGCATTGTAAGTTTTTTGAATAGTGAGATAGTCTCGATGAATTCAGCACAAATTCGAACCACAGCGCAAAAACTTCGAGCCTTAGGAATGTTTGGTTCAACTGAAGATGTGCTCTCAAAGGTAATCAAAAATCCATTTTTATTGGCCGAATTCGAATTCGATCCAGTACTTCAGTCAATTAGAAGAGCTGCCGTAATTTTGCACACATTAATCCAAAAGCGCGAAAAACTATCTGTTGCCCAAATGCTTTGGTGTTTGTGGCGGGCCCAGATAAATCCAGATCTTGCTAAAAATTTTGGATATGAAATCGATGATTCTTGGGAGAACTGGCCTACAAGATTGATAAAGCAAGCAAAATTAGCAACAGCTACCGGCAGGCGAGCTGACCGTGATTTAGATGCCGTACTAGCGTTGTTTGACGCGGCTGATCGTGCAGATCGACATTCGCAGTCAGCACAATCAATAACGGAATTTATTTCTGAGATATCAAGCCAAGATGCAGCAAGTGAAGTTTTGATACAGCGAGCGCAATCAGGCGTTGCGGTACTTACTGCACATAGAGCTCGAGGTCGAGAATGGCGATTGGTAATTGTGGTTGATTTGCAGGAGGGAATCTGGCCGGCAGCGAACGTTCGTGAATCAATCATTTTGGCTAGAGATGCTGCACAACAAAGGCTTCGCTTGGCTGAAGAGCGAAGACTTGCTGCTTGTGCTGCTGCAACTGCGAGCGAACATTTAGTCATCTCAGTAATAGCTTCGAAGTCAGATGAAGGTTCAGCTCCGTCAAGTTTGCTTGATTTAGACGCTTTACCAAAACCAATTGGTACTCAAGCTCCCTCATTATTGACAGCTAGAGGGTTGATTGCACAACTTAGAGCTACTGCAATAAATCCAAAATCATCACCAGAACTTAGGCAAGCTGCTATTAGTAGATTAGGCTTTTTAAATAGTCTGCCAGACTCACGTTTCTTAGCAGCAAATCCTAATAATTGGTGGTTTGTATTACCACAAACTCAGTCAGAGAAAAGCATTCTTAATCAAGAAAAGAAATTAGAGATTAGCGGCTCTATGCTAGAAAGTGTTAACAATTGTCCGACTCAATGGTTTTTTGAAAGGAAAATTGGTATAAAGGAACAACCAATCGCGAATACAGTGATTGGAATAACTATTCACGCAGTTGCCGAAAAAATGATTAACCAAAATTTATCTCTCGATCAAGCAATTGCCGAGTTAAATCGTATTTGGCCAGCCCAAGTATTCGATGCTCGTTGGCAGGCTGAAGTTCAGTTGGCTGATGCGACCATAATGGTAAAAGCACTCAAAGAATGGTTAGTTCAAAACGCGCACCAAGTAATCGGTACTGAGATTTCGTTTAAGGTTTTACACACTGAAACGGACGTTATTCTTGTTGGCAAGATTGATTTACTTCATCGAAATCCTAATGATGAATTAGAGATTGTGGACTTCAAAACAGGATCGAGTAAACCATCTGCAGCAGATCTGCAAACTCATCCGCAATTAGGTATCTATCAACTAGCAGCCCAGAGTGATACATTTCTAAATCCAGATCAACTACCCGTCGTTGCCCAGCTATTGCAGATAAGGCTACGCAATACTAAAGATGAAGTTACCCAACAAAATGCCCCTCAATTAAATGATGACCAATGGTTGATTGATGAAATAAATCAGACAAAAGCGCATTTGTTTCAAGAAGATTTACCTGCACGGCCTGGCCAACAGTGTCGCAACTGCAAAGTTCGCACTGTTTGTCCAGCAGTGCCAGAAGGTGATCAGGTTTCCGCATGAGTAATTTAGTCTCACAAAGTGAATTGAGTGCTGAGCAACAAGCTGCAGTAAATTACCCAACACAACCAGTTGCAGTAATTGCGGGTGCAGGAACTGGAAAGACATCCGTGATGAGCGCTCGGGTGCTGCATTTAGTTACTTCTGGACAGGTTGATTCAGAGGCTCTATTAGGTTTAACTTTCACAAACAAAGCAGCTAGCGAACTAAAGTCAAGAATCGCTAAGCAACTTGGTAAAAAGTATCAAGATACTCTTCCAACAGTTTCAACTTATCATTCATTTGCTCGGCAACTGTTGATTGACTTCGGCGCAGCGCTGGGAATTGAACCAGATCATCGAACATTGACGGATTCATCACGTGCTCAAATAGCACTTGGGGTGTTACAAAAAACTCAAGTTTCAATAAAGCATTTAAATTACACATCAGGCAGATTAGTTGAAATGTTAATGAAACTTGATGATTTGCTAGCAGAACATTTACTAAATCCTGAATCCCTGACTGAGTTTGATCTTAATTGGCTATCTGATTTATCAACACTCTCTGGCAATGAAGATGTGCGAAAAGCTATTACAGTTGCTCAACAAAGAATTGAGTTAGTTGAAGTTGTCAAAGAATTTCGAATTGCTAAGCATCAATTAAGTCTGGTGGACTTTGCTGATCAAATGCGCTTATCAGTGGATTTACTGTCTTTAACAGACGATGTTGTCAGCCAACTTAGAGATAGGCATTTGTGCGTATTGCTAGACGAATATCAGGATACTTCGGTAGCTCAGCAACGAATGCTGCAGTTAGCTTTTGGGGACGGGCACAGCGTTACTGCTGTTGGCGACCCATTGCAGTCAATTTATGCCTGGCGCGGTGCATCTGCAGATACCACAAGCTCTTTTCCTTTTCAGTTCCGAACAAAAGCACAAGCACCAGCGGAAGTTCTATCGTTAAGCAACAACTATCGTTCTGGGCAGAAGATTTTAGATGCAGCAAATCAAGTCATTTCTCCAGTGAGGGCAAATCAGCCAGGTTCAATTCCTCTAAAACAGGGAAATTTGAACCTAGACCTTGGAACAGTTCAGGTTGGCTGCTATCAAACTTCGAAAGATGAAGTAGCTGCCATAGTAGAACAAGTTAAATCCTTAATAAATGAGGGAGTTAAATTTGATGATATAGCAATTCTCGGCCGAACGGCAAACACATTACTAAAAGTCCATCAAGCATTAGTTGCTGCTGATGTGCCAGCAGCATTAATCGGGGTTGAGACTATTGCACGAACTCCAGAAGTTATTGAGATTCTCTCGTTAATGGAAGTAGCAGCAAATCCGCTTGCAAATGGTGCAGTTGCCCGATTGCTTATTTCTCCTCGGCTAAATATTGGAGACCGTGATTTAGCAGCACTAGCAGCTCACTCAAAGAAACTGGTTCAAGATGTGCTCGCCGATACAGATTTACCTACCGGATTTGAATTTCTTGATTCATTGACTCAGTCGAGTTTGGCTGATGCACTTACTGATTTATCAAATGCACATCTTTCTAAAGAAGCTCAAATTAGAATGTCACAACTAAATTCTGATATTGCTGCAGTTAGAGGTGCTGTAAATGCACTAGAAGCAGTTTGGCGAGCTATTAACTGCCTCAATTTAGACATCGAACTTTATGCAAATCCAACAAGCCAAATTACCCAAAGAAGTAATGTGGTTAACGGATTTATTGATTTAGTCCGCAGGTGGTTGGATTCAACTGATGATCAAAGTGTGATTGCATTTATGAGTTGGGTTAATGTCGCAAAGAGATTTAGTTCAATTCCAAAAATTGATGTGCCGTTAGTTGCTGGAGCTGTCTCTTTGATGACCATTCATCGAGCAAAAGGACTTGAATGGCCATATGTATTTATTCCCGAAGTCACCAAAGATGTTTTTCCAACTAGCCAAGGCCGCTCGGTTTTCACAACTACCGTTGATGCCCTTCCACATTCGCTACGTGGCGACAATTTGTCCTTGCCACCCGATCCAATTGCTGATAAAAAATCATTAAAGGATTTTAAGTCTGCTAATAGAGAATACAGCGATCTAGAAGAGCTTCGTTTGTTCTATGTTGCTCTTACGCGTGCACAAAAATTAGTAACAGTTACTTCATACTGGTGGGGAGATACGCAAAAGAATCCTCGTGGACCTTCAAGGTTTTATTCATCTTTGCTCGAAGCAAAGCCAACCGTACTAGCTGATTTTCCAGCTCCATCAGATGCTATACAGAATCCCTTCATTGAGGAAAAAGATGTTTATCGTGTACAAGCTAATCAAGATTATCGAGAGAAGTTAAATCAGATTGCGCAAGAAGTAATTCAGACTCAGTCTATTCAAACTCCAGATTCACTTACTGATCAGGACTTAAATCGTGTTAATGAATGGGATTTAGCGATTAATTGGCTTACCAGTAAACAGGAAACTATGGCAGTTACTTTACCCAATTTATTAACTACATCAAACTTAATGAGTGCGATTAATCGACCAAAAGAATATGCTGAACAATTAATCCGTCCAATTCCGGTTGAACCTCATATTAGTTCACATCGTGGAACCACAGTGCATAGTAAAATTGAGAACTACTTTAAGCAAGCGGCACTGATAGATCTAGATGATTTGCTAGTCAACCCGGTAAGAGTTGATGAATTTGCCCGAGCCGCTTTTACAGCATTTGAAAAGTCACACTATGCGCAATTGCGACCTACTGCAATTGAATGGAGTTTTCAGTTGCCGCTTGGCAAACTATTGATTTCAGGTCGAGTAGATGCAGTTTTTGAAATTGATGGGCAAATAGTTTTGATAGATTGGAAAACGGGCAGGGTAAAAAGTGCGGATCAACTACAGCTCGCTATCTATCGTCTTGCTTGGTCTGAGGTAAATCAAGTACCTATGTCGGAGATAAAGTCGAAATTTGTATTTTTGCCAGACTTGGATGAAGTGAAGGCAGATTTAATAGTTACAAAAGAGCAATTGATTGAAAAACTGGTTAACTCGACAGTTTGATTTGGGCAGATAAAGCTAAGTGATCTCCAACTAGCATTTGCCTGACAGTTTCATTTTGAATCTCGAGGTTTCTGGTGGATAAAGTGTGATCAAACTGAACTTTCGGCTTTTTAACTGGAAATGTAGGGAGAACTTTTGTTCGTCTATACGATGTTAAGAATCTAACAGCGTTAGCTGGAAGGTTTAAGTCGCCAAGCAGCACGGTTGGCAGGTCAAATTGGTTTAACCATCTGAGTGTTTCTCGAAACTGACTTACATTTCTGCCGGGTACAAAAGATAGATGGGTGGTGGCGAACAAAATCAATCCCAGTTCTGTTTGTATCTCAGCTGCAATAACAACTCTTGGTTCATCATGAATCCAGATAAATCTGGGCTTTCCTTTTTCATCGGGAATCAATACTGGCGTCGTGATTCGTGCACCTACCAAGTTCCATCGGTGCCAAGCTTTCACGGGCAACGCACTAAATAATCCAATGCCATAGCGTGGTTCTCGGTTTGGGTTTGAAAGATCTAGAACCTGATCAGCAGCACTTTGCCACCCTTTTTTGCCGTCATCAGGATTGCCGATAACTGTTGCAGCAAAACGATAGTGAGAAAGCCCAGTTCCGCTGCTGATAATTTGAGCTTGATCTATGTTTCCACTGCGATATTGAAATTGATCAATCTCCTGAACAGCTAGAACTTGCGCGCTTATTGTTTTGCAGTCGTTTATCAGATCCAAACTATCAATTGAAGGTAAGCCATTATTCATTGGCTTTTGCAAGCTAATGCCGTGCATAATGTTCCAACTAGTGACTTGCATTCTGCCTACCCAATCTCACCCACTAAACCTAACTGGCTTTAGTGCTTTAGGCTTGGGGAAATGGAACTTGACCCGCTACTGACTTCGCTTGTGCTTTCGCGATCTGAGATTCGACGCCGAAATCGCGAGACGTGGACTGATATTGATTGGGAAGCCGTAAAGACCGACCCAAAAACGAAAGTGCTGTTACTAAAGAGTGGAAAAATAGAGGTCGTCAACAATCAGATTATCTTTTCAAATGTCTCTAGCACCGATAAAGATTTAATCTGGGTGGATTTAGGTATTGATCAAGTAGGAACTCCTTATTTGGTGGCGATTGATGAATCAGTAGCCCCTGCTGGATGGAACGATTTGCGAGAAGTAGGGGCAAAGTTAAATGACTTAGAAGTAGCCCTGCTTGTTACTAGCGTTGCGATTGCAAATTGGCATCGAGTAAACAAACATTGCACAAACTGCGGAACAGCTAGCACTGTTACAGCTGCTGGATGGACTAGAGAATGTCCAGATTGCAAAATAGTTCATCACCCCAGAACAGATGCTGCAATTATTTGTTTAGTTGTAGATGTTCAAGATCGTGCGCTACTTGGTAGTCGAATAAATTGGCCAGATGATTTCTTCTCCACCTTTGCTGGGTTTGTTGAACCTGGTGAATCAGCTGAAATGACCGTGATTAGAGAACTAAGGGAAGAAGCTGGAGTTGACATTGCCTATGAAGACATTATCTATCGAGGTTCGCAAGTTTGGCCATTTCCAGCATCGTTGATGTTGGGTTATCGAGTAAAAACAAATACAAAAGACCCAGTTGCTGATGGATATGAGATATCTGAAGTTCGGTGGTATACCCGCAATGAACTTAAAGCAGATTGTGAAGCTGGCAAACTTTCCTTACCTTCAAAGATTTCAATTGCACGTGCATTAATTGAAGAGTGGTATGGTGCTGAACTACCTCAGAGTTGGTTAAGACCCTAGCGCATCCAGTAGCTGATTTATTGATGGATTAGTCATTGCACGACCATCTGGCAGCACGACAGTTGGCACCGTTTGATTGCCACCATTTACGTTCTGCACAAATTGTGCGGCCTCAGGAGAATGTTCGATATCTATTTCCGTGTAAGAGACACCAGCGCGATCTAATTGTGCTTTTAGCCGTTGGCAGTAGCCGCACCACTGCGTGCTATACATTGTTAAAGTCATAACCCAATTCTAATTAAGAGTGCTCAAACCGCCCGATGAATCTAACGCTGGAGCAGATTACGCTCAGCCCGTGATTGATTTATTGGCCAATCTTGACCCTGAGCAACGGGCAGTTGCAACTGCCATTGAAGGGCCAGTGATTGTCCTTGCAGGTGCTGGTACTGGAAAAACTAGAGCCATAACCCATCGAATTGCTTATGCAGTATCTACAGGTGCGCATCAGGCGGAAGCGACGATGGCGGTTACCTTCACCGTTCGGGCAGCAAATGAAATGAAATCACGATTGCAGAAGTTGGGAGTTAATGGAGTTCAAGTTCGCACCCTGCACGCCTCGGCATATCAATTAGTTCAGCACTTTTGGCCAGAAGTGATTGGCGGAGCATCCCCAAAAATCTGCGATGATCCGGATGCATTACTTACTAGAGCAATGCAAAAGCATGGTTTAAATGCCGAACGGGCACTAATAAGAGATTTTGCAACAGAAATTTCCTGGACAAAAGCAATGCGAATTAGTTTAGATGACTATGGAAAGCGTGCTAATGAGCGAAACTTGTCTGCCCAATTATCAACAGATCAGATTTCTCTAGTAATGCAAAGTTATGATCAACTTCTCGCATCAAATCACGAATGCGATTTATCTGACATAGTTTTGTTAGCTGCAGCAATGATGGAAGATCAACCCAGAATTGCTGCAAGTTTCACAAATCGATACCAACACTTTACTGTTGACGAATATCAGGATATTTCTCCATCACAGCAGCATCTATTAAATCAATGGTGGTCTGATCGAGATTCGATTTGCGTGGTGGGAGATCCGGGTCAGGCTATTTATGGTTTTGCTGGTGCAAACTCTAGTTTTCTATCTGAACTTCAGAACAGATTTACTAATGCAACCATCGCCAAGTTAACTAGAACTTACCGCTGTGCACCAGCAATTGTGCATGTAGCAAATTCATTTACTGAAATTCCAACCGTAAGTCAGCGTGAACTTACGGGTGAAGTTGAAGTAATTTCTAGCTCAGATGCTAAATCTGAAGCAACTGCAGTTGCTAACTGGGTATCTACCAAAGTTGCATCTGGTTTTGCATTGAATCAAATTGCTGTGCTAACTCGATTAAACGCACAACTGCCAACAATAGATATGGCTCTAAATGAAATTGGGTTGTCGACTAATCTAAACCAACAGCGTGGCGGCATAGATCTAATGACTATTCATTCAGCAAAAGGTTTAGAGTGGCAGGCGGTAGCGATTGCTGGCGTGAACGATCAATTACTTCCTTATCAGCCATTTAATGTTCCACTTTCAGAATCGCAATATGCAGAAGAGCGTCGATTATTTTATGTGGGTTTAACTAGAGCTGCTGACAGTTTGCTATTGAGCTTTTCCCACGATCGTGGCGCATCAGAATTCCTAGCCGAGATCAATTCAGATGCAAACCATGATTCGATCACAGTTAATTCATCAGTAACAAAACCAAAAGTGTCCCCTGAGAAAAGTAAAAAATTACAAGTTGCAAGTTGCCGTTTTTGCCAGCGGGGACTTGTGACGCCAGCTGAGATTGCTGCGGTTAGATGTGAAGACTGTGCACCATGGGTTTCACCTGCAATGCTGGAAAAGTTAATGTCTTGGCGATTAGCCCAAGCAAATCAAGAACAAATTGCGCCATTCTTGATTTTTACCGATGTCACATTAAAAGCTATTGCTGAAGTGGGCGATTTAAATGAAGCGTTTTTGATCGGAATTGCCGGATTGACGGAATCTAAAGTAAGTAAATATCAAGCAGATTTTGCTGAATTGCTGGCTAAATAATCGGTAAAGCCAGGCATAGAGCGTTCAATCTCGCCTCGTACGGCAACTTCTGCATTTAGTTGACTCAGTACTCCAATACATCCAAGCCAAACTCGATGAACTAAAACATATTGTGGAGGAAGGTTTAATTTAAGCCCAGTGGAAAAGTCTGGATTGCGTGGATCATTAACTCTACCAAACTGCTCTCGCATCCAGTCACGGGTAAATTCAAATGTATCTGTTTTAGCAGGTTCAGTAAATGGCGATAAGTAATTTAAGACCGCTGTTGGACTTATCTCAACATCTGGAAGAATAAAGTTTTGACTTCGCATTACCTCAATTACTCGTTCCGAATCACCAGTTATTGCAATTGCCAACAATTGGCCCATTGCAGGTGGAAAGCCCTCGGGTAATCGAGCTACTGCACCAAAATCCAAAACACCAAGTTTGTTATCTGGGGTGATACGGAAATTACCAGGATGTGGATCGGCATGCAGCATTCCCACTCGTGAGGGACCTGAGAGCAGAAATGTTTGATACAAATCTCCAGCGTGATCACGCTCAACTTTGCTACCAGATTCAATGATTCGAGCCAGTGGCGTACCATCGATCCATTCTGAAATCAGGACATGTGCGGTTGCTGAAAGAATGTGTGGCACTCGAACATTTACATCACCGTCATAGCTGAGCGCAAAGACTCGCTGAGCTTGCGCCTCCCGAAAGTAATCAAGTTCTTCTGCCAAAATTTTTCGCATTTCAGCCATTAAGGCTTTGAAGTCAAGTCCTGGTGCAATTGGTTGTGCAATTCGAGCAAACCGAGCAGCTTGCTCGAAATCATTAAGCAAAGCTTTATCAGCACCTGGGTATTGAATCTTTACGGCAACTTTGCGACCATCTTTTGAAATAGCTTGATGAACCTGACCAAGGGATGCTGAAGCAGCAGGTGCATCACTGAATTCTTGAAATTTATCTCGCCAATTTTCCCCAAACTCTCTTTGCATCACCTCTGAAACTGTTTGCATAGACATTGGTGGAGCAGAATCCTGCAGTTTCGTTAGCGAAGATCGATAAGGAGCTGCTACGTCTTCTGGCAAAGCCGCCTCGAGAACTGAGAGAGCTTGTCCAATCTTCATTGCTCCACCCTTTAGCTCACCAAGCACTCGAAACAGTTGATCTGCTGTTCGGGCTTGATTTGCTGCTGCAATTTCTTCTGCCGGGACTCCAGAAAGTCTTTTGCCTAAACTGGCAGCTGACCTACTTACTGCTCCTAATGGCAAAGAAGCAAGGCGAGCAGTTCGCGTTATTTTGCGGCGAGGTATTTCGGACACTGGCTGATTCTGGCTGCAAATAGCAAAGTGCGCACCTGCAACTACTTGGGTAGAGCACCCCATTGGCACGGGCAAAACAAATTTACTGGCATTTGTTGTACCTCAATAGTGGGACCTGGGAGGCGAAATCGCCATCTGCGGTTAAGCAATGCAGAAGTTAAGGCATCTCCGCTGCTGATTACTTGAATCATCTGAGCCGCCGCAAAACTAACTGCAAGCTGCAGCAGTAACCAATCTGTTTGATCCTCTTGATGCTGGCCAAGTAACTGGCGCATGTCTGGCCAAGATTTATCAACACTTGCTACTGACATTTCAGCACAATTTAAACAGCTGCTGTATCCAGGAATAACTAATGGACCTACGCATACCTCGTTAACTTTTGGATCAATTACTAAATGTGCGATTCCTTGATTCATTAACTCAAGACTGCGTTCAACTGATGACCAAGGTTGATCCGCAATTATGGCAAAATTTGGTTTTTGATTATTAGCTGGTTGATTTAGGCTGATTTGACTTGAAATGCTTCTGAGTAATTGTGATAAGTTCATCTGTGTTTCTGGATAGGCGCTTATCCAGAACGGCAAATCTGAGGGCTTGAAGTCGTTTTGTGCAAAAAGCTTGATTCGACCAATTTGCTGGGCTGCGAGCAGAAATGCAATCAATGCAGATGTAGGGCCGCTTGTTAAAACGGCAACATATGCTTTTGTTAAATTAGCAAGGAGCTCCTTTGAAAAATCAATTTTGGTAGCAGCAGCTTGATGGCTCCGTTGGCTGCTGATGAATCTATCTAATTCTGACTTTGTGTATTTCGAGGTTGTGTCACTATCTAAGTGCTCAGTCTCAATTAAACCTCTTCTAGTTAGTTTATCGAGTGCTGATTTAGCAAATGAAAAAGTAGTGACCAACTCTGAAACGCAGTGTTGACCATCTAAGGCATTTAAGAATTTTCGGATTTCACCAATATCGCCAGAAAGCAGCAGTGAGTGGTTTGGATCTAGGTTTACCTGAATGGTGGTTGCATCTCGAAGCGCTGTGGCGCTTGGATTTCTTAATCGCGGTCTATTGGTATCTTCCATCTGCTAATTAGAAACAAATTCAGCCGAGAGTAATTATGTTCTCCACAAAAACAGACCCGCAGTCAAAAGACCGCGGGTCTGTGACACTTTTGTTTGGTTTATGCCTTTTTCAAGAATGCATTCATCTTGGTGCCGCAAACAGGGCAGGTGCCCTTTGCAACTCGGCCACCTTTATCGTTAACCACAATGGTGCCCGTGAAGGTTTGCTTCTTTTTGCATTTCATGCAATAGGCCTCACCTGTGTGTGTATCTGACATTCTGCATCTCCTCCTCTCAGCTCCCTGCCGAGAGCACACTCACGATACGCGTTTGGCCTTGCTGATTGCAGGTTGGGTGATTCGGCACGCCGATGATTTATTAATGAAAATGATTCTCAAAATGTGATTTAGTGCAGAAATACAGGGGTCCGACGAGGCACTCAATCTGCCGTCAGCCTTCCCCTTGCTGGCGCCAGATCCGTTATCTCGCCGGACCCAAGGTGCAAAATAAAGGGCAAAAATAGGGCAGTCAATGCGGGTTGTGGAATGACTTGTGGAGAAGCTGGGGAATAGCAGAGATATCTTGCGCACAGTTTGTGGATTTCGCTGTGAATTAACTTTAGGACTTTGGGTCTTGAATGGATTTTTACTCGTAATTTTGACAAGAATCTCTAGACTGACGTGTGGATGAAAAAAAGTTCACAGGATTTCTTAGTTAGGACAATGAAATGGCGCAGTTTGATGAAACTCAGCTGGAATTTGCGCCGAACGATTCATCTGAAATCATTGAAATTAGGCGCTCCAAAAAGCGAACACGATCTGTTGCAGCTTGGCGAGAATCCGGGCGATTAATTATTTCGGTGCCAGCCAGAATGTCCAGAAAAGAAATTGATACGCATATCATTGAGTTAACTTCTCGAATCATTTCAGCAGAACAGGTAATGGGGGATAGTGAATTAATCGATCTGAGCGAGTTGCTGATTAATCAATTTCTGCAACCAGAGTTTGACCAGCTAAGGCCAGTCTCAGTGACTTGGTCAGCACGGCAGCGCGAGCTACATGGTTCTTGCACGTCGGTTGATCGCACAATTCGAATTTCAAAACGAATAGCAACAGCGCCACCGTATGTAATTGAAGTGGTATTGCTGCACGAACTGGCACATTTACTGCATCATGATCACAACAACAATTTTTATCAGTTAGTTAAGCGCCATCCATTATATGAACAGGCAGAAGCATTTTTGGCTGGAATGAGTCACGCAGATACCTACTAGAGAGCTGCTGAAACCTGAATTGCTAAATCAATTGGATTCTCAAGTTCATCATCTTTTGGCAACAAGTCTAGGTTCTGCCAGATGTAGTCTCGGCGCTCGGCACCAACTAGTTCAGTTAGTTTTTTAAAGAATTCATACGCAGAGCGCATACGTTTTGGACGAAGTTGAAGGCCAACAAGTGCAGCAAATGCATTTTCTGCCGGTCCACCTGCTGCCCGGCGCCTTCTAATTGATTCAAACATAGCTGGATAACTTGGAAGTTTGCCTGCAGCAGCATTTTCAACAACGACCTCAACCCAGCCTTCGGAAAGTGCTAATAGATTTTCCAGACGAATTAATGCTGATTGTTGTTCTTGAGTTAATTCTGGCGTTAAGACACCACCTTCAAGTGCTGCCGAAATTGCTTGTGGATCAGTTGGATCAATTCCTTCAAGAGCTGATTGCAATCTTGAAGTATCAACTCGCATACCTGCAGCATGAATCTCAACTGCAGTAATAACTGCACCACTTAACCAATCAACTGAATTAAAGAGTCGCTGCCGAGCTATTTCTCTGCTACCGAGGAACAGAATTAAGTCATCTGCTGGCACACTAATTTCATTCGCATATGCATCACAACGATGAGTAATAAGTGCAGGTTTTGGTTGCTTTGTTAACATCAGACCAACATCAGCTGCGCCCATCACATCCATTGCAAGTGCTGCAAGTGATTGTCCAACTTGCATACCAACCATTGCCGAAGTAAGCTCCTTTAGCATTGCCATCATTGGTTTTGTCATCTCAACTAATTCAGGCGGTAATTGATCATTTCCAGGCATCATCGTGCTCATTGAATCTGCCATTCGCTGAAGTACTGGATCAGAAATTGTTTGCCAAGTTGAAATTGTAAAGTTGATAAAATCTTTTCGAGACCAAGATTGTAGATCTGCGCCAAGGGAGGGGAAACTGGTTGCTTGGTCAAGCCACAAATCAGCTGTGCGACCAGCTGTTTGAGTTCTAGAAATCTCACTCATAGTGGCTGCTTGATCACCCTTAGTCTGCACTTGAGTTACTGCAATTTCTGAAATTACGGACCAATCAATTCCAGCGCTTGTTCCACCTTGCATCATCTTGCCAAGTTGCTCAAACATTTGGCCCATCTGATTTAGTGGCTCACCTTCACCAGGAGGTTGAAATCCAAACGGTATGCTCATTTTTCTCGCTTTCTAGATGCTAAAGATACCGAGAAATCTTGATACTGGCTTAGTCAAGCCCGTGAGCAAATTATGATAAATGGTTTAGATTATCTGCTGACTTAGGAGCATATTGAGCACTTTACTTTGGTGGTCGCTACCAATTTTGACTTTGGTCATTGGAACTTCTTGGGCAATTTGGAAATCTAAGCCACGTCGCTCAGAGCGCACTGAGCGGGATATTGAAGCAAGAAAGCGCTTTGAAGCAGCGATAAACCGTGCAACTACTTCTGATACAACATATTCTCCGAAAGAGGAGTGAGTATTTTTAATAGCTATTTGCGCAAGTTGTTATTGGTTTGGTTGGTGATTGCATCATTTGCTCTACCAGTGCCATATTTATCTCAACAACCTGGACCAACGTTTAATACCTTGGGCAAGTTAGGTACATCTGATTTTATTGAAATTCGCAATGCTGAGACATTTCCAACTAGTGGCGAATTAGATATGACAACGGTACGCGAGATTGGTGGCGCGCAACAAACCATTACTTTAGGCGAAGCCATTTTTGGCTGGATTCATCCACACTACACAGTGCTTCCAAGGCGGGCAAACTACCCAGATGATGTGACTGCCGAGCAATCGCGAACGCAAAGCACCCGAGCCTTTGCTTCTTCACAAGAGTTAGCACTAGGTGCGGTGCTTAGACTCTTGGGTATTCCATTCACGGAAAGCATTTATGTAGTTGACACAATCGCAGATCGACCAGCTGCAAACTTTTTAAAACCAAATGATCGCATTTATAGTGTAAATGGCTTGGCAGTTTTCACAGTAGATAAAACAATTGCTGCCGTTCGTGAAACTAATCCAGGAGATATAGTTACTCTTACTGTTGGTCGAGATGGTAAAACATTTGATATTGAAATACCCACAGTACCAGCACCAGATTCAGCCAAAGCTGGATCTATTGGTGCGTTTTTGACTTCAGAAATTGAATCAGAAATTAAAGCAGAATTTGCAGATCAGCGAGTTGGCGGCCCCAGTGCTGGATTAGTCTTTGCAATAGCAATTTATGACAAGCTCACACCCGAGCGATTAACAGGTGATGCACATATTGCAGTCACTGGAACCATTTCCACTACTGGTGAAGTAGGTGCAATCGGTGGCATAAGACAAAAAATGATTGGTGCACGTGCCGCTGGAGCAACTTATTTCTTATTACCAATTGACAACTGTGATGAAGCAATCAAGCGCATTCCAAAAGGTCTAACTGCAATTCCGGTTGGTACTTTGGCTGAAGCGGTAGCGGTATTGGAAAGGTTTAAATCGGACCCTTCGGGCAGTTTGCCTTCCTGCTCTGCAGGCTAAATGGTACTGAATTAGAGTACGCAGATGAGTTTCTTAAATCAAAATCCGTTTGGTGATCGTTCGACACCACTAAGTCTGCCTAACGGCAGATCGCGTGCTTTTCTTTTTGCAGTTGCAATAGTTGTTGGGCTTGGTTTGTTTACATCATTTTTTGCAGGTTTTTACACCGATTACCTCTGGTATAAATCAGTTGAATCGCAGACAGTATTTACTACCATCTTAACGACCCGGATTTTGCTTTTTTCAGTAACCTTATTAGTAAGTTTGCTGTTTCTTTGGGGAACTGTTTATTTTGCCTATCGGTTGCGCCCATCGCAAACAGCAATTCTGATTCCTGAAGCAGTTGATCGACTTCGAAAGTTATTGGCATACGGAATTGCAGGCGTGCTTGCAGTATTGATGGCACTTTCAGCAGGTAGTAATTGGTCTCAGTGGTTAAGTTTTCTGAATCGTGAACCATTTAATTACAACGATCCACACTTTGGAATTGATGTTTCATTTTTTGTATTTACTTATCCAATTTTGCGTTTGCTTATTGGAACGGGAATTACGCTTTCATTGTTTATGTTTATTATCGGATTTTTGATCCACTCAGCTAATGGCGCTATTGTTTTGCAACCTGATCAACGCCGTGTGACTACTCAAGCAACAGCTCATTTATCAGCAATTCTTGGGGTATTCATGCTGTTTAAAGCTGGCGCATATTGGTTAGACCGTTATGGACTTGCTGTTCAATCAAATACCTTAGTTGACGGATTGCAATACACCGATGTCCAAGCAGTGCTCCCTACTAGAACTTTGTTAACCGGAATTGCTGCTTTAGTTTCAATTCTGTTTTTTGTGAATATCTTCCGACGCAGTTGGCGAATTCCGTTAACCGCTGTTGGTTTGTTAGTGGCTACTTCTGTTTTGGCAGGCGGAGTTTATCCATCTCTGCTAGAACAGTTCCGCGTTCGTCCAAGTCAGGCGTCACTTGAAGCTCCCTACATTGAGCGCGGCATTAATACAACTAGAGATGCATATGGTTTAGCGGGTGTTGAAAAAGAAGATTATGCAGCAGTTTCTCAACCACAAATTGATAACTTAGATCAATTCCAAGGAACTCTTAGCAAAGTTCGTTTGATGGATCCAGCTCAGTTAGCACCAACATTCAACCAGCTACAGCAGATTCGCGGTTATTACTCATTCGGCGATCAGCTCGATGTCGCTAGATATGAGATTGATGGTGAACTTCGTGGTGCAATCTTGGCTACCCGAGAAATTAACTTAAATGCAATTCCACAGGCGCGAAATTTTATTAACTCTCACTTCGTGTATACCCATGGTTTTGGTATTTCTGCTGCTTTTGATAATACCGTCCGCCCTGATGGTGGTCCAGTGTTTTTTGAGCGTGATATTCCGCCAAAAGGACCGCTAACAATTACTGAACCAAGAATTTATTTTGGTGAGCGTTCGCCAGACTATTCAATTGTTGGAGCTCCCAAAGGTGCAGAACCACTAGAACTTGATTATCCAGATGAAACATCACCAACTGGTCAGCGCAATAACATCTATAGCGGTGATGGTGGCGTTCCAATTGGTTCATTCTTTAATCGATTGATGTATGCGATTTCATTTAGTGAAATTAACATTATGCTTAGTGATTTTGTTAATGAAGAGTCACAGATGCTTTACGTTAGAGACCCACGAGCACGAGTGCAGAATGTTGCACCTTGGCTTACTTTAGATTCAGATCCATATCCAATAGTTTCAGAAGGCAGAATCAAATGGATTGTAGATGCCTATACAACTACTTCATTATTTCCTTATTCGGAGAGAGTTTCACTTGCTACTGCTACAACTGACGCGTTGGGTGTAACTGGCAGTGCGGTTTCACTGCTAAGCACTGATCAAGTTAACTATATGCGCAATTCAGTTAAAGCTGTTGTGGATTCATATGAAGGAACAGTAACTCTTTATGCTTGGGAAGCAGATGAGCCAATTCTTAAAGTATGGAATAACGTATTTCCAGGACTGATTAAGGATCGCGATGAAATGCCGCAGTCAGTGTTTAATCAAGTTCGCTATCCCGAAGACCTTTTTAAAGTTCAACGAGCCATTTACGCAAAGTATCACGTAACAACACCTGCATCTTTTTATAATGGACAGGACTTTTGGTCAGTACCGCAAGATCCAACTGCAGAAGGTGCTGCACTATCCCAGCCACCTTATTATCTGCAGATACAAATGCCGGGAGATACTGAAGAGTCATTTATGTTAACTTCAGCTTATTCACCAGTTCAGCGACAAACTCTTGCAGCATTTATTGCCGTTGGATCAGATCCAAGACGTGAGGATTATGGTCGGATTAGAGTTTTGCAGTTACCAAGTAACACAGTTATTCCTGGCCCTAACCAAGTGCAGAACAACTTTGAGTCAGACCCACAAGTTGGACAAGAACTTAACCTGCTTCGCCAAGGTGGGTCTGATGTTCGGTTAGGTAATTTGCTATCTCTTCCGATTGCTGGTGGATTCTTATATGTAGAACCGGTTTATGTTCAAGGTGCTGCAGGTGATGGTTATCCGCTATTGCGCCGAGTGCTAGCATCATTTGGACAAAAAGTTGTGTTCAAACCATCTTTAGAAGAAGCGCTGCTTGAATTATTTGGTACTTCAGCAGATGTTCCTGATGAGGCAATTCCAGATGAAAACGAAGGTACACCACAACCAACTGATCAGACTGCACAGCAACGCTTAAACCAAGCGTTAGCAGATATGCAATCAGCATTAGCTGATGCGGATGCAGCTCTTCGAAATGGAGATTTCACTGCATATGGGTCAGCACAACGCAGACTTGAAGAAGCACTTCAACGTGCTGTGCAAGCACAGCGTGAGGTAGCTGCAAGTTCAAGTTAGTGTCTCGATACACTTGCGCATCGCAACGCGGGGTGGAGCAGCTCGGTAGCTCGCTGGGCTCATAACCCAGAGGTCGTAGGTTCAAATCCTGCCCCCGCTACCAAATTAAAACCCCCCTCCAGTGAGGGGGGTTTTTGTATAAATTGTTAGGCAGAGACCCTATGCCTGCGATGAAAAGTTCTTTAGTATGTAAGATTGCATCAGCTTCAATATATCTGCTCTCATTTGTTGAGCTGATTTCAAACAGTATTCAATAAATCTTCAGGTGTTATATCTTCCTTTTTTTGAGCCTATGGAAATAACAGCCTAATAAAACAATGGTAAAAAGTAATATGGCAATTGTGCAATCTTAAGCTTCATCTACATCCACATCAAAAAACAATATGGTTTTGCGATCTTTTTCAATGCTAAACATAATATGTCCGTTTTCGTAAAATCCATCAGAATATGAATAGGATGCCCGAATATCTGATAGGGATTTTTTATATTTCCACGTTTTCATGTCATCGTCGGAAATCCAGAGCTCTAGCGGATACCGTTCCCTTCCTATATTATTAGGAACGTTAAGAAGTGCAATTTTTCCATTTTTCATATTAATCAGCTTTGGCTTATTTGAGGGATTGGGAATCCCGGCGTTATAAACCTTGCTCCATGTCTTACCACCGTCTGCGGAATCACAGCGCCAAAGCCAGCCGCTACGGCATTTGCGCATCAACATCACAATAGTGCCATCAGATAACTCGGCAAGTGTCGGCTCAGACCAAATCCAACCTTCATACATACTCATCCTGCATGCGACGGCTCTTTGATGTGTTTTCCCATCATCATGACTGATTAAAACACCGCTTTCGCAATACGGCGTTCTGGTATTTGCAAACACAGCTTTATCGGGGTACTCTTCAAATAAGATACGATCGTGTTCTTCTTTTGTCACTGGATAATATTGATAGGGTGTCAACTGTGTATTGTCTTTGCAGACAATCATACCTCGGATGAAGGTGTATTCAGGTAAAAGAGGTTTTGTCCCTATTTCTTGTTTTCT
>VGBH01000002.1 GCA_016870575.1 Actinomycetota bacterium
AAAGTTGCTGCGATTTCATTTGAAATAACTACGCCTCCTAGTGGCACATAACCTGAATTAACTCCTTTTGCAAAAACAATTAAATCTGGCACAGCACTAAAATTTTGATAACCAAACCAAGCACCAGTTCGACCAAAGCCGGCCATAACCTCATCAGCAATCCACATAATTCCATATTTATCGCATAGTGCTCTAACCCCAGCTAGATATCCTGGTGGCGGCACCAAAATTCCATTTGTACCGACAACTGACTCCAACAAAATTGCAGCAATAGTGTTTGGGCCTTCAAAGATAATTACTTGCTCTAAATGGTTAAGCGCACGCTCAGCTTCCTCCTCTTCAGTCTTAGCCCAAAATGGTGAGCGGTATAGGTATGGACCAAAAAAGTGAATATGACCATAACTAAATTCATTTGGCCATCGTCGTGGATCTCCAGTTGCAGAGATAGCTGCACCAGTATTTCCGTGATAAGAACGATAGGTAGAAAGAATCTTGTGTCGGCTGGTATGTATACGCGCCATACGAATAGCATTTTCAACCGCATCTGCACCACCGTTAGTAAAGAAAACTTTATTTAGTGACGCTTCTGTGTGATTTGTAATTTTCTGTGCAGCTAATCCCCGCGCTTCATTTGCATGTTGAGGTGCGATAGTGGCAAGAGTTGCTGCCTGTTCAGCGATTGCTTTAACAACTTTCGGGTGTTGAAAACCAATATTCGTAAAAACCAATTGGCTGGAAAAATCTAGATATCTCTTGCCATCAAAATCCCAACAGTAAGAACCTTCGCCACCTGCAATAGGTAACGGACTAATTTGTCCTTGTGCTGACCATGAGTGAAACACATGGGCACGATCTAAATCAAAAACCTCTTTGCCTCTGGCTGGATCTGGATTTGTCATAGACCGTTACACCTTTCGCTCTTCGGCAATGCTATTACCACCGTCAACAATTAACGTCTGTCCGGTTAGGTAACTTGCCGCAGGACTTACTAAAAATGCAATCACACTCGCTATTTCTATTGGCTGCGCTGAGCGACCTAGTGGGGTGTGCTCTCCCTCGACTACTTCATGTGGCAACTGGGATTGCGTTGCAATCCAACCTGGCGCAACGGCATTTGATGTGATGCCATTTGGTGCTTCATCCAATGCAACAGATCGCATTAATCCAATTAGACCAGCTTTTGCTGCTGCATAGCCGGCTTCGTTTTTCATAGCCATATGTGCGCCGGTTACTGATGAAACAAAAACAATCCGACCATCTCCTGATTGTCTCAGATGTGGTATCGCTGCCTTAGTAACGAGAAATGCTGAAGTTAAATTTCTATTTATCGACGCTTCCCAGCCAGTAGCAGATAAATCAATTGCGCTGCCTTGTTCTGCTTCATTTAGCTTGCCACCAGAAGCCATGCCAGCATTGTTGATCACCGCATCTATACCGCCAAGATGTTTAACCGCATTATTTATCATCTGATTAACTGCTAATTCATCTGTTAAATCACAAGATTCTGCCCAAGCTTGATATCCCAATTCAGTTAACTCTTCTGTTCGATCAATCACCCGCGAACTAAGTCCCGTTAAATAGATTTTTGCGCCTAGATCTAAAAGTAATTTTGCGGTGGCAAATCCAATTCCGTTAGCACTACCTGCACCGGTAATCAATACCCGATGATTGGTTAAATCAAAGCGATGTTTCGGTTGCATTTAATATTCGCTTTTTTACTATTAGAAGAATTACCAATGCCGCAAAAGCACAAACTGCCCCGCCAACAGCTAGGCCATAGCGAGCACCAAAATCTTGTGAAATCTTGCCAATTATTGGTGAACCTAATGGCGATCCTCCTAAGAAAATCATCAAATAAAGCCCCATTACTCGACCACGAAGTTGATCTGGAACTGAAGATTGCACAAATGCATTTGCGGTAGTTAAAACCATCATTGTGGCAAATCCCATTAATGGCAGCATTGCAGCAAAGGTCCAATAGGTTGGCATCAGCGATGCAATTACTTCAACAATTCCAAGGGCAATAGCTGATTTAATGGTGAAATCTAATTTTGGTGCTTGTTTTGAACGTGCCATCGTTATCGCGCCTGTTACCGTACCAACAGCAATCATGGTGCCAAACAAACCAAATGCCGAAGCGCCCAATCCAAACTCAACGCGAGCCATAAGCGCTGTTACCACCTGAAAGTTAATACCAAATGCGCCAACCATAAAAACTAAAGTCATGACTGCAACCAAATCGGCGCGTTTTCTAACATACTTAAGTGCTAAACGAACTCCATCAGTTTTACTAGCTCGTTCAAACTTATGCAATGTGTGTGTTTTCATTAAAACTATGGCAGCGATAACTACTGGATAGGTTGCGGCATTAATTAAAAATGCAGGACCAGTCCCAAATGCTGCAATAATTAAACCTGCAAGTCCTGGTCCAACAAATCGGCCAGCATTAAAGTTAGCAGAATTTAGTCCAATCGCATTTGATAAATCTTCTTTCCCAACTAGTTCAGAAACAAATGCTTGTCTAATTGGCGCATCAATTGCAGTTGCTGCTCCTGACAAAATCGCAATTACTATTACATGCCAAACTTGAATCAAATCTGTAACTACTAACACGCCTAAAGCTAAAGCTGTACTGCCAGCGAGCGCATTGGTAGCAACTAGAAGTTTTCGCTTATCAATTCGATCAGCTAACTTGCCACTTGGCAAACTCAAAAAGAGCGCTGGCAGAAACTGCAGCGCGGTTACTATTCCTAAAATTGTGCCCGACCCAGTTAACTCAAGTACTAGCCAATCTTGAGCGATCCGCTGCATCCACGTGCCAATATTTGCAATTAAGTTTGCACCAAAGAATAGTTGAAAATTACGGTGTCTTAATGAGCGAAAAGTTCGGGTATTGCCTACCGACTTGGGTTGAACCACGTGGTTAAGTTTAGTGGTGCAGAAACTCCCACTACCTATGCTGGCAGTGGAAGTACAACTTTAAACAAAGAAATTAGCAAATTGCCATACGAAACGGATCCAGCACCTAATACCAAGATCCGGCCAGCAAATTTTCCGGCCAATTCACCTCCAGTTGAATAAAGCCCAGAATTTGAACACAGAAGCACCAGTATATGCAATAGTCCAGCTGGATATTGACTACTTTAAAAATGTTTTCTGAGCGCTGGTGCCGCTAGAGTGAAGCAATGGGAAGTGTTCGAATTGGTTTGGCCGCTAGCGGAATAGTTACGGTAGTTTTCTATGCACTTGGCTCTGGTTATTGGGTTAGCAGCGATTCCGGTTGGTACCGCTCACTCAAGCAACCTTCTTTTCAACCACCAGATTGGATTTTTGGAGTTATCTGGCCATACAACTTCATTATGCTAGGAATTGTAAGTGTAGTTATTGCGCGTCAAGCTAACTTTCTGCAAGCAACGATTTGGTTAGTATTTTTTGTATTGAGTGTAATTGCTGCTCTGACCTGGTCATATCTCTTTTATGTGCCACACAATTTACCCATTGCTGCAGCAGCATTAGTAATAACTGCAGTTTTAACTTTACCGATGATAGTAATCACGTTTCAAACCCAAGCACTTTATGGCTGGCTACTTTTACCTTACCAACTTTGGGTGATTACCGCTTCAACATTATCAATTGGTTACGCACAATTAAATTAACGTTGCGGGCGTGCACCGATATACTGTACACATTCACTACCTGCAGATACTCCTGCCTTAATTGCAAGTTCAGCATCTTTAGTTTTAAGCCAGGTAGCTAAGTACCCGCCAACAAATGCATCTCCAGCTCCTGTTGCATCTACAGCATTTACCACTGGGGCAGAAACTTTTATTGCTGGTCGATCTTTAAATACTTGCATCGCTCCAGCAGCGCCCATTTTCACCACAACACTCCCTGCCAATTCAAGTAATTGCATTGCAGCTTTAGTTAAGTCGTGCTCCCCAGTTAGCACTTCTGCTTCATCTGAGTTTGGAAACAAAATGTCAACAACAGTTAACCAACTACGCATTTGATTAACCCCAGCGATTTCAATCATACTTGCTGATGATGGATCAACGCTAGTTGTCAGGCCGTGAGATTTTGCTTTCGCCAAAATTTCAATTGCAGCTTGTCTTGATGTTGGTTGCAAGTAGGTATAGCCAGAGATGTGCAAGTGACTAGCCGAATCAAGTAAATCTGGCGTTAAATGAATCGCTTGCAGCAATGAATTTGCTCCTTGATCTGGAATCATGGTGCGCTCCCCAGAAGGGTCAACAATACAAATGCATGAGCCAGTACTTATATGATTTCCTATAACTAATCGAGTATCAATTCCAAGCGAAGTTAATGCAGATCGAGCTGCAATGCCTGCATCATCATCACCAATTCCACCAATAAAAACAGTCTCAGCACCAAATACGGCAGCCCAGGCTGCGGAATTAGCAGCAGCACCACCTGGTTGCTGGGTTATCTTGCCAGGTGCATCTGTTGCATAATTGAGTTTTGTTGAAATAACAGCAGTAATGTCAATCATCACATCACCAACAATTATCAACTTACTCATCTTGAAGAACTCAATTCAGCTGCTATCTTTGCCGCCAAGCTAGCATTGCCGCGAACAACGTCAATATTTACTCGCAAACTCTCACCCTTTGTTTCGCGGTGAAAAAACTCCAATAAGAAGGGAGTTGCTGCCTTGCCGGTTATTCCAGCCTTTTTAGCTGCTGCCATACCTGTTGCCAACACATCATCGTGCAATTTCTTGGGTAGCTCTAATTCTTTTGCAACGGGATTTGCAATCACAATTGCGCTTTGCGTGCTTAAGCTGGAATGGGTCTTGATCAAATTAGCAATTTCTGCAGCCGAATCAAATCGCCACTCCAAATCAATTCCAGATTCAGTTTGGTAAAAACCTGGAAAAACATTTGTTTGATATCCAATTACCAATACACCAAGTGTTTCCAACCGCTCAAGAGTTGCTAGGACATCCAAAATTGACTTAACTCCCGCAGCTACCACCGCAATTGGAGTCTGCGCAAGGGTCGTTAAATCAGCAGATTCATCAAAACTGAGGTTGGCATCTCGATGCACTCCTCCAAGACCGCCAGTAGCAAACAGTTTTATGCCAACGCTGTGCGCGATAGCAGATGTAGATGCAACAGTTGTAGCAGCACTCTCTTTTTTAGATATTACTGCTGGTAAATCACGTGGTCCAATTTTTCTAATCTCAGCACCCTGAGCGATTTTTTCTAAATCGGATTCATTTAATCCAACTTTGATCTCACCATCAATAATTGCAATTGTTGCAGGAACTGCGCCATTATTTTCAACATCAGATTCAAGTTGCTTAGCAACTTGAAGATTATCTGGATAGGGCAAGCCATGTGCAATCAATGTTGATTCCAGTGCCACAACTGCGCCACCAGAATTTAATGCATCCGCAACTGCAGGGGCTAGTTTCGCATGAACCATAATGCTACTTGTTACGATTCTTTCTAAATGAGACTGCAATTAAAACAAAACTGGCGAGCGTAACAATTCCTAAGATTAAACCTAAATTAGAACTTGACTCTTCTTCTTGAGTTATGTACGGAGTTGCTTCAGGCTCTTCTTGGGTCGTAATTTCCGCAGTTTGATCACCACCATCATAAACAAACTCATAACTGTCTTCAACAATATGCCCGTCGCTGGAAACAACTCGATAATTCACAAAATAAGAGCCAGAACTTACTTCTGTTGGTAACCCAACCGAGACACTATTTCCAGAAATATTTGAGTTTTGCAAATCGATCTGACTGCCAGAGCTATCAGTGACAGTTATAACATTAACTTGTTGATCTTCAGTTGAAATTAATTCCTCATTAAAAGTCAATATCACTTCAACCGGCCATGCGGAAATTACTTCATCAGCAGCAGGACTAGCACCCGTTAGCTCTGCATGAGCATTTGCGGAAGAATATGAAAATATGGATAACAGAAAGACAAACAAGTAAATAAGAGATTTTCTTTTACTCAATTACTTGCCTTTTCCTCGTCCAAATAGCACAAAAAGTGATACCACTATTGATGCTGCTGCGATTGCGACTCGTTGCACTCTTAGATTGCCAGCTTCATCAAAAAAGAATGTCCGCACTGAATTAGATGCCTGGCGTTTCATACCTTCTTTAGAAAATGCTTCAGAAACTTCATCCAAACTTTCAGCAAGTCTTTTTCGTGCCTGTTCCGCTTGGTTTTCTAAGTCATCAATAGACATATTTCCTCCGACTGAAGTCTACGATGACCTACTTTTTAGCGAGCGAGGGATCTAACTTGAAGCCAAATGGCAGTTCCAATCTATGCTGTTTAATCAATTCTTCATCGGCCAATAAGTCATAGGTATTGCGGTCAGCAACAATTGTGCCTGCGCTCAGAATTACTGACCGTTGGCACAGTTCTAGGGCGTACGGCAAATCATGAGTGACCATCAACATTGTGATGTCCAGTTCATTCAAGATTTCAGCTATTTCACGGCGAGCAGCCGGATCTAAATTTGAGCTAGGTTCATCGAGCACCAATATCTCTGGTTGCATTGCTAATACCGTTGCAATGGCAACTCGCCGTCGCTGACCAAAAGAAAGGTGCTGCGGTGCTCGGTCTGCAAAAGCTTGCATTCCCACAGCGGTCAAAGCTTGATTTACTCGATCATCTAGTTCTTCACCCGTGATACCCATATTGTTTGGTCCAAATGCCACATCATCTCGAACAGTTGGCATAAATAGTTGATCATCTGGATCTTGAAAAACAACACCAACTTTAGATCTAATTTGTTTTAGGTTTTCCGTTTTAACTTCCATACCAGTAATTCGCACACTGCCAGCACCTGGCAGCAAAATTCCGTTAATATGCAGCACTAATGTTGTTTTTCCTGCGCCGTTAGGCCCGAGCAGCGCAATTTTTTCTCCACGATGAACATGCAAATCAACACCAAAAAGTGCTTGATGTCCATCGGGGTATGCATATGCAACTCCAGAAATCTCTAATACTGGTTCACTCACGAAATTCTCCATCCAAGTATTAAGACAACTACGGCTGAGATTGGCAAAATCATGCCAACTAACCATTGTTGATTTGTTGCAATTGCTATTTGGTAGCTTGGCATTTTTCCTTGATACCCTCTAGATAGCATAGCTAAGTGCACTCTTTCTCCTCGTTCATAAGCCCGAATAAATAATGCTCCGGCGGCTTTCGCAATTACTGGCCATGAGCGAATTCCAGTTTCAAAATATCCTCTACTTTGTCGAGCAATTCGCATCCGACGCATCTCATCAACCACGACATCTACATAACGCACCATAAATGCTGCAATTTCAACCAACATATTTGGAACTTTCAATCGAGATAAACCAGATAACACTTCACGCATAGGTGTTGTGGAAGCCAAGGTAATTGAACTAAGTACACCAATAGTTCCCTTAAACAAAAGACCTATACCAGCGGTTAATCCAGCTTCTGACAACTGCATTCCCAAGACACTTACATAAGGTCCCGCTGAAAAAAATGGCATTAGCACGGCAAAAATTACAAACGGCACCTCTATCACCATTCGCCTAATCACTGTAAGCGGAGGTAGCTTGGCAATCAAAATAACTGTAAAAATTATCAATAGATATGTGATAAACAGCCACCAGTTTCCAAGTGGAGTTAAAACGACTAACAATACAAAAAGTAACATTGCTAGCAATTTAACTTCTGCTGGCAAGTGATGCACAATGGAATGGCGCGGGATTAGAAGTTTTCCCGCGATATCATGTTGCTGACTGGTACCCAAAAGTTAGATGTTACTTACGTCTTGCTAAGAATCTAAACATAAGTGTAGAAATTCCAAGCATTAAGAGAACGCCAATAGCGCCTGCAAGCGCAACTGACAATCGATCATCTGTTACTCCAGAAACTCCATAATCAGCAAGAGGAGAATCCCCTAGATTGTGTTCAGTTGCATCTTCGAGAAAGCCTTTTTCTTCAGCAACTTTTTCAAGTCCGTCTGGATTACTACTTGCATAGTAAGAAACAACGCTTGAAAGCAGCAATGTAACAAAGACTCCAACTAACAAGAATTTATTCTTAAGTTGCATTAGCGAACCTGACTTTCTCTGATCTCAAGATTCGCTTGAACTTTACCACGTGCTCCAAAAACTAAATCTGGCCGCAAGGCCAAAACTGCTGTGACAGTAAGTGCAGTAATAAGACCCTCACCAATTCCAATTAATACGTGTACTGAAAACATCGCAACAAAAACATCTGCGATATCTAGTGTACCTGTACCACCAATTGAGTATTGAAAAACAAATGCGACTGCAGATGCAGGCACCGAAACTAATGCTGCCAAAAAAGCACCGGCGATAATTCCTGTTCTACCCTTAATTACTTTCGTTAATAACTGAAATACAAGCCAACCAGCAATCACAGTAATAATTGCCATATTAAAAACATTGAATCCCAGTGCGGTCAGCCCACCATCAGCAAAAAGCAAAGCCTGCAAAATTACAACTGTGCTGACCGCAATCATCCCGGTCCAAGGACCGATCAAAATTGCAGCCAACGCGCCACCCATTAGGTGACCACTTGTTCCGAGTGCTACTGGAAAATTAAGCATTTGGACCGCAAACACGTATGCAGCTACTAGCCCTGCCATAGGTGCGGCTTTTTCATCTAATTCAGATCGAGCTTTACTCAGTGCAACGGCCAAAAATGAAGCCGATATGACACCGGTTCCAAGCGAAACTGGGGCATTAATAAAGCCATCAGGTGCGTGCATTCAGTCCTCCTTTAACAATTTTAGAGCCTTTTTGGCTTTTTGCAAAGTGTTTGCATAAAGGCTGCTGCGGCAGCATTTTTGCACTGCATTACCCTTCTCCTGCCGGGCGGAAGTGGCGAAATTGGCAGACGCACTGGATTTAGGTTCCAGCGCTTTCGGGCGTAGGGGTTCAAGTCCCCTCTTCCGCACCAAAGAGATTGCTGAGTCAGTATTTAGCTGACTCGGTTCTTTTTATTTGATGAAGATAGGCCTTGCCATTTTCCATCATTGTTAATCCATAGCTATACCCACGACGGCGATACATCACTGCTGGTTTATTAGTTTCTTTATCTATGAAGAGATAAGAATCATGATCAAGTAATTCCAGAGCATCAATTGCTTGTTGTCTACTTAATCTTTCAGCAACTAAATTCTTCTCTCGCACGATCTGATAATCGTCAGGAGAGGAGAGTTGCTCTGGTTCAGAATTGGACGTATCAATTATTGGTAATTCTCTTATCGACTTATGCTTTACATCTTTGTAACGTTCGTGAGCTTTTCACAATTGTAGTTCAAATTTTTCAGCCGCCATATCAAAAGCTGAAATATTGTCACTATTTGCAGCTTCTGCTCTAATTAGTGGGCCACTGCCATGACTTGTTAACTGCACTTTGTGAGCACCATGACCATGTCTTGGGTTTTGTTCTAGATTCACTTCAACATCAACTCGGTCAATATTAATTCCAAATCTTTCCATTCGTGATAACCAATCCTGAACTCTTTCCTTAAAGGGATCGCTTCAGTGGGAAGTTTTGCTATGAATTTGTATATGCATAGTCCCTCCTTCGAGCCGTTAACCAAATTTACTCCTATGTCGATGTCGATGTCATATCGATAACTCAATTGGGTTAATAAAATGAGTAAAAAGTCTCATTCAAAAATGCGTAAATCGGTCAACGCAATTATCTCCTACTGGCGGGCAAATGTTGCACTTCTGCCAGTTCCTATTTGTTCCCAGGTATTTGTTACTCTTTCCCAAATTCGCAATTCATTATCTACGACAACGAACTTTGCAAATCCATTTGCATCTAGTGATTGAGTCCCAGCGGGAAGGCGCACAACCGTTTGCGCTGCGGTTGCCAAATCAACAATAACTGCAACAAACTCGGATTGATTAGCAATACGAACTAATGTAACCACCTGCGTTGAACTAAGCCAATCAATATCATTAATTGAACCAGAAATTTCAGTAATGCGTAGCGGGTCTTTTAAGGATATGCCTTGATTAGTTCGCACCAAACGCATGATGTTTAGTTCAGATGTTGACCCAGCTTGTGTGATGATTGCAACTCGAATATTATCTGGGCTAACCATTGCATGGGTTAAATTTCCGGTGCTTGTGATGTTAACTTCTGTGCTTTTGATATCTGTTCCATCGAATCCATAAAAAGTGTTATTGAAAGTGTCTAGATACCAAAGAGTGCCGTTGCTATCAAAATTGATTCCAGTTATCGCAGCACTTTGGCGAATAGTTCTGGGATTTTGGGTGCGGTATCCAACAAGAATCTCTGATTTTTCTGGCACCCATACTGCAATTCGTTGTTCATCTGAGGCAATCGTTAAGCTTGATGGACCTGAGACTTGAGATAACCAAGAATTCACCTGCAAACCACTTGATGGCTGTATCAAATCATTAGTAGTTGATATTGCGTATACGGTTGTAGCCTTCACATTTCGTTGGGCAAACCAAGTTCCATCTTCGATTGATAGTGGGTTCGTAATTCCATTACCCGTTAATAATTGCCCACCTACTGTGACTTCTAATTGGGTAACATCCGATACGCCATGGAGCGACTGTGCTAACTGACTTAGGAGCAAAATACGCTTACGCTCATCTAGGCGCAAAACTGTAGCATCCATATCAACGATAATTTTTTCTTGATCACGCTTGATTGAAATTAATCCACCGATGTTTTCTGGACTTAGAAAATTTGTGACTGCTGGTCTCAACCAGTTACTGCTTCCATAAGTTAATGCTCTAACAAGTTGTATTGCTGAATCATATTGTTGCCACATGGCAATAAAATCTGGTACAAGCCTCAACTCTTGCTTGTCAACAAACCATATTGGAACTAACTCAAAAACACGTTGAAAATCACTATTGTTCAAAATTAAACCACTTGGTGGGTTGATGATTCGCCATTCACCCTGTTCTAGCACCAGCAGTAAACTTATCTCTTGCCTAACTGGTAAAGGATTTAGAGTGGGTCGAAAATTTTCATCCAAAAACAACTTTCGATTCCCACTTACTGTGACGGTGTCACCATTACCTTCCTCCACACTCAAGCCAACATCAAAAACTTGAATTGATGCTAGTGGTAACCATTCGGTTGCGATTACGCTCGACAAATAACTACGGGCTATTGAATAGTCGCCAACCGTGCTCGAATGTGAGGCTAAAAATCCTTTGACAATCTCAGCTTTAGACATTCCTGGCCACGGACCTTGAGCTATAAATTCGCTATCTGTAACTGGTCGATTACTGTTAGTAATATCTAGCCCAGAATTAACTGGTCCTGAAACTGGAATCTCGCTACACCCAGTTAACAATAAAATAACAACGAGTATCTTTTTCATCTCAGCACAGCCTTCTGAGATACTGGAACAGTGATTACAAATTGAGTTCCGGGTTTATCATCGTTATCTTTCACATTTATCTCGCCACTATGTTGCTTAATATCTTCAAGAGCAATTGAAAGTCCTAGTCCTGTACCGCCAAAGTCTCGCGAACGCGAAGGATCCGCTCGCCAAAAACGCTGAAAAACCTGAGATTTATGTTCACTTGAAAGTCCGACGCCATAATCAATCACTGAAATAATACAAACATCAAGCTCAGATTCAACTTCAATTCTAATCCGGTCTGTTCCTGAATGCTTTATTGCATTCGTGATTAGATTTCTAATTGCACGTTCTATTCGTCGACTGTCAACACTTATGACTAAATTCGATGCTTCCTCGACAAATTCTATTTTTATACCCGCAGCGTTTGCTACCGGTAGTATGGAATCAATAACTCGATGTACAAGATCAAAAACACTTGTTTCAGATATCTGTAATAGAGAAGCACCTGCATCTATTCTGCTAATTTCTAACAAATCAGCAAGCATCATTTCAAAGCGATCCAGTTCCCCTTGCAAAAGTTCTGCTGCCCGGGAAATTTCGGGAGGAAATTCATTTCTTTTGGAATGAAGAAGATCTGCAGCCAATCGTACGGTCGTAACTGGTGTTCTTAACTCATGGCTCACATCGGAAACGAATCGCTGCTGCACGATTGAAAGATCCTCCAGTCGCTTAATTTGTTTCTCGAGCGATTCGGTCATTAAGTTAAATGACTCTGCCCATCGGGCAACTTCATCTTCACCCGAGACAGTAAGTCGTTCATCCAGTAATCCAGCAGCAATTTTTTGGGCGGTATCGGCTGCAGTTCGAATTGGATCTGTTATTCGTCGCGTCAGGATGACAACTACTACTATCAAGCTTGCAGCTAGCAATACGCTTATAAGCCATAGTGCTGATTGCACTACATTTACCACTTGCTGTTGTTGTGCAGTTGGATATAACAGAAAAAGTCCATATTGCTGCTGCTCTGCAATACTCATCGGAGCACCAACAGCGATAGCTGGTACACTAGAACCATCGAGATAGTCAATTTCGGTGTATGTCCAATGCTGAGTGTTTTCAGCAAATACTCTGAAAATTAAATCTGCTGGCACTGAACTTGGTAGCACCAGATTAGATGATCGCTCTGGATCGCCGCCGTTTGAAAGCATTAGTACTTCATATGCCGCCGGCTCTCCTGATCTGCGAGCCAGGGTTGCTACCACTGCATCAACTACAGTTGGAGTTGATCCCACATCAGGACCGAATGACTCTACTACGTCAATTGCTAAGTCCAATCCCACAACCGCATCAACTAAAGAATCTGAAACTTTAGATTCAATCACACCTGTTCGAACTTGATTGATAAGTAGAGTTGAGGATGCAATAACGATAACGAGTATCAATAAACTAGATCCAGCAATTACTCGCAACGAAAGCGATCTCCGCCATCGAGCTAGTAACTTCATGCCACGCTCGCCTTGTATCCAACTCCGCGAACGGTGAGAATTATGGTTGGATTCTCCGGATCATCTTCTATTTTTGTCCGCAAACGTTGAACATGCACATTAACTAATCGAGTGTCAGCTGGGTGGCGATAATCCCATACTTCTTGCAGCAGTACTTCTCGGGTGAATACCTGACCTGGCTTTCGAAGTAAACAAACCAACAAATCAAATTCAAGCGGAGTTAACTGAATAGTAAGCCCATTTTTCTTCACCGTATGTCCTCTTACATCAATAGATAAAGGTCCATAGCTAAGAGCTGATACTTCTCGAGCACCTTCACGACGAGCCCGTGCACGTAGTCGCGCAACTAGTTCTCGAGGCTTAAATGGTTTAACAATATAATCATCAGCACCAGCTTCAAGGCCAAGAACAACATCTGCGGTATCATTTTTAGCAGTTAACATAATTATCGGTGTGCCGGATTCAGATCGAATCTCTCGACAAATCTGCACACCATCTTTGCCAGGAAGCATCACATCCAACAAAACTAAATCTGGTTTATGTGTTCGAAAAGAATGAATTGCCAATCCACCATCTGGGCAAAAAAGTGGCTCAAATCCCTCGGCTCGAAGCACGATACCGAGCATTTCAGCCAAAGCTGAATCATCATCAACAACTAGCACTCGAACTGCACTCATAGGGTAATCGTGCCACCTCCTATAGAGTCTGCTCCAGCACAGTCCTGAAGGAGCAAAGACTAAGTGGCGAACCCATCATCTGAACAGCCATTATCCGGTTCAATTCCCTTTCGCCCGCTGGCCATAGGTGACATATTTACTGGATTGCTTCGAACGGTCAAAATGACCTGGCGAGTGCTGTTGGCTGTTGGACTGATTGTTGGATTTATTGCTGGCTTACTTTCATTAGTAGTTACCTTTATCTCTACTTTGCTTGGTATATCTGAATTCGAACAGAGGTTATCAACTGCTGCATCCGAGGCCACGACCAATGAAGAATTATTAGCAGCATTTGATGAGATATCTGAGAATCTTGAAATAATTATTTTGGGCTTTACTCTTGCATTGATTTCAGCTTTGATAATGCAAGTAATTTCAACTGGTGTCATCACTCATATCGCTGCAGGTTCAGTGCTTGGTCGAAAAATTTTAAGCAGCGAAGCTTGGGCCCGCATTCGCCCAAGAGTTTTTGGCTTAGTTGGATTGGCTTTAGTAGTTTTTGCATTTGCAATCGCAGGAGCTGCCATAGCTGTTGTGCCTATTATTTTAGTTTCGCAAGTGATGCCAAATGTGACGCAGGACTTCTAATCATTGGGTTAATTGCGGCGCTCGTGTTAGTCGTCATCGTCAGTGTTCGCCTTGCCTTTACGGCACTAATTTACATTTTAGAACAAACTACTATCGCCAAAGCACTTTCTCGCTCTAATCAACTTGTAGCGGGTAGTAGTTGGCGAGTATTTGGCTATATCATTTTAAGTTCATTGTTAGCACAAATTTTGGGAAGCGTGTTCTCAGCGCCAACTCAAAGTGCAGCAATAGCGGCATCAACAAGTAATCCTGATTCGAGCACTGCTACTTTTCTTGCAACGCTAAGTACAATAATCTCAACTGCAGTAGCATTGCCAGTAACAGCAACTATTCTTACTTTGCTTTATACTGATCTGCGAATCTGTAAAGAGAATTTCGCTGAGGAACTTAAACGAGCAAGCGAAAATTAGTATCGATAATGGTCTGGTTTAAATGGACCAGATTCCGATACTCCCATATAGCTTGCTTGATCTGAAGTAAGTTCTGTCAGCGAAACACCTAACGCTGATAGATGCAAACGTGCCACCTTCTCGTCCAAATGCTTAGGCAAAGTGTAAACACCGATTGGATATGCATTGGTATTTCCAAACAATTCAATTTGTGCTAGCACTTGATTTGTAAATGAAGTTGACATTACAAATGATGGATGTCCAGTTGCATTGCCAAGATTAAGTAATCTACCTTCAGACAAAACGATAATTGACTTGTGATCTGGGAAAATCCATTCATCAACTTGTGGTTTAATGTTATTGCGAACTATTCCAGGAACTTTAGCTAATCCGGCCATATCAATTTCATTATCAAAGTGACCAATGTTTCCTAAAATAGCTTGATGGCGCATTTTCCGCATATGCTCAACTGTGACAACATCTTTGCAACCAGTTGCTGTAATGATGATGTCAGCTTCACCGATTACTTCATCAAGAGTCTTTACGGTATATCCATCCATTGCAGCTTGAAGTGCGCAGATTGGATCAATTTCGGTAACTACAACTCGAGCACCTTGACCGCGTAGTGATTCAGCAGATCCTTTACCAACATCACCATAACCACAAATGACAGCTAATTTACCTGCAATTAAAACATCTGTGGCTCGATTAATACCATCAATCAAAGAATGTCGGCAGCCATATTTGTTATCAAATTTACTCTTAGTTACTGCATCATTGACGTTAATTGCTGGAAACAATAATCGCTGCTCTTTTGCCATTTCATAAAGTCGATGTACACCAGTTGTTGTTTCTTCTGTAACACCTTTAATTGATTTAGCAATTTTGGTCCAACGCTGACTATCCGCAACTAATGATGCTGCAAGAGTTTTTAAAATTACTGCGAACTCCTCTGAATCGGCAGTTGCTGGATCTGCAATTTTGCCGCTCTTTTCAACTTCCAAACCAAGATGCACTAATAATGTTGCATCGCCACCATCATCCAAAATCATGTTCGGGCCGTTACCATCTGGCCAAATTAAAACTTGCTCAGTGCACCACCAATATTCTTCTAGTGTTTCACCTTTCCAGGCATAAACTGGAACACCAGCTGGTTTTGCCACACTTCCATTAGGTCCAACAACTACAGCTGATGCTGCATGGTCTTGTGTTGAAAAGATGTTGCAGCTGGCCCAGCGAACTTCTGCACCTAACTCAACCAAAGTTTCAATCAATACCGCAGTTTGAATTGTCATATGTAGTGAGCCAGTAATTCGAGCACCCTTGAGCGGCTTTTTGCCACCAAACTCTTTTCGCATTGCCATTAGACCTGGCATTTCATTTTCTGCCAGATTTATTTCCTTGCGGCCAAATTCAGCAAGCGATAAATCTGCAACTTTGTAATCTGGCGCATAGCCAGAGTTACCTAGTGCAGTTGGGTTTAACGTTGCAGCGCCAAGGTCTAAAGCCATTTCAACTCCATCGGTCTTGTTAAGCGGTATTCTCTCAGAGAACTCAACTTCTGCGTACTTTGGTTATGTTCCCGCGAGCCCAGCCTTTAAATCCATTATGAATGGGACTGGTCCTGGGTCTATCCCGGTAGCTAGCGCTACGAAGACCGAGGCGTAATCAATGATGGCAGTTAACTGGGCAATTCGTTGGATTGGCTCTAATTCATCGGCCGTAAGTGTGGTTACCAACATTCCTCGATCAATTGCCAAATCAGTAACTAAGTCAGCAGTCTTTTTTGCCAATTCACTTTCTTGGCTATCTCGAAGTAGCACTAATCGAAGAGTTGAAGTAATTGTTGGGTCTTCAATTCGATCTTTAAACAATTCGTCTAAATCATCAGTGTTATCTAAAAAGTGACCATCCATCGAAACTACTTGGTTATGCGCAGCCTCAGGTAATACACCATAAATTGCTGGAGCATTTGCATTCTCATTTAGCTGACAAGCAAATCGATAAGCAACCGGTGCAAGCAATGGAGATGTTGCCCAACAAATTGTGACATGGCCAGCAATCTCTAAAGCCAGTGCTTTTGCAGCATTGCTATCTAGTTCAGCTGTTGGTCCATTTCCAACTGACAGCTCATCTAGATAATTTGCCAACGCATCGATTTGATTTGCCTTAAAGTCAACAAGTCCAAGCGCGTCTGCAATTATCAATTGAGGCGTTAACAAGAGCCACAAGCAAGATCTTGGCATTCTTCCTGCTGGATCTATTTCAATTAAATCTGCTCGATTATCTGAGACTAAATTCGCTAACTTTGAATTAGGTGATGTAATTGCAACGACTCGGCAACCGCGCTGTAAAGCTGTTGCTGTTGCGGCAAGTGTCTCTGCAGTATTTCCTGATGCTGAACATGAGATAACAAAATCTTTACTGCCAACCCAGCTAGGCAATAAATCAGAATTCACAGCAATAACTGGGATGGTGGTTCGATGGTTTGCTAACGCTTGGACGATTAATCCAGCAATACCAGAGCCGCCCATACCAACAATAATTAATGTCCGTGGTTGTTCAGACTTAATAGAATCAAGTAAAACTGGTGGAACCGCTTGTTTAGCTACTCGAACTTGTTGACCTGATTGTGCAATTGCTTTTAACATTTCTGTGCTATCACATAAAGCCATTGCATCTGGATGATTTAGAAGTGCATCATCAATAATCATTTTGCTTCCTGAAGCATAATGACAATTTCATTTTCAATCGCATATCGCTTATCGCAAATCTGACAAATCAGCATATTGCCAACCAAACTCAATTCCCCTCGATCAGAATTTGGACATCTAAGTATTTCTAATAAATCAGCAACTGCCATACTCATAGCGGTACTTTCTCACAGCAACGACTAAAAGTCTCTAATTACCTTTAGTGCCGCTTGGGTGATCTCGGCTAACCGGTCCTGGGTGTTCGCCTCAACATTTAACCGAACCAAAGGTTCAGTATTGCTAGGTCGAACATTTAGCCACCACTGGTCACTAGTTACCGTAACGCCATCTAGTCGATCTATTTGATTTCCATCCGCGAATGCTGCAACTATTCGGTCCATAGATTCAACTACATTGGGCACTTTGGAATTGATTTCTCCGGACTGTGGATAGCGAGCATAATCACTTATTAATTTATGAAAAGTGTGCTCACTTTTTGCTAACTCAGATATCGCGAAAAGTGCTGCCAGCATTCCAGAGTCAGCAAACCAAAAATCTCTAAAATAGAAATGTCCCGAATGTTCGCCACCAAAAATAGCATTGTGTTCAGCCATTACTTGTTTAATAAATGAATGCCCTACTCTAGTTCGGACGGCAATTCCACCTTTTTCGTTTACGATTTCCGGAACTGCTTTAGATGTTATCAAATTGTGCACGATTGTGCTTTTGGGAAAGCTTAGTAAGAGCTGATTTGCAATTAAAGCAGTTAATGCACTTGGTGAAACAAGTTCACCTTCATTATCAACAATAAAACACCTATCGGCATCACCGTCAAAAGCAAGACCTAAATCAGCACCCGCTTCAATCACTTTTTTCTGCAGCTCAACCAAATTTTTTGAATCTATTGGATTAGCTTCATGGTTGGGAAAAGTTCCATCAAGCTCAAAATACATCGGAACTACTTCCAAGCCAGGAATATCGAGCACTCTTGGTGCGGTATGTCCTGCCATGCCGTTTCCAGCATCTACAACTATTTTCATTGGTTTAACTTCAATAATGCCAACTATCTGATGCAGGTATTTGGCGTAATCACTGAGCAGATCAAGTTGCTGCACATTGCCTAAAGTAGTTGCTTTTGCACCCATTCCCCTTTGCACTAACTCTTTAATCTGTGTTAATCCAGTTTCCGCCCCAACTGGTTTTGCACCTGCTCGACACAACTTGATGCCGTTATAACTTGCTGGATTATGACTTGCAGTAAACATCGCGCCTGGCAAATTAAGTTTTCCAGAAGCAAAATAAAGTTGATCAGTGCTGGCTAAACCGATATCAATTACGTCTACCCCTGAATCAACGACGCCAGCGGTAAATGCCTTGCAATAACGAAATCCACTCTCTCGCATATCTCGACCAATCACGATTGCTCCTGCACCTGAATTTGATTTAGAAATTTCAAGAGCGTTAACCATCGCAGCACCAATTTGATAAATTAAATCTTCAGTTAGCTCGCTATCAACTAAACCACGAATGTCGTAGGCTTTAAACACCTGATCGAGATTGCGAACATTCATAACGCCAGCGTATCTGGCACCCTAGTTATTGGGAAGGTGGAACTAACCGTAACTGAGGTTTAACTTGCGAACTTCCAGCTGGATGTCGGTCACGAAAACTTGGGTCATAATCCATATCAGTTCCAGTTAGCAACGCAGCATCTACTTTTAACCTCACTACTTCCCAGCCAACCGGCACTGTTAATGAATCAGTATGGGTTTGGCAAAGGTCATAACAATGTGGCTCTGGCGAACTTGCGAGTGGTCCAAGAACTGCAGTTGATTCCGCATAGATATAAGTGAGCGTCGCAACTGCTACCCGCTTGCAGGAAGGTTTAGAACATACCCGGTTGGCCACCAGCACAAGGTAGCGGGTCTTAGGCTTTTCAGGTGTTAAGACACAGGGATAGGCACAACCGCAGACCTACAGACCCAATCCGGCTAGATTGGCATGAACTAATTAGTCAGGCCAACGATTCAATTCTGCGAACTGTTATTAGGCGAGCACCCGAGTTAGCAGATCAAGTACATGCAATTCGATATGAGTTATTTGATTTACCCAATTTAGCTGAACTTAACTCCAGCAACACTGCGCCACTCGCATCTGCATTAGTGAAGGAAGGAATTATTCACGTTGCAATTTTTAGACGACCCATTGAAGTTAGAGTAAGTAGTAATCGTGCACGAAAGTCATTAATTAGGTTTGCCATTACACAAACACTTTCAGAATTGCTAAATGTTGATATCGATTTGTTTAATGAAAACTAGATTGCTTTGCGACGCAACCGGCGGCGCTCACGCTCTGACAGCCCACCCCAAATACCAAAACGTTCATCATTCTCAAGCGCATATTCCAAGCATTCAACTCGCACTTCGCAAGACATACATACTCGCTTAGCGTCTCTTGTCGAACCACCTTTTTCAGGGAAGAACGCTTCTGGATCGGTTTGCGCACAAAGTGCTCTCTCTTGCCAAGAGATAACTTCTAGGTCAACATCAAGCATGCGACCGACAGATGCCATAGCAAAGCCCCCTCTATTAGGGAGAATTACACACGTGTCATTAGGTATTCGTCAAGTTTTAAAGGGGAAAATCGCCATTTTGGGGGCAAAAAACCCAGTCAAACACCAGAAAATGGGGACAAACTTGGTTATTCAATAACCAATGTCACATTTGGCCAAACCCTTACCCCTGGCGGGATTTCGACCTTAATCAAACAATCATCGCCAATTACAACTCGAGTTAAACTCAATTGATTTTCTATTCTTGAGTTTTTTCCAAGATAAGAATCAAATAGCTGAACGCCATCACCCACTTTGGAATTGTTTTCCAAAACTGATCCAGAAATTACTGCATCTTTACCAACTTCAGCACCTGCCGCAACTACCGATCCACCATACACAACTGCGCCTTCAGCAACTTTGGCATCAGGATGGATTAATGCCTCTTGTTTAAACTCAATTAAAGGAGAATAAACATTTTGTTGAACTAAATCTGCTGATCCTTGAATGTATGAATACGGGGTTCCAAGATCTAAAAAGTAGGAATCGTCTAAATATCCCGCAATTGCAAAATTAGATTGCAGTAACTTTGGAAATACATCGCGCTCAACTGAACAGGGAGTTCCTGGAGCAATCTGCCTAATCACTTGGTTACTTAAAAGATAACAACCAGCGTTTATCTGATTTGTAATTATCTGCTCTGGCGAAGTGGGCTTTTCCAAAAAAGCCAGCACTCGAGCATCTTTGTCCGTTGGGACTAAACCAAAAGCAGCTGGGTTTGTCACGGTCACTAAATGAATTGACGCTGACCAACCAGAACTCTTAAATTGGGTAATCTGATTAGCTAGATTATGACCGCTAAGTACATCACCATTTAGCACCACAACAGATTCATCTTCATCTAAGTTTAGATAGTCTGCAGCATTGCGAATCGCACCACCCGTGCCAAGTGGGTTCTCCTCAACTACAACTGAGATATTTGCATCAAGATAGTCTTGAGTTGCTAGCCACTTTGAAAAAACTGCTGCCTGATAAGAGGTTGCTAGAACTACTTCGTTAACCCCCACTGAAACTAGTTTGGCAATTTGATGAGCAGTAATTGGAAGGCCAGCAACAGGCAGCATTGGCTTAGGTTGATTTAAGGTAAGCGGTCTAAGTCGAGTGCCTTCGCCACCAACAAGCAAAATTGCTTTAGTTAGTTTCAACTTAACTCCCAACAGGCTTGATGCTTAAAATCCAAACTGACCTAGTTGGAATTGCTGCCCGAAGGGTGCGACCTGGTAAATCCGCAGTTGCACCACTTGATGCTGTTGCTCTAAAAGTTTTAACTGAACCACCTGCATTTCGTGCTACTACCCTAACCTTGACCACATCAGGCAAGTTAAAAATCTTTGCCAATTGTTCAGTTGTAACTGGAACATTCCAGCGAACCTGAGGTCCAGCTTGGGGATCCAGCGAATATTGATCTTCAACACTAATTGCCCACGGTCTTGGAGATCCCCAAACATCTTGGCTGTTCTCTGTCTTCCCATTTGATCGAGCAAAAAACCAAGCTGCAACTGGTTGGCCACCCACGCCTACCACTTGTCCTGCAGTTTGTTTAACTGCTTTTCGCCAATTGGAATATCCAGGCAGCTTATATCTTTCACTGCCACGCATATTTTGATCTCCGGTAAAGTTTAAGTGGCAGCGACAACTACTTTTTGTTCCAGATCGAACCGCATTTAAAGCAATGCTTCGAGATGCAATTGCCTGTGCTTGCAGGGCAGCAGCTGGCCAAGTTGAGGCCATCTCTGCTACCGCATTTAAATACTCGTCTTTAACATTTAATTTAAGCACTGCTTGTAATTTGTTGCCGCTTGCAGTTAGTAAAAGTGGGCCAAATCGATAATTATTTTTTGAATTATCTGCTCGTGTTAAAACTAACTCCGATTTTGGTTCAGTTGAATCAAACCCAATAACTCCTGACCAATTTATTTCAAAGCTTTTGCTTGCAGCTAACAAATTTTGATTTGCTGAAATTTGCACAATTCCATCTGTTGCAGAAATTGTCAGCAATTCCTGAGATTTTAGTGGAGCTTCTAAACCAGTAATTGTCAAAACTGCAGGTAGTAATCCCTTAATCGTTGCTGCTTGCAACGTCATATTAGTTTGATTTGTGGCAACATTTACCAATACCTCAACTTGATCATCAACTGTTATTAACTCACTATTTGGATAATAATGTGCAATTATTTCTGCAGCGCTGCGTCCATTTTGAGCTTGGACAAATGCACCAACTTGACTCATTCCAACACCATGTCCTAAGCCAGCTCCTGTTATAACAAAAGATGCTGGTATCACAGGGGACGAATGTGCGGGCGAGGTAAAACTTGCGGTGACAAGTAGCGCCACTGCTAGACGGAGAATCCCCATAGGCAATTATTGACACGAAGGTGTGAGAAAATCCCATTCCTAGTGGGTGTGGAGCGGAAACGTGCAGACTTTGCTCAACCGAACTCGCTCTTTGCAAGGGGTAGAAGATGATGATTAGAGGGCATCGACCTTCACTTGTACTACTCAGCGTGATGAGTGCTTTCACACTTGCTATTACTTTGGTATCTGGCTTATTTGGGGTTGTGCTTCGCACAGTTGCAAGTGAAGTTAAGACAACTGACATTTCAGATCAACTTGGTGACCGACCAGCAATTCCAGCATCGCCAAAAGGGCCGCTTGATATTTTGATTATGGGCAGCGACACCCGAGCTGGACAAGGAAGAAAATATGGTCAACCCGGCTATTACGCTACTGGTCATTCTGACACCACACTATTAGTTCATATTTATGAAGATCGAAAACGAGTACTAGTAGTAAGCATTCCGCGCGACACTATTGTGCGAATTCCAGAATGCTACAACTCAGATGGTGATTTACTTGGCTCAATAACAAGTAGGTTCAACTACGCCTTTACTCGTGGTGGCCCAGGTTGCACTATAAAAACAGTTGAATCAATAACCGGAATTACCATTGAGCATTTTGCGGTACTAGATTTTCGAGGGTTCACGTCGGTAGTAAATGCCCTCGGTGGAGTTGAAGTTTGTATTCCAGAAGATGTGAACGACAATAAAAGTAAGTTGTTTATAAAAGCTGGTTTACAGACTTTAAATGGTGAAGATTCCCTTGCCTATGTAAGAACAAGGTTTGGTCTAGGTGATGGCGGCGACATCAGTCGAATCTCTAGACAGCAAGACTTTTTAAAGTCAATGGTGCGAAAAATTACTAGCTCAAAAGTTTTACTAGATCCGATTAGACTTTTCCGCACACTTAATGAAGTGGCAAAATCTCTAACAACTGATCCTGCTCTTGGGTCGGTTGAGCAAATGACTGCATTGGTCCGAAGCGTTGCTGGCATTAATCCTGCCCAAATCAGATTTATGACGGCACCAATTTCGACCAATCCAAATGATCGAAACACAGTTGTTTTTTCAACAATTGAAGCGAACAAACTTTGGACCGCGCTTGCAAATGATCAAGGTTATGAAGAACCAATTGTGTTATCTAAAGAACAAATACCAGATGTTCCAGTCAACACGGTATCAGTTACTGTTTTAAACGGCACAACAATTCCTGGTGCTGCAACTGAGGTTGCTAACCGACTAGAAACAGAGGGTTTTAAAATTGCCGGCACCAGAAACTCAGAACTATCTGTTGAAACAAGCTTTATTCGAGCATCAGAAAATCAGTTACCGCAAGCACGAACATTAGCAAAAGCGCTTGGTAATGACATTGAAATACAAATACAAGATTCACGCAGTAACGATATAAAGCTTTTTGTCGGCACAAATAAAGTAAATGTGATTGGCTTTCCAAAAATTGAAGAAAAAGAATCGACTTGGCAACAACCACAACCAACTGGTTCGGATGAAAGAAATCCTTGCCAAATTAAGAATTAGCGCTTCCTAAATCCTCGGTTAGCAGCCTAGTCCATTGCTCTGTGACATGGGATAAACCGTAGCGATTATTTATCTCTTCTTGAGCTTGTTTACCTAAATCCGCCCATAGATCACTTTGTACTGAATCCAAAATAAATTGTGCCGCTGACTTAACATCTTGCTTAATCCAATTGAAATTATAAATTTGATCTGATCCTGGCCAAGGCAAGATAACCGGAACTGCTGCACTGGCTGCACCTTCAGCGGGTGCTAAATGAAACGACTCATCATCTGAAGTTGAAAGTACCCACCCAACTCGGCGCAACCAATTTGCTACATCAGCACCGTAATCATCAAAAATTATGCTGCCTCGCAACAATTCACTACGTTCGATTGATTCAAACAAATTACGAAATGCTTTTCTTTCTGCTTCGTCACGCCAGACCCAGGGCATTTGCCATGGTAGCTTTGATTTCACAATCAATTTAAATCGTGGATCTACTTTTCTCACTTCAGTTAATATTTCAATAGCTAAATCTGGTCGCTTTCGCATTGGAGCAGCACCAATTAGCCCAATGTTGAACTGCGCATCTGGAAATTTAGGACGGTTCAAATCAGCTACATCTACCCAGTTCGGCACCATCACAACCCGATTTTTAGGTACTGATGTTTTTGCTAACGTCAAATCTGCATATGGTTTAGAAACACAAACTAATTGATTTACTGCACTGCCATTAATTGTTTCTGGCCAAGGTCTTGATAACTCAAATCGGTGAAGACGCACGATCAATCGTTGTTTGCTCTTTTTATGTTTGGCATACCAAAGAGCGTTTCCACCGCACCATTCACACACAATTACATCAGCCCACTTAAGCATAGCTTTGCTAACTCGACCCTCGTTGCGATTGATTGCTGGCCAATGATCAAATCTAAGTTCTACGCCAGGCATCCCCTGCCAAAAGGCAGCAATCTTGGTAAAGAACTTTAAGTCATGACTTGCTACCACAACTCTTAGCGGACGAGAGTTTGAGTTAACAAATGTCGTTATTCCAGCTGAAGGAAGAGGAATATGGCGATTTAACAATTCAGAAACTCGACGAACAGAACTACTCATCGAGTAATTCGCGGTTGCTTTAGAAATTGCACCAGCAGACTTTGTGAGAATGGATGAATCCTTCACAACATTAGCTAGCATCTGAGCGATGTTTGAATCAGCGTCAACAAACAAGGGGTAATCCTTGCCCAATAGATCTTCATGAATAAAGTTTCGATTGAGCAGCACAGGCAATCCCATCGAACCAAACTCCAGCACTTTAGTAGATAACTCCAGCGACGTATCTAATTCGACAGATCTCCAAGAGATTCCGATATGAGATTTTGCCGACTCTCGCATTGCAGAACTGCGCGACATCCCGCCGTGCCAAACAACTCCTGGTGAATCTTCAAGAGCAGAGCGCATTTGTTCTGACCAACCAGGTTGATCTTTTGGTTGATGAATCTTGTCGCCAATCATGTTGAGTTTTGCGGTAATTCCAAGTTTTGCTAATTGAGCTGGTAATTCGGTCATCTCCAAGGTATGCCACAGAGGTGCAAATTTTCCGGTGTAAACCAGGGAGAGAGGATTACTTGGCGTTCCAATATTGGTTAGATTTAAGTCTGCAAATTCTGGTGGTTCAGCTGCTATTGGAGACCAAATCACGCATTTACCAGCAGTTTGAGGAATTGTAGTTTCAAGTAGCGCTCTTAAATATTCAGTTTGGCAAAGCATTAAATGACTGGCTTTTGCCACTTCACCAAGCCATTTTTTACTTGCTAAATCCATAGCTGCTGCTGATTGGGGTATGTCAGTTAAATAAGTCCATAACTTTCCATAAACCACATCAGACTTAGCCAATGCTGGCGCTAACTTACCCCCTCGAATCAAGATTGCATCAAAATTTTCTTGTTTATGAAGCTTCTCTATTAGGGAGACAGCACTTGCAACAGATAGCGTTTCCCCTCTCGTAAACAATGATTTAAATTTAGACACGGCATCAGTAAATGGATTTATTATGGTGATATTTTTGAATTCATTGAGCGGAATAAGCAATCGATCAGTTACTGGTTTTGCCTTTAGTAGAAAATAAACATCAACATCACATCGAGCCAAAACTTCCGCAGCAGAAGCAGCCCAAACTGCCGAGCCATCGATGATGTTCATAATTACATCACCGTAAAGCAATATCTTTCGTTTAATCATGCTGAACCAAGGGAAACAAAATCGATGAATCGAACTGCGAATCACTGATAAAGTAATCAATTCTTAAGTCAGATATTGCGTGCTCCCATAGATTTTTTGCAGTATTTGTCCAAAAAACAACCGGTATCTGATTTTCATTAGCTGATTGAACAATTCGAGCCAACTGAACGGAACGATCTGGCGCAAGAGGGCTTCCCAAATGCTGCCAGGCAGAATTAGATAACCCCACTTCCGCCTCAATTACTACAACTTGAGGCCGAAAAGGAAGAAGAACATCTACAACATCACGGTCATGCGGCATTAACGGCAACACATAGCAATCTTTACTTAGATGATCGATCAACTTATTTGTCCCAACAACTGCAACTCTGATTCCATAATTAAATAGTGTTGCTCGTCGAATCCGCTGCAACATTGGTTCGCCTAATTCAGTTGAGAATTGTCGGTCATCACTCTCATTTCGCATTCGCCAAAGTCGCACTAGATTCTTGATTGCAATTAATGAACGTCTTGGATCTTTTGCAATAGCTAAAAGCGCGGTACCAACCAAATAGGCACCAGAATTCTTTAGTTGAGCTAACTCTGCTTCTAGTTTTTGAACGCGGTTAGTAAGTTCGTTCATTTTCTGCCTAAAAACTCAATGATTGCCGCTGCAATTCGTTCGCCAGCGGTACCATCCCAGAGCGGTGGCACAACATCTTTCACCGGAGACAAGTTAGCTACTCGCTTAACTAAATCTGAAACCGTTACAAGTTGATTTGTTCCGTGCGTAATTGTGATTGGCCGCTCGGTGTTTGGACGAAGCGTAAGGCAAGGCACCTTAAGTATTGTTGTTTCTTCTTGTACTCCGCCTGAATCAGTAATCACAAATTTTGCCCCTTTTACTAATGAAATGAAATCAATGTAATTTAGCGGCTCAATAACTTTGATTTGGTCAAACTTTGCTAACCCAGCTTGCATTAGCGATTCCTTGCCCCTTGGGTGAAGGGGTAAAATGATTTGTGTTTGCTCAGAGACTTGACCAAGTGCTGAAACGATATCTTTAGCTGTTTCTAACTCATCAACATTTGCTGGTCGATGTAAAGTGGCTACCGCGTAATCTCCATCTAGATTCAACTTAGATGCAATCTTCTTTTCATCGAACTCGTGTAAGTGAGCTAACAAAGTATCGATCATAGAATTTCCAACAAAAAAAATTTCTCTATCGCCCAAACCCTCGCGCTCTAAGTTATCTTTTGCTTCAGGACTTGTGATTAGCAGTAAATCAGATAATTGATCGGTAAGTTTTCTATTTATTTCTTCTGGCATAGTTAAATCAAAACTTCGCAATCCCGCTTCAACATGTGCTACTAGGATGCCAAGTTTTGCTGCAACTAAAGCAGCAGCTACAGTTGAATTGACATCACCATAAACAACAATCATTGCTGGTTTTGAATTACCAATTGCAGATTCAATTCCAACCATAATCGCAGCCGTTTGAGTTGCATGTGAGCCAGACCCAACTCCCAAATTTAAGTCTGGTTTTGGTAAATCCAAGATTTGAAAAAAAGATTCACTAAGCGCCTCGTCATAATGCTGGCCAGTGTGGATTAATTTTTGTGCGACACCAGCAGCCGCCAATGCGGCAATTACTGGAGCGGCTTTGGGGAAATTAGGGCGAGCACCGGTTATGTGGACGACATCTCCACTTTGAATCACCGACTGCTGCGTCACGGCGCTCTCCTAAGCGTGAGAAACTTGGCTGTAGTCGTGAGTATTCCACCATGGCTTCAGAAAGTAGGACAGCGTTGCGCTACTTAACTGGGTTTCGAGCCCTGCCATGGGCAATCAGCACGCTAACTCTCCGACTAGTTCGATCTCCCAGGGCAACTCTAGAAGCCCTATTACGCAAAGTCAGACACAATCACCATTTTCCACTAAATGTCTGGCACGAGTATCAATTACCTATCCCCATTCGAAAGTCGCTCCCGCATGCCAGTGTTAATCCAATTCCAAATTCCGTACTACATTTTGTAACTAACTCCTTGCCCTATACCCAAGCTGGATACACAGTGCGCACGCAAAGTATTTTGACAGCACAATTAAATGCTGGCATGAATGCAGCTGCGGTTACCCGATATGGCTATCCAATTAATATTGGAAAGTTTTTTACTGGAACAAAAACAGATATTAGAACCGAAGGCTCAGAAAAAACTGTCACTTATCATCATTTGATCCCACAAGGGCTCGCTACTAACTATGAACTTGAGAATGCTGCGAAATATGCCTGCAAACTTGTACAAAAATTACGTCCTGAAGTAATTCATGCGGCAACTGATTTTGTAAACGGTGAAATTGCGAGTGCTGTAGCAAAAGCAACAGACTTACCTTTCGCATATGAGGTGCGCGGTTTCTTGGAACAGTCCTGGCTGGCCAAAGATAAATCAAATTCTACTTATTCTCCTTTTTACCAAGATTTTCTTGCACGAGAGAATGCGGTAATGCAACAAGCGAACGCGATTACAACGTTGAGTGAAACTATGAAAAATGAAATTATTAAACGCGGAATAAGTTCTGAAAAAATTTATTTAACTCCAAATGCGGTTTCTGATAACTTGTTACAGATAAATAAATCTCCAAGCCAAGCACGATTAGAAATTGGACTTAGCGAATTACCTACATTTGGAATTATTAGCACGTTGTATCCTTTTGAAAACACAAGCTTGCTAATTGCAGCACTCGAAAAACTTGAAGATTCTGGTCGACAAGCACAACTTGTCATTGTTGGAGATGGGCCTGACCTATTGGCAGTTAAAGACAGGGCATACAAAAGTAGCGTTAAAAATCGAATCTATTTTCTCGGACGAATACCCAACAAGCAAATCTCCACTTACTATCAAGCACTTGATGTGTTTTGTGTTCCACGCACTAGAAGCCGCGTTACCGAGTTAGTTACTCCACTTAAACCACTAGAGGCGATGGCGCTGAATCGACCAGTGCTTGCGAGCAACTTGCCTGCGTTGGCTGAATTAATCTCATCAGGTGAGACTGGACTATTGGTTGAGCCAGATTCACTCTCAGCACTCACTGATTCGCTTGATCGACTTCTGTACGATTCGGACTACCGGATGACGCTTTCAAGTAAAGCTAGGGAGTGGGTGGCAGCCAATCGAACCTGGTCCCAAGTAGCTCAGACATATCGGCAGGTTTACCAACAATTGAGCAAGCAATAACAGCTTGCGCGGAGGACAGATGACAAAAGATTTGGCAGTGATTGGTCTGGGATATGTTGGCTTACCACTTGCGCAAGAGGCAGTTAAATCCGGTTTATCTGTGATTGGCTATGACCTAAGTGAGCGAGTAATTGCAGGATTAAGTGCAGGAACATCGCACGTTGATGATCTTTCTGATGCAGACATTGTGCAAATGCAAAATAAAGGATTCACCGCCACAAAGGATGATCAAGTATTAGCTTCTGCAAAAGCAATTGTTATCTGCGTACCAACTCCATTGTCTGCCGATGGTGGCCCCGATCTTTCAGCTGTTTTAGGAGCAACTAGAACTATTGCAAAAAATCTTGTACCGGGTCAACTGATTGTTTTGGAATCAACTACCTATCCAGGCACAACTGACGATGTTGTTAAGCCAATCCTAGAAGAAGGTGGATTAGTTGCTGGTATTGACTTTTATCTTGCATTTTCGCCTGAGCGAATTGATCCGGGTAATAAGAAATTTGGAATGCGTAATACGCCTAAAGTTGTTGGTGGAATAAACCAGGCAAGCACTGATGCTGCTGTTTCACTCTATAGCAAATTTGTAGATACTGTAGTGCGCGCGAAAGGCACTAAAGAAGCGGAAATGGCAAAACTGTTGGAAAACACTTATCGACATATCAATATTGCTTTAGTTAATGAAATGGCAATGTTTTGTAACGATTTAGGTATTGACTTGTGGGATGTAATAAAGTGTGCTTCAACAAAGCCTTTTGGCTTTCAAGCCTTCTACCCCGGCCCAGGTGTAGGTGGACATTGCATCCCAATTGATCCTAATTATCTCTCTTACCAAGTTAAAACTAATTTAGGTTATCCATTTAAATTTGTGGAACTAGCTCAAGAAATAAATGCAGGTATGCCAAATTACATTATTCGACGAGTACAAGATTTACTAAATTCAGCTGGCAAAGCACTGAACGGTTCCACGGTTTTAGTGCTTGGTATTACATACAAACCAGATATTGCCGACCAGCGTGAATCCCCAGCCATACCAATAGGTTTGGGCTTATTGGAAAAGGGAGCAAAAGTACTTTTTCATGATCCAAAAGTTGAAGTGTGGAAATTAGATGGAAAAGAGATTAACCGAACTCCCGATTTAATTTCTGCACTTAAACAAGCGGACATCAGCGTTGTGTTACAAAATCATTCTTCCTACAAGGCTGATGAACTTATTTCAAACTCGCAATTGCTTTTTGATACAAGAGGGCAGTTAGATCATCCTGAGGTAGAGCGACTTTGAGTGAAACTCACCTAAAGCCAGTTGGGCAAAAACTAAGTTTTGCCCTATACGTTAAAGATTTATGGCGCCGTAGATTTTTTATGATGTCATTCGCTCGCGCTAGAGTAGAGGGACAAAATTCAAGCGCAGTACTTGGACAATTTTGGTTGCTGCTAACTCCGCTATTGACTGCAGCTGTTTATTACTTACTTTTTGGTGTGATTTTGGGAGTTTCGCGAGGAATTGAAAACTTTATTGCATTTTTGATTATTGGTGTGATGATGTTTAGATTCACTTCTAATAGCGCTAACGCTGGTGCGATGGCTATTTTGTCAAATAAAGGACTTATCAGATCACTGCATTTCCCACGAGCATTGCTTCCAATTTCCGCATCGCTGCAACAGCTTCTTCAATTTTTACCATCATTAGTTATTGTGTTAGTAGCAGTACTCGCTACCGGTGAGCCAATTCGAATCACTTGGCTGCTACTGATACCGATTATCGTTTTACAGTTTATTTTCAATACGGGATTAGCTTTTGTTTTAGCACGAATAGTTAATCGTGCTCGAGATTTAGCTAAGTTAAGTCCTTTTTTGATTCGAATGTGGGGATATCTAAGCGGAATATTCTTTAGCATTGAATTATCAAAAGAACGATTTCCAGATTTAATCGAACCCTTTTTAAGCTATAACCCGGCACACATATTTATGCAGCTTACAAGAAGTGCATTTATTGAATCAATAGAAGTCCCAATTAGTTATTGGGCTTGGGGTGCCGGCTGGGCAATCACAATATTTGTTCTTGGTTTTGTTTTCTTCTTTAAAGGGGAAGGCAAATATGGCAGGGATTGATAATCGAACTGTGGTAGTTGAAGACTTGCACGTTTACTATCGGATACGAACGAAGGTTAAGAGTAAGCAAATTCCAGCTAAGCGAACTATTGTTGATAAAGCAATGCGGCGCACAAGAAAAGCTGCGGTAAAAGAGGTGCACGCGCTTAAGGGAATCAGTTTTACAACTAACCAAGGTGAAGCCGTTGCAATAATTGGCAGGAATGGTGCTGGAAAAAGCACTTTGCTTCGTGCGATTGCTGGTTTGATACCGGCTCGCTCTGGTTCAATACTAACTTCATCGCAGCCATCATTATTGGGTGTTAATGCTGCGTTGATGAATCACTTATCTGGTCGAAGAAATATTGAGTTAGGTGGTTTGGCTCTGGGAATGACTCCTGCTGAAGTTGAAGAAAAGATGGATTCCATCATTGAATTTTCTGGATTAGGTGAGTTTATTGAGCTGCCATTGAGCACTTATTCAACTGGTATGGGTGCTCGGCTTAGATTTGCGATTGCCTCTGCAGTTCCACAAGAAATCTTGATGATAGATGAGGCATTAGCAACGGGAGATGTTAACTTCAAAAAGAGATCTCAGGAGCGCATTGCTGAACTTAAATCTCATGCTGGCACGGTTTTTCTCGTCAGTCACTCACATTCAGTTATTCGTGAAACTTGCAATCGGGCAATTTGGTTGGATAAAGGAATAATAATTGTAGATGGGCCGATGGCTGAAGTGCTAAATGCATACGAGGAAGCGACAACCTAGAAATGCGGATTTTGGTGGTAACTGTGGTGCATCGTCCAGAAGATGCACGCATCTACTTCCGCGAAATTAATGCGCTTTTAAACCGTGGTCATCAGGTAAGTTTTGCTGCTGCCTTCGACTCCTTTCCAGTAAATGAGCTTGATAGTCGAATTGAATTAATCACTATCACACGCAGCAGTGGGCGTAAACGAATCAAATCATTACTGGATGCTCGAAGGATACTCAAATCTAGATCTATTGATTTTGATTTAGTGTTAATTCACGATCCAGAATTGCTGTTCGTTGCTAGCGCAAGTCAAGTTCCCGTTGTTTGGGATGTGCATGAGGATACGGTCGCTGCAATCTCAGGAAGAGATTGGATTCCTAATTTCTTGAAGCGGCCGCTTAAGAAGCTAATCCAAAAACTTGAAACGAATGCTGAAAAAAAGTACTCACTTATATTGGCTGAAACAGATTATCAACAGCGCTTTAGAAAAGTGCACACAATCGTGCCAAATACCGTTGAAATCAAACCATATATTGAAACCCACCCTGATAAATCAGTCATTTATCTTGGCAGCATTACTAGTCTGCGTGGCGCGGAAGTGCTACTTAAGGTAGCCGAGTTAATCAAGCCAAATGGAATCAAGTTAGAACTAGTGGGTGATTGCCCTGAGCCTGAGTTAAAGAATAAAATTGAACAGGCACAAACTGGCGGAAATGTAATTTGGCATGGATTTGTGCCTAATGAGCAGGCAAGAGAGTTATTAGTTGGCAAACTAGCAGGACTATCGCTATTACGAAAGCATCCAAATTATTTAGTCAGCCAGCCTACAAAAATCTATGAATATCAGGCAGCTGGAATTCCAGTAATTACCACTGCACTTCCCCATGCAGAGAACCTCATTAACTTATCCCAATCTGGATTTGTAGTCGAATTTGATGACGCTGAATCTGTCGCTGAAAGAATAATTGAACTTGCTGCAGATCGCAGTTTATGGCAAAAATTAGGCAAGAACGGCCACCAATATGTAATGCAACATCACAACTGGAATGTTGATCAAAACAAATTTATTGCTGCTCTCGAAGCCGCTTTGGTGAAGTAAGAAATCCGTATCCCCAACATAAGTGCATCACTAAAATCACAATTGGTTGCCAGAATAAACTCTTGAGCTTTCCTTTATTTACAATCAGAACTGATCCAACCACCACTAAAATCAAATATCCAGCAGGTGGAATGAAAAATATCCAGTACCAAGAAACTGACGATAGTGCAGTAACTAGGAGTAAAATTTTGGACAATACCAAAGTAGCAAGCGTCAATGGTGGTGCCAAGTATCTCAATGACTTAGTTTCTGGATAAGTTCTAGTAACTTCTCTTCGCCATCTTCCGTATTCAAAATATTGTCGCGCCAATTTTGAGAGAGTGGATCTTGGTTGATAGCCAACTTCTAGTCTTGGGTCAAACCAAATCTTGCCGCCAGTTTTTCTAATTCGATAATTCATCTCCCAATCTTGAGCACGCAAAAAAGTCTCGTCATAGCCGCCAACTCGAATTAGTGCAGATCGCCTAAACACCCCTAGATAAACAGTATTTACTTCTCCTGCAACGCCACCAGTGTGAAAGCGCGCTGGGCCAACGCCAAAGGCACTTCGCATAGCAGATGCAACAGCAACTTCAAAATTTGTTTTTCCTTTTGCAGCCATAACTCCACCAACCACATCGGCACCAGTTTCGGTAAGTACCGCTACCGCTGTTGAAATGTAATTACTAGGTAATAGTGAATGTCCATCTACTCGGACGATAACGTCATATTTTGCATCTTTAATTGCGTTATTCAAGCCACTGGGTGTTTTGCCAATTGGATTATCAACTAATTTCACCCGAGAGTCTTGCTGTGCAATCTTCGCTGCTATCTCATTAGTGTTATCTGTGGATGGGCCAAGCGCCAAAATCACTTCCAGCGGCCCAATTACTTCTTGACTTAGTATTTGATCAAGTGCGCCTTGCATGTAGCGCGCTTCATTCAAAACGGGCATCACCACACTAACTCCAACTAGCGGCCCTGTGTTCATAGCCTTAAACCTTAGCGGTGAGAGAATGGGCACTTAGACAAGAAGGGTGCTTGGTGTCGACTAAACCACAATTAGTGCTGCACATTGGAACGATGAAGTCAGGCACTACTTACCTTCAAAATGGCTTGCTCAGCCGAACTGAAGAATTGGAATCAACTAATTGGCTTTACCCGATGAAATTTGCGCCAGCTAGAGGTGCGATTAATCACGAGCGGGCTTGCTACGGCCTAGTTGGCAATCACATTCCTTGGGTTGATGCAACCACGCAGAAGCAGATGCAGCCATTGTGGGAAAAATTAAGTAACGAGATATCTAACACAAATCAAAACGTCTTACTTTCTGCGGAAGCGCTAGCTGCAATGTTGGAAGATGGCATAGAGTTACTTCTAGAATCACTTCCAGAGCGCGATATTAGAATAGTGATAACTGCTCGAGATTTAGCCCGAGTTCTGCCATCTTCTTGGCAACAAAGTGTCCGAAATGGTCGACCATTTGGATATCAAGAATATTTTGAGCGCATTAAGCGGGCAGCAGAACTGCCAGTTCGTGAATCGGTGGGAAGTAATTTTTGGCGCAGTTACAACTTGACTGAAGTGATTAATCGTTGGCAAAAATTTTTTGATTTAGGAAAAATTACTTTCGTTACTGTGCCACAGTCACAAAACTCTGATTCACTTTGGAAGAGATTCATAACTGCAATTAATTTACCAATTGATCCTGCTGAGCCAAAATTTAATGATAAACAAGCTCACACTGCGATTACTTGGCCAGAGGCGGAAGTACTAAATGAATTAAATCAGAAATGGGCTAAACAACTAAAAACGAAGAAGAATCGTAATCAAATTCGTCGCCGAATCGTGCAAGAGGGATTCCAAGCTAGAAGCGAACGAGGACGAACAATTGGACTTACGCAAGCGTGGTTGGAATTTGCTCACAGTTGGGCAGACCAGGATGTAGCAGGTTTAGTTGAGTTAGGAGTACGAATTCACGGGGATATAAATGATTTACGAGTTGATCCACAATTGCTTCCAGTTGAACCCTGCTCTGCTGCTGAAATTGCTGAGGCTCGTGCGGTCGCTGATAGGTTCCTTAATCGAATCAGAATGCAGTCAGTTGCCAATCTCTTCGGCATCACTAAACGCCATCGCTAGGGTAGATTTGGGCTAAGAAAATCTCAGAATAGGTTAGTGAATCGGTAATGCAAATTGCAGTGGTTGGTTGCGGGTACTTAGGAGCAGTACTTTCCGCAGTCCTGGCTGAACAAGGTAATAGCGTCATTGGACTTGATGTTGATGATATGAGAGTTTCTCAACTAAATTCTGGGATTGCACCATTTTATGAACCTGAATTTGATTCAGTACTCCAGCAATCCATTTCATCTGGAAGATTAAGTTTCACTACTAACGCAGAAAAGATTTCTGATGCCGAAATCGTATTTATCTGCGTTGGCACTCCACAGAGCCAAAACACAAATGCGGCTGATTTGTCTCAACTTTGGGCAGCGGCCGATGCAATCGCACCCCACTTAGCACCAAATGCGATCGTTGTTGGTAGGTCCACTGTTCCAGTTGGAACTGCTGCAAAACTAGAAAGTCGCATAAACAAGAAGTCAGGCCGAAAATACTCCATCGTTTGGAATCCAGAGTTTCTGCGAGAAGGATTAGCAATTGGGGATACTAGAACGCCAGATAGAATTGTAATTGGAACAAACAATGATTTCGCTGAAAATAAATTGCGGGAACTATATGCACCACAGTTAGCAAAGCAAATTCCAATGCTGGTGTTAGATGTTCCAACCGCAGAGTTAGTTAAAGTTTCCGCAAATGCTTTTCTAGCTACAAAAATATCCTTCATAAATGCTATTGCAGAAGTTGCTGATCTTACGGGTGCAGATATTGTGCAGTTAGCTGATGCTATTGGTTTAGATTCACGAATTGGAAGAAAATTCTTAGCTGCCGGAGTTGGTTTTGGTGGCGGATGTTTACCTAAAGACATTAGAGCATTTATTGCCAGTAGTAATGAATTGGGATCTGAATCCATAAATCGACTGCTTAGCGAAGTTGATCAAATTAACTTGGGCCAGCGAGACAGGGTTGTAAACCTGGCGCGAGAAATTTTGGGTGAAGTTAAAGGAAAGAAGATTGCAGTTTTAGGGGCTGCTTTCAAACCAAATAGTGATGATGTCCGTGACTCCCCTGCTCTAGAAGTAGCGCATATGCTCCATCGGCTTAGTGCACTGGTTTTCGTTCATGACCCCAAGGCTCTGATAAATGCGAGAGCGAAATTCCCAGATTTGAACTATCAAACCGACCTGAATCAAGTCTTTAAGGATTGTGATTTAGTATTGCATCTGACCGAATGGCAGCAATACCGAGATTTAGACCCCGATCAGCTACGAACCTTAGTTGACAAACCGTTCATTATTGATGGGCGGAATGTGCTTGATTTTGCAGCTTGGCGAAATGCTGGGTGGCAAATAACAGGACTTGGCAAAAGGGATTGATGAGTAGTCTGAAAATTAGCACCGATCAGGTGCTTGCAGCTCTTGAGGCTGAAGCAATTGGCATCTTGCGAGAAACTGCTGGAGCATTTAAGAATCCAGTGTTGATGTATTCAATTGGCAAAGATTCAAGTGTTTTGCTCGAATTAGCACGCAAGGCGTTCGCGCCAGCACCAATTCCATTTACATTTCTGCATATTGATACCACATTTAAATTCCGAGAAATGATTGAATTTAGAGATGCACGAGCACGGGAGTTTGGACTTAATCTAATAGTGCACACAAATCCCGAGGGTGCAAATGGCGAAGTTACCGCTTGGACTCATGGTGCTCAGGAATACACCAGAATTATGAAAACAGTTGCACTTAGGCAAGCACTAGATGCTGGTGGATATGACGCCGCTATTGGTGGTGCTAGGCGAGATGAGGAACGATCGCGCTCTAAAGAACGAATATTCAGTCTGCGCGAATCAGGGCATCGTTGGGAGCCTCGAAACCAGCGCCCTGAAATGTGGCGCACACGCAACACTTCACTAAGTGATGGACAAACTATGCGAGTTTTTCCACTTAGCAATTGGACGGAAATTGATGTTTGGCGCTACATAAAGCGAGAGAACATCGAGATAGTCCCTCTGTATTATGCAAAACCAAGGCGCAGTGTGATTAGAGATAATCAAATTATTGTTTTGGATGATGATCGAATGCCTTTACTAGAAGGTGAAGTTCCGCAAGATCGAATGGTTCGATTTAGATCACTTGGATGCTATCCGGTTTCAGCAGCCATTGAATCAACAGCAACAACTATGGATGAATTAGTTGCAGAAATGGAAGCAACCAGAGTAAGTGAGCGCGCTGGACGATTAATTGACGGCGACCGTGAGGCTTCTATGGAAGCTAAGAAAACTGAAGGTTATTTCTAATGTCTAATTCAGTTGCACCATTATTGCGAGTGGTCACGTGTGGATCAGTTGATGATGGAAAAAGCACGCTAATTGGAAGATTACTTGTTGAAACAGACTCAGTTCCACTAGATGAGGTTGATCGAGCAAGAACTTATCGGCGTGCCGGATCAATAATTCCAATTGGTGAAGTTGATTATTCGTTGTTAACTGATGGATTAGAAGCTGAGCGCGAACAAGGAATAACTATTGATGTCGCATATCGACATCTATTGCTTCCATCTGGTCGAAGAGTCATATTGGCAGATGGACCCGGTCATGAGCAATACACCCGCAATATGGCGGTAGCTGCATCGGATGCTGATGTTGCTTTACTACTAGTTGATGCAACCAAAGGTGTGCGAGATCAAACGATGCGTCATCTCACCGTATGTGCACTAATGGGAGTGGGAACTGTAATTGCCGTAGTTAATAAACTTGATGCAAAGAACTTTGATAAAGCTGTTTTTGATGATTTAACAGAAAAATTATTAGCAGCAGCAAATCGACTTGGAATAAAGGGACTTATGATTATTCCAGTAAGTGCATTGCTTGGTGACAACGTTATCGAACAAAGCAATAACACTCCATGGTATTCAGGTGCAACGATTCTTGGCGCACTTCAGCAATGGCAACCAAGCAAAAATGAATCAGAGAATGAGCTTCGTCTGCCAATCCAAACAATTCTTCGTGCCGATGATTGGCGCGGATATGGTGGCACGTTAGTTAGTGGCCAGTTAAAACTTGGCGATAGTTTTATGGTTTTACAGTCTGGAAAACAGGCAAAAGTTGCTCAGCTATTCGTAAACGGCGTACCGAGCACTGAAGCCACTGCTGGCCAAGCAGTGGCAATAAAGCCTGATGTCGAGATTGATATTTCAAGAGGTGATGTACTTTGCAACCCAGATAAGCAGTTGCAACCAGCAGATCGTTTTTCAGCAGATTTAGTTTGGATAGGTGAAGAACCGCTCGCGCATGGTCGCTCCTACTTACTTATATCTGGACCAGCATCAGTAAATGCGACCGTTACTACCATCCGACACAAACTTGACGTTAATACCGGCCATGAAGATGCTGCACGAGTTCTAAAGTTGAATGAAATTGGCAGAGTCACAATTGCTACTGAAAAACCAATACCGATGGATCTTTATCAAAATGTTCGCGACACTGGTGGCTTTTTATTAGTAGATCGAGTCACCAAACACACGGTTGCAGCAGGTATGGTGCACCACGTATTGCGTCGATCATTCAATGTTGTTCCACATGAATTTGAAATTGATAAGCAAGCAAGAGGACGCCTAAAAGCACAAACACCCAAGGTAATTTGGTTAACTGGATTGCCGGGATCAGGTAAATCAACTTTAGCAAATGAAGTAGAGCGAAGACTTTATGCAGCAGGAGTGCACACATACCTGCTAGATGGCGACAATGTTCGAACGGGACTAAATAAAGATCTTGGTTTCACCGCAACAGATCGTGCTGAGAATGTGCGCCGAGTAGGCGAAGTTGCCAAACTTATGGTTGATGCTGGATTAATTGTTTTGGTCAGCTTGGTTTCACCATTTAGAAGCGATCGGGATGCGGTTAAGGATTTGTTCGAAGATGGTGAGTTTGTTGAAGTCTTTGTTGATACTCCAGTTGAAATCTGTGCTCAGCGAGATCCAAAGGGTCTGTATGCAAAAGCTCAAGCAGGCAATCTACCAAACATGACTGGAATGGGGCAAAATTATGAAGCTCCCCTTAAGCCTGATTTAGTAATTGATGGCACAGCTGAGTTAGTTCTGAGTGCAGAAAAAGTAATCACAAAAATTATGGCTTAAGTTGTTGCTTTATCTTATTTTGTAATTCAGTATTTTTTGTAACCACCAAATCCTTAAGACTTTCTCGATAATCATCTAATTTCTTAGTTAGGACCTCATCAGTTACTGCCAAAATCCTTAGCGCTAACAATCCAGCATTTTTTGCACCATTAATGGCAACTGTGGCAACGGGAATTCCAGCTGGCATTTGCACGACGCTTAGTAATGAGTCCAAGCCATCTAGATTTGCTAGCGCTACCGGTACACCAATAACTGGCAAACTTGTAGCAGATGCAATCATTCCGGGTAAATGCGCTGCGCCTCCAGCGCCTGCAATTATTACTTGATAGCCAGATTCGACAGCGTTTTTAGCAAACTGAAGCATTTCTTCAGGGGTTCGGTGAGCCGAGATAACTGAAACGTCTACCTGCACGCCGAATTCATTCAATATCTTTACGGCTGGCTCTAGTGTTGGCCAATCTGAATCGGAACCCATCACTATTGCTACTTTTGTTGCAGCCATTTATATTCCCATCTCAATTACTCATCAATCTTACCTGCAAGAAAGTCTGTTGCGTGCTGCACTCGTTCTCTTAATGACTCTAAATCATCTCCGACTAAGTTGATGTGGCCAACTTTTCGATTTGGTTTTACTTGCTTGCCATAAAGGTGTATCTGCAATTCCGGGTCACGTGCTAGGCAATGCAGTAATCCTCGATGAAGATCTAAGTGAGATCCTCCCAAGATGTTTCCCATCACACAGTAAGTGGCTGTCATATTAGGCAAACCCAATGGCAGATCCAATACCGCACGCAAGTGATTCTCAAACTGTGATGTAATAGCACCATCTTGTGTCCAATGGCCAGAATTATGTGGACGCATCGCCAATTCATTAATCAACAGAGGTCCATTACCAGTATCAAACAACTCAACTGCCATCACACCAATTACATCTAATTCAGCTGCAATTTTTAGCGCAAGTTGTTGTGCCTCACTAGCTCTTTCAGGATTCAAATTTTGTGCAGGGGCAATTACTTGAACGCAAATACCATCTTGTTGCACGGTTTCAACAATTGGATAACAAACTGCTTGGTTATGTGGAGAGCGCACAACTAGCGCTGAAAGCTCACGGATAAAAGAAATTTTTTCTTCGAGCAAAACGGGAAACTTCAACTCAGATAATTCTGCTTGGATTCTTACTTGCCAAACTCCCCTACCGTCATATCCCCCGGTTGGTGATTTTGCAATAAATGGATATCCCACTTCATTGGCAAAATTTTCAGCATCTTGAAGATTCTCCGCATTCAACCATTGAGGTATTGGAGCGGAGATATCCGCTAAGCGCATTCTCATGGCGGATTTATTGGCAGCATAAATGTTTGCTTTTGGGTTGGGATAAACCACAACACCGTGCGAAACCAAATAATCTAGAGTTTCTTTTGGAACTAACTCATGATCTAAGGTAATCACATCAACTGTTTGGCCAAATGCCAAAACTGACTTCAGATCAGTTAAATCACCAACTGTGGTATCAGCAACAAGCAATGCAGCACTTTCAGTATTTGAAGTTGCGTAAATCTTCACCTGAATACCAAGTTGACTTGCAGATTCTGCCATCATTCGAGATAACTGACCTGCACCTAAAATACCCACAATCAAGGTGCCATATGGCAAGTCAGTTCTATTATGCATTTTGAGGCCTTAAGTGGTTTACATCTCCTGCGTGAATTTCTAATTTACCAGTTGTCATCTCAACTATTAATGCTCCTGCTGTAGTTAAGCCAATTGCTTTTCCAAGAATGCTCTCACCACTTACCAAATCTACTTTAACATCTTGGCCAATTGTATCTATTTCTTTTATCATCCAGTCACGCATTTGAGCATCGGTGAAGCCTGAGCAGTACATCACCTGATCAAACACTGATTTCAAGACAGCTGCAAACGGTGGTAGATAATCAATCAATCCAAGATGTGTAGCTTGCGCAATGTCCGGCGCACTGAAGATATTTAAACCAATTCCAACTACTGCATTCTTACTCCCAAGTTCAATCAAAATACCCGCAAACTTTTTCTGATTGAGGAAACAATCATTTGGCCACTTTATTAAAATTGAGGAATCTAAAAACTCAGTGAGCGCTTGTTTAATTGCAATCGCTGTGATTGCACTAAGCCAACTTGGAGATGGATGAAAAGATTCCAGCGGTACCGCAATTGAAGCTGCGATTGAGCCATTCGGTGTTTCCCAACTACGCCCTTGCCTACCTCGACCAGATGTTTGATTTGTTGCAATACGAATCGACCAATCGCCAGCACTACCGGCTGCTAACTCTGCCAACAAGTCAGAATTTGTGGAATTCGAGATCTGATGCCATTTGAGATCTGCGAGGAGATGTGGGTATTGAGCCATTAAACCCATCAGTAGGGGGCGATCTGAACTGGATACCTCGGCCACGCGGTTAGAGTAGGAGTTGGGTATCCCAGGAGGGCAGATGAACACCGCTGATTCACACAATCCCAGGTCAACCTCGGGCAAACTGGAGGAATTAGCAATCTTCCGCGATCACGCGCTGCATTCAGCAAGTGCTGCTGCAGTTGAGCGTCAGCACAAGCGGGGAAAGCAAACTGCCCGAGAGCGAATTGCGCAATTGATAGATGAGGGTTCATTTGTCGAGCTAGATGAACTAGTTAGGCACCGTTCATCCAACTTTGGCCTAGATGAGGATCGACCATTCGGTGATGGCGTCGTTACTGGTTACGGCACAATCGATGGCAGACCTGTTGCAATTTTTGCTCAAGATTTCACCATTTATGGTGGATCTTTAGGTGAAGCTATGGGTGAAAAGATTGTAAAAGTTATGGATTGGGCCATTAAAAATGGTTGTCCAATCATTGGAATTCAAGATAGCGGTGGTGCAAGAATTCAAGAAGGAGTTTCATCACTAGATCTATATGGCGAAATTTTCTACCGAAACGTTTTAGCTTCTGGGGTAATTCCACAAATTTCATTAATTATGGGTCCTTGTGCAGGTGGCGCTGTTTATTCACCAGCACTAACTGATTTTGTGGTGATGGTCAATGAAACTTCGCATATGTTTATTACCGGCCCAGATGTGATTAAAACAGTAACTGGTGAAGACGTCGGTTTTGAAGAATTAGGTGGTGCGACAGCTCATACAACTAAATCTGGAGTTGCCCATTATGGCGCAAGTGATGAAGCAGATGCACTTAATTACGTTAAAGCCTTACTTTCATATCTACCAAGCAACAATTTAGATCGAGCTCCAAGTTTTAGTCAAAGTACAGACTTAGTAATCAGTGACACTGATATTGAGTTAGATTCACTTGTTCCAGATGAGTCAAATCAACCTTACGATATGTTCAAACTTATTGAAGCACTTGTCGATGATGAAGATTATTTGGAAATTCAACCAAACTTCGCCCCAAACATCATCACTTGCTTTGGTCGAATAGATGGGCAGTCGGTAGGAATAGTGGCAAATCAACCAATGCAATTTGCTGGCACATTAGATATCAATGCCTCTGAAAAAGCAGCAAGGTTTGTTCGAACATGTGATGCTTTTAATATTCCGGTTATTAGCTTGGTAGATGTGCCAGGTTTTCTTCCTGGAACAAATCAAGAATGGGACGGAATCATCCGCCGAGGTGCAAAACTAATTTATGCATATGCTGAAGCAACAGTGCCGAAAGTAACACTAATAACTCGTAAGGCATATGGTGGTGCATATGTAGTTATGGGTGCTAAGAGTCTGCGTGCTGATATCAATTTTGCTTGGCCAACAGGTCAAATTGCAGTAATGGGAGCATCTGGAGCAGTAAGCATTATTCATCGTAAGGAAATTGCTGAGGCAGAAGATAAAGAAGCAACCCGTAACCAATTACTCAGAGAGTATGAAGATACCTTGGATAACCCATATGTCGCAGCGGAACGTGGCTATATTGACCGGGTAATTCTCCCTAGTGAAACGCGATTAGAAATTATAAAGGCATTGCGTGCGCTAAGAAATAAACGAGATCAAACTCCAATGCGCAAACATGGTAATATTCCACTATGAAGGATTTAAACATAAAAATCCTCTCTGGTTCAGCAACCGCTGATGAAGTAGCTGCTGTTGTTGCGGTGATTTCAGCGATTAGCTCAGCATCATCTACGAAAGATGTTCTTCCAGCAAATAGTTGGTCGAATCCAGCAGCACTACACCGTAAACAATTACCAACTAAATGGTCTCATACATTCTAAATTAGGTAACAAGTGAAATTAATTTTGGCATCAGCATCTCCAGCACGCGCAATGTTAATGAAAAATGCTGGTTTAGAATTTGAAGTTAAAGTGTCAGGTGTTGATGAGGAACGTTTACAATCTGAATTTGCTCATCTGGCACCAGTGGATCTTGTCGTGCACTTAGCCGAGGCAAAGGCTGCAGCTGTGGCAAATCAGGTTACAGATTCTTTAGTTATTGCAGCAGATTCGATGTTTTTATTTGATGGTCAACTTTATGGTAAGCCTTTATCTAAAGATATAGCTAAAAACAGACTCACCAAAATGCAGGGCAAATTCGGTGAATTGATAACTGGGCATGCCGTAATTGATACAAAAACGATGCAATGCAAAAGTGCAGCAGCATCTGCAGTTGTTCAATTTTGCGAGATGACAAATCAAGAAATTGATGCATATGTAAACAGCGGTGAACCACTAAATGTTGCGGGTAACTTCACCCTTGATGGGCTTGGTTCTGCCTTTGTTCAACACGTTAGTGGAGATCCAGCATCGGTGGTTGGGCTGTCATTAGTAACGTTGAGAACGTTGATAAATCAGCTCGGATACGAATACACCAGCCTTTGGAAACTCAGCAGTAACAATTAGGGTTTTAGTCTTCGGGAAAGAAAGGTTGAATGGCAAAGCGAATCACAAAACTATTGATCGCGAACCGTGGTGAGATTGCGGTTCGCGTGATTCGTGCTTGTCAAGATGCAGGTATAAAAACAGTTGCAATTAATTCCGATGGAGATCGGAATAGTTTGCATGTGAAATGTGCTGACGAAGCCTACGCATTAAAGGGAAAGTCTGCTAAGGAAACTTATTTAGATATCGCTAAAGTAATAGAAATCGCTAGATCAGCAAATGTTGATGCAATTCATCCTGGATATGGATTTCTATCTGAGAATGATCAGTTCGCCCAAGCAGTAATTGATGCCGGGATAATTTGGGTTGGTCCACCACCAGCTGCAATAAATGCGCTCGGGGATAAAGTAAAAGCGCGACATATCGCACAAAAAGTTGGTGCGCCATTGGTTCCTGGAACTGCTAATCCGGTTCAAAGCTCGGATGAAGTTGTCGAGTTTGCGAAAAAACACGGTTTACCAATTGCAATCAAGGCCGCTTATGGTGGTGGTGGCCGAGGGATGAAAGTTGCTCGAACAATCGAAGAGATTCCTGAATTGTTTGATTCAGCCGTCAGGGAAGCAGTAGCAGCTTTTGGCCGAGGTGAATGTTTTGTTGAGCGGTATTTAGATAAACCAAGGCACGTTGAAACTCAAGTATTGGCAGACAATTATGGAAATGTGGTTGTCATCTCAACTAGAGATTGCTCTTTGCAGCGAAGGCATCAAAAACTAGTTGAAGAAGCTCCTGCACCTTTCTTAACTCAAATACAAATTGATCAACTTTATGCAGCCAGTAAAGCGATTATGCTAGAGGCTGGATATCAAAATGCCGGAACTTGTGAATTTTTAATTGGACAAGATGGCACGATTTCGTTTCTAGAAGTAAACACCAGACTTCAAGTTGAGCATCCAGTATCTGAAGAAGTAACAGGAATTGATTTAGTACTTGAGCAGTTACGAATAGCTCAAGGTGAAAAGATTGAGTATTCCGACCCAGAACCAAAGGGTCACAGCATTGAATTTCGCATTAATGGCGAAGATCCTGGGCGAGGTTTTCTGCCTGCACCTGGAAAGCTAACTTCTTGGCAGGTCCCATCGGGGCCAGGTATTCGAATGGATTCAGGTTTCCGCGAAGGTGACAGTATTAGTGGAGATTTTGATTCATTGCTTGGAAAACTAATTGTTACTGGAGCTAATCGGGAGCAAGCTCTTGCTCGTGCCCGTAGGGCTTTATCTGAGATGAAAGTTGCTGGAATACCCACCGCACTTACTTTTCATCAAGTAGTTGTTAACGAACCAGATTTCACTGCAGAAAGTGGATTTAAAGTTCATACCAGATGGATAGAAACTGAGTTTAAAAATGAAATTCCTCCGCAAGACATTGTTAACTTAGCTGATGATGACTTTTCTATGGATAACCCACTTGTGGTTGAAGTAAACGGTAAAAGAATTGAAGTTGCCTTACCAAAGCAGTTAGCTATTGGAAATCAAAAGAGTGCAAGTAAAAAGACTGTTAGAAAACGAGGAAACTTATCAGCTGCTGCAACTGGTAATGCAATTGTTGCGCCAATGCAAGGAACAATTGTTAAAGTAGCAGTTGAAATTGGTGCAGTAGTTGCTGCTGGTGACCTGGTAATGGTTATTGAAGCTATGAAAATGGAACAACCACTAACCGCTCATAAGTCAGGAACAATTACCAGCATTAGCGCAGAGATCGGCATCACCGTTCAATCCGGTATGGTGTTATGTGAGATTAGCGATTAGAACGCTGCATCAAGCGCCCAACAATATTTAAACCAACAAAAGCAACTAATAACTTTACTGGTGCAGCAGCACTACTAGACAGGCCATTGATAACTGCAGGGGTAGTCAAAACTACGGCAAATAGCAGTGCCTTTCTGCTGCTTGCTGCCATTTCACCCCAGAGCAAACCAAACACACTTGCAATCATCAAGACATAAGCAAATTCAACGCCTGTTTCCTCTGCATTGTTCTGTGTATCAAGCCAGGCAATAAAGATTGAAGAAATTAGCATTGCCACAAACAAAATAATACTTCGTTTCATAATTACTCCGATCCTGGATTGACTCGATGCAGTCTACGGGCTGCTTCAGCAATTGAACCCGTAAGACTTGGATATACCGTAAAAGTGTGCGCAAGTTGATCTGCTGTTAATCGCTGCTCAACGGCAATTGCAATTGGATATATAAGTTCACTGGCATTTCGCGCAACTACCACTCCGCCCAATATCGCACCTGAATTTGAGGAGCTAAACAATTTAACAAATCCGTCCGACTGGCCCTGCATTTTCGCTCTAGCATTTCCAGCGAGTGAAAGCATCATTACGCGTGCCGAAACTTCACCAGCATCAACTTGGCACTGAGTGACACCAACTGAGGCTATTTCAGGATCGGTAAATACATTGCTACTTACGCTTTGTAATTCAAGAGGTGAGACTTTATCTCCTAATGCGTGATACATCGCAATTCGACCTTGCATTGCTGCTACTGATGCTAATGGCAAAATCCCGGTACAATCTCCTGCCGCATAAACATTTCTAACTGTTGTGCGTGAAACTCGATCAACTTCAATATGGCTGTTTGTATCTAATTTAACCCCTAACAAATCCAGACCTAAATTCTCAGTGTTTGGAATTGATCCAATAGCAACCAATGCGTGACTTCCACTTATTACTTCACCACTTGCTAGCTCTACCTCAACAATATTTCCAAGATTGCGAGCACTTTTTGCTCGCGCGTTGTTAATTACTTGCATACCTCGTCTGGCAAACACTTTTTCTAATACTTTTGCAGCTTCAGGATCTTCATTTGGAAGTACTCGGTCACGCGATGAAATCAGAACTACCTCACTGCCTAATGCATTGTAGGCAGATGCAAACTCAGCACCGGTAACACCAGAACCGATTACAATCAACTTTTCTGGCAATTCTGCCAAGTCATATAGTTGTTGCCAATCTAAAATACGGATTCCATCTGGCTGCAAATCAGTCATTAATCTTGGCCGAGCGCCAGTTGCTAGCAGTAAAACATCGTAAGAAATTTCTTTGCCTTCAACTGCCACCACTCCTGGCGAAACTATCTTTGCTCGCCCAGTAACAATCTGAATCTTTTCACTAATTAATCGATCAGAAATGTCTGCACTTTGTATTTGAGCAAGCGATTTAATTCTTTTATTTATCTGATTTAAGTCTGAACTAACATGCTCGGCACTAGCAGTTTTTCCAGTTAACACAACACCAAGTTCACCTGATTCGGATGCAGTGGTGATAGCTTCTGCGGTAGCAATCAATGTCTTTGATGGCACACAGTCAGTAAGCACGGTTGCCCCACCCATTGCAGATTCACTAACAACTTGCACATCAGCATCTAGCTGTGCGGCAACTAAAGCTGCCTCATACCCACCTGGGCCGCCGCCAATTATTAATACTCTCGTCACGGGTGGGATTGTGGCAGAGGCTTGGCTTAACCCTGCGCGTTACGACTAATCTCGCCCTATGAGCTCTGAAAATGACCCATATCTAGCCGCCTCAGCAGCCGCGCGGGTGCTCGCTAAAGAAACTGGAGTTGTTCACCACGATGTTTTGATAGTGCTTGGATCGGGCTGGACGCCAGCAGCCGATGAATTCGGAGCACCCACTGCAGAGATCACCGTTACAAACTTACCTGGCTTTAGTGCTCCTGCTGTTGCAGGTCATGCTGGGAAACTGCGTTCAGTTCGGGTCGGTTCATTAAATGTTTTGCTGCAACTTGGACGAACACACTTTTATGAAAAGAATGACGCGCAAGCAGTAGTGCATGCGGTTCGAACAGCAATTGCCTCAGGTGTAAAAGCCGTAATTCTGACTAATGCAGCAGGATCTTTGCACAGCGAATGGATACCTGGGACTCCCGTTTTGATAAAGGATCAAATTAACTTAACTGGTGGCACGCCACTTGTTGGTGCTCGCTTTGTGGATGTTACTGAAATTTACTCAAAGCGGCTAAGAGATCTTGCTCGAACGATTAAGCCTGACTTACCTGAAGGTGTTTACACTGCTTTTCATGGCCCTCAATATGAAACACCAGCCGAAATAAGAATGGTGAAGGCTATTGGCGGTGACTTAGTTGGAATGTCAACTGCACTTGAAGCAATTTCTGCCAGAGAAGGTAATGCTGAAGTGCTTGGCATCTCACTAGTTACTAATCTCGCAGCTGGTATGACGGGCGAAAAATTAAATCACGAAGACGTGCTAGCTGCAGGTAGGCAAGCTGCAAGCACAATGGGTAAATTGTTAGTTGAGGTTGTCAGTAAGTTATGACAGATGTTGAGCAGTTAATTGAAACTGCAAATCTCTGGATTGCACAGGATTTTGATCCAACAACTATTTCAGAATTAAATGATCTAATTAGTAAAGCTAAAAATGACAGCGCTGCTCTTGCAGAATTAAATAGTAGATTTTCCGGTGCACTCAAATTCGGAACTGCTGGGCTTCGGGCGCAAGTTGCAGCTGGTGAAAGTCGAATGAATCGAGCAACCGTTGCCAAGGCAGCTTGGGGCGTCACAAAATGGATTGAGCACTCAGGTGGTAAAAAGTTAGTAATAGGTAATGATGCCCGAACTGGATCTAAAGAATTCGCACTTGATTCATGTCAGATAGCAGCTGCGTTAGGACTTGATGTCGTTTTATTAGCAGCACCAGTACCTACACCAGTGCTTGCTTATGGTTTATTAGAGTTAAATGCTGATGCAGCGGTAATGGTTACTGCATCACACAATCCCGCACAAGATAACGGTTATAAAGTTTATGATCAAACTGGCTCACAAATAGTCAGCCCAACAGATCATGAGATCGCTGAACTAATTAAATCAGCCCCAAAGGCAAAAGATATTGATAGAACGGGGAGATTCAAGACCATTGAAATGGTTAAGAGTTACGTTGATTACGTAGCTTCAAATTCAATTAAATTCCTTGACAAAGATATTGCAATTGCCTACACCGCTCTTCATGGTGTTGGTTCGATAACCTTTAATGAACTTATGCAAAAAACTGGTTACACGAAAATTTATGAAGTTTATGAACAACAAATTCCTGATCCAAATTTTTCGACGGTAAAATTTCCAAATCCAGAAGAGCCTGGTGCAATGGACTTACTACTTGATTTGGCAGTCAAATCAAAAGCAGAAATTGCCATCGCCAACGATCCAGACGCAGACCGAACGGCAATAGCATTGCCAAGAAATGGTACTTGGCAAGTTTTATCTGGAGATGAGCTGGGAACACTGCTTGCTTGGTGGGTAATTGAGCGCAGAAAATTAGAAAATAAACCAGTAAGGGGTGCAATGGCAGCATCTATTGTTTCTGGATCAATGATAAAGCGAATTGCGCTCGCAAATGATTTAGATTTTTTCTTTACGTTAACTGGGTTTAAGTATGTAAGTCGTATTCCTAATCTAATTTTTGGTTATGAGGAGGCAATTGGTTATTGCGTTTTACCTGAAAAAGTTAAAGATAAAGATGGTATATCAGCAGCATTGTTTGCGATTGAATTAGTGAACTATCTAAAGAGTCAAAATAAAACAGCTTTTGATAAACTAGATGAACTTTATCGCGAGTTAAGTTTGGTACTAACAAAACAAATTACACTTCGGATGAAAAGTTCAACTGAAGTTAATCAACGACTTGAAAAGATTTCTCTTCATCTGCCAAAGAAACTTGGGCAAATGGAAATTAGCAGTTTGGAGAATTTCGGGGATGGCATTGATGGATTACCAAAAACCTCTGGCATCCGATTACGGTTTCCCAATGGCCGAGTCATTATTCGCCCAAGCGGTACCGAGCCAAAACTCAAATGCTATTTAGAAGTGTATGCCGAACCTGGATCAGATTTAGAAGTCCAAAAACAAGCTCTCAACCTACAACTGAGCCAACTGAGTGATGACCTAACTGCGTTGTTTAACTATTAAGTTAGAGTGCTAAGTTTTGACTATTCAATTCCAAACTGGAGATTGTTATGGCAATTGCAGTGGTAGGCAGTACTAACATCGATATGGTGGCGTATGCAAAAGTACTTCCAGAATCTGGCGAAACAGTTAAGGGCGAAGACTTCATCCTTGGATTTGGCGGTAAAGGGGCAAATCAAGCAGTAATAACTGCCAGATTTGGCGTGAATGTCTATATGGTTAACTCAATTGGTGATGATGTATTTGGCGAAACGACACTTTCTAATTTTGCGAAGGAAAATGTAAATACGCAGTATGTTTCTAGAGTTTCTGGTCCATCTGGGGTTGCACCAATTTGGGTAGATGGTGAAGGCAACAATCGAATCATTGTAGTTCCAGGTGCAAATGGCAAAATGACTAGCGAGCAAGTTGAAGCTGCGCTTAACTCAATTGAAGATTTAGAAGCAGTGATTGGACAATTTGAGATTCCAACTCAAGTTACTGCGGCCGCATTTAAAGTCGCAAAAGCAAAGGGAGCTTTGACTATCTTCAATCCAGCTCCATTTGAGCCAATTCCAGATAATCTCTTGCAAAACTGTGATTGGATAATTCCAAACGAATCAGAATTTGCTGGGTTACATCCAACTGGTAAGAAACCTATAGGTGATAGTGAGATACTAGAATTAGCTAGCTATTTGAAAGTAAATCTATGTGTGACTTTGGGTGCGTCTGGAGCTGCATTGGTCATCGATGGAAAATTACATCGAGTTGCTGCACCAATAGCGAAAGCCGTTGACACTACAGGAGCTGGGGATTGCTTTGTTGGAACATTCACATTTGGGCTGATCTCTGGATTAAATCCAATTCAAGCTGCAGAACTTGGCACTAAAGCCGCGTCGCTTAGCGTTACTAGACTTGGCACTATGGCGTCTTATCCAAATACAACAGAGGCACAAGAAATGCTTAATATTGTAATGTCTGGTTCTTGATGTTAAACAATGTATCGCAGTTGCCCCCTAGCTTAACTGACGTATCTAATACCAACGCTAACTTACGAGCTTTTTTGTATGGACTATCCGGCGTAGATCAAGTTGGAGCAGATGCACGGGCAGCGATGCTGGCCACTCGGTCTATAAAGACTTCTGCAAAACTAAAAGCAATCGATTTAGCAATTAGCATGATTGACTTAACTACCCTTGAAGGTGCTGACACTGCTGGAAAAGTAAGAGCGTTGTGCGCAAAGGCACGAAGGCCAGATGCTAACGAGGCTTCAGTTCCACCAGTTGCTGCTGTTTGCGTTTATGGAGATCTTGCGAATATTGCGAAATCAGCACTAATTGATACCCAAATTAAGGTTGCTGCAGTTGCAACTGCCTTTCCATCTGGCCGGGCGAGCCTAAAAGTAAAACTGCTCGATACTCAAGAAGCGGTTGCCAATGGTGCAGATGAAATTGATATGGTGATTGATCGAGGTGCTTTCTTAGCAGGTCGATATCTGGATGTGTTTAATGAAATTGTGGCAATAAAGAACGTGTGTGGCTCTGCCCATTTGAAAGTGATTCTTGAAACAGGTGAACTGAAAACATATGACAATGTAAAACGTGCATCTTGGCTTGCGATGCTTGCTGGTGCTGATTTCATTAAAACATCAACTGGAAAAGTACAGCCGGCAGCAACCCTTCCGGTTACCTTGGTCATGCTGCATGCAATCAGAGATTTTGATGCGCTAACCAACATGAGAATTGGGATGAAGCCTGCCGGTGGAATCAAAACCACGAAGGATGCAATTAAGTATTTAGTATTAGTTAATGAAACACTTGGAGAGCAATGGCTAACTCCAAAATGGTTCCGGTTAGGAGCTTCTAGTTTGCTAAATAATCTACTTATGCAGCGATACCGAATGCAAACTGGTCGCTACTCTGGTGCCGATTATGTGACGTTGGATTAAAATGAAATTTGAATATGCACCTGCACCAGAATCAACATCGATTGTAAACATTAAATCAAAGAACGACTTGTTTATTGATAATGAGTTTATTTCTAGTAAAAAAGGTTCACGCTTTATAACTATCAACCCTGCGACTGAAGAAGTGCTGGCTGAAATTACCGCCGCGACGGATGATGATGTGGACTTAGCCGTTACTGCTGCCCGAAAAGCATTCAAGTCTTGGGCAAAGTTGGCAGGTGCTGAACGGGCTAAATATTTATTCCGTATTGCTCGAATTATTCAAGATCGCGCACGCGAGATTGCAGTTTTAGAAACACTAAATAACGGAAAGCCAATTAGGGAATCTAGAGATGTGGATATTCCACTTGTGGCAGCACACTTTTTTCACTATGCCGGTTGGGCGGACAAGCTTGAGTACGCTGGTCTTGGTTCAAATCCAAAACCACACGGTGTAGTCGGACAAATTATTCCGTGGAATTTTCCAATGCTAATGCTTGCTTGGAAAATCGCGCCCGCTCTGGCTGCAGGCAACACGGTCGTACTTAAGCCAGCAGAAACCACTTCACTTACGGCATTGTTGTTTGCTGAAATTTGTCAGCAGGCAGATTTACCGCCAGGAGTTGTAAACATTGTTACTGGTGCAGGTGATACAGGCAGAGCAATTGTTAATCATCCTGATGTCAACAAAATTGCTTTCACCGGTTCAACAGAAGTCGGTCGTTTTATTGCCCAAAGTATTGCAGGTACCAAAAAGAAGTTAACTTTGGAATTAGGTGGTAAGGCAGCAAATATTGTTTTTGATGATGCCCCGTTAGATCAAACAATTGAAGGTATCGTTAATGGAATTTTCTTTAATCAAGGCCATGTCTGTTGCGCTGGTTCAAGATTACTTGTTCAAGAATCAATTCATGATGAATTGCTTTCTTTGCTTTATCAACGGCTTGAGTTGTTGAGAGTTGGTGACCCGCTGGATAAAAATACTGATGTGGGTGCAATTAACTCTGCCGCCCAACTCGTAAAGATTCAAGAATTAGCAGCCAGTGGTGAGGCGGAAGGCGCAAATAGATGGAGCTCATCTTGTCAGTTACCTGCAAATGGTTTTTGGTTTCCGCCAACTGTATTTACTAATGTCTCGCAATCACACCGAATTGCACGAGAAGAAATTTTTGGCCCCGTTTTAAGTGTGCTCACTTTCCGCACGCCTGATGAAGCAATCGCTAAAGCAAACAACACCCCGTATGGGTTAAGCGCTGGAGTTTGGACTGAAAAAGGCAGTCGAATTTTAGAAGTGACCAGCAAACTTAAAGCAGGGGTAGTTTGGGCAAACACATTTAACAAATTTGATCCGACAAGCCCATTTGGTGGCTACAAAGAATCGGGTTATGGCCGAGAGGGTGGCCGACAAGGTTTAACAGCATATTTGTTTGCGGGTGAAAATGAATAGTCCGATTGAAGTAAATAGAACAGCAAAACTATTCATTAATGGTGCATTTCCTCGCTCAGAATCAGGACGTTCATTTCCAGTTGCTGATGCGAATGGAAAATTTATTGCAAATGTTGCAAATGCAACTAGAAAAGATGCACGCGATGCAGTTGTGGCAGCGGCTGCCGCTCAACCTAAGTGGGCTGGGGCAAGTGCATACAACCGCGGACAAATTGTTTATCGAATTGCAGAAATTCTGCAGGGTCGCAAAGCGCAGTTTATGGCAGAGCTCAACGATGCTGGTGTTAAGTCAGCTGAAAAGCAAGTTGATCAAGCCATTAATCAAATTATCTGGTACGCCGGCTGGAGTGACAAACTAGCTATGACCGTGGGATCTTCAAATCCCGTTGCTGGACCATTTTTTAATTTTTCTAATCCTGAGCCAACTGGAGTTATTGCAATTGTAATTTCAGAAAAGCCACCTCTACTTTCACTTATAAATCAGTTATGTGCAGCGATAGTCAGTGGTAATACCGTAGTTGCACTTGCACCACAGTCTGCGCCACTTATATCGGTTTCTTTTGCTGAAGTGCTTGCAACATCGGATTTACCAGCGGGAGTAGTAAATCTACTAACCTGCGATTCAGATGAAATTGCTTTTTGGCTTGCTTCACACCTAGAAGTAGATGGCATCGATTTGAGTGGAGTTTCCGACTCTGAACTAAAAACTAAATTGGAGTTTGAAGCAGCGATTAATTTAAAGAGAGTACTGCGCGACTTTGATGATGGTTATACGGCAATGCAGTCTTGGTTAGAGATTAAAACAGTCTGGCACCCGCAAGGACTTTAGCTAAATTCAACTATTGCTTTCGCATATCCTGGCTTAACCACATCATTTATGATTGCAAGTCGCTGATCAAATGGAATAAATGCACTTTTCATCCCATTAATAGTCAACCAACGTAGTTGCTCAATCGTGAATCCTGCTTGCGTATGAAGTAAGTACATTTCATTAGACATTGATGTTTGGGACATTAATCGATTGTCTGTGTTTACAGTTGCCCGAAATCCTAATTTAGTCAATATCGTAATTGGATGCTCAGCAATACTTTTTGCAGCGCCAGTATGAACATTTGAAACCGGACAAAGTTCCAGCGGAACTCGCCGATCACGAACATAGTGAGCCAGTTCACCCAATTCGAATGTTCCATCAGGTAGTTTCTTAATGTCATCAATAATTCTCACGCCATGACCTAATCGATCTGCACCACAAACTTGTACAGCTTCCCAAATTGACGGTAGACCAAATGCTTCACCGGCGTGTATTGTCATATGAAAATTCGCGCGATGTATTTCATCAAATGCATCTAAATGTCTTGATGGTGGATATCCTGCTTCTTTTCCGGCAATATCAAAACCAACCACGCCTCGATTTCGCCATCTGATTGCCAACTGAGCGATCTCAGTTGACCTTGCTGCTGTGCGCATCGCAGTAAGCAGTGTGCGCATCACGATTGGTTTACCTGCTGCCGCCATATCTTTTTCACCACGCGCAAAACCTGTGACGACTGCAGAAACAATTTCATCTAATGACAAGCCTTTATGTTGATGCAACTCTGGTGCAAACCTAATCTCCGCATAAACCACGCCATCGTTCGCGTGATCAACGGCACATTCATATGCCACCCGTTCAATTGATTCAAAACTTTGCATTACACCAACAGTGTGTTGAAAAGTTTCCAGATAAGTCTCTAACGATCCAGAATCGCAAGCATCGTTTATCCACTTTGCAAATTTAACTGGATCATTTGTTGGCAGGTTCTGATATCCCTCTGAAACAGCAAGCTCAGCAACGGTTTGGGGCCTAAGTCCCCCGTCCAGATGGTCGTGTATTGCGGCTTTAGGCAGAATCTTGATTTGGTCGAAAGTAAGCATCTTGACCCTATTTAAGCCGATGAAACAAACTAGTAACAAGCCACCCACCCATTCAGCGCGCATCAGATAGGTTATTGGTTCTAGGCTCGCGCAAAACCGGGCGACCCAAGCCCTTCTTCTCTGGTTTCCAATCTACGAAATGTCCCAGGAGGACCCGTGCTGGAAAGCGTGTTTAAATTAAAAGAACGTGGCACAACTGTTGGAACTGAAGTACGAGGTGGCTTGGTCACGTTTTTAACAATGGCCTACATCATTGTGCTAAATCCATTGATTCTCGGATTCACACCCGACATCAATGGTGAGTTCTTAGCTGGAGGTGCAGCACCAAATCTGCCAATGATTGCAGCAGCTACTGCACTTGTTGCAGGTGTATTAACAATTCTGATGGGAGCAGCGGCTAATTTCCCACTAGCTCTTGCAACTGGACTAGGAATTAACGCGTTTGTTGCTCGAATTGCAGCAAACTACATGTCTTGGTCAGAAGTAATGGGTCTTGTTGTTCTTGAAGGGCTCATCATTACGGTGCTGGTTTTAACTGGTTTCCGTGTTGCAGTTTTCAAAGCAATTCCACGTCAACTAAAGGTGGCAATATCAGTTGGTATTGGATTGTTTATTGCACTAATTGGATTAGTTGATGCTGGGTTCGTCCGCTGGACTCAAGCCGCGGTACCACCACTTACGCTCGGTGTTGGCGACAAATTAGTTGGCTGGCCAGTGCTGGTGTTCGTACTGGGTGTAATAACAATCTCAGCGCTGTATGCCCGAAAAGTTCGCGGTGCAATTTTGATCGGTGTAATTGGTGCAACTGTTTTGGCAGTAGTACTAGAAGCTGTCTACAAGATTGGTCCATCATTTGTTTCACCGGAAGAAACTAATCCAAGTGGCTGGGGTCTTAATGTTCCCGCAATTCCAGATTCATTTGTAGCAACACCTGATTTTGGCTTGCTCGGACAATTCGACCTGCTAGGCGGTTTTGCAACTGCTGGACTCTTAACAGCTGGGTTGCTGGTTTTCTCATTGCTCATCACCGATTTCTTTGACACGATGGGAACAATGACAGCGATAAGTGCTGAGGCTGGTTTAACCGATAGTAATGGCAACATCCCAAGCGCTGATCGAATTCTTTTAGTTGACTCACTTGCAGCGGTTGCTGGAGGAGCAGCGGGTGTGTCCTCAAACACTTCTTATATTGAATCTGCGTCTGGAGTAGGTGAAGGAGCAAGGACTGGTCTGGCATCAGTAGTAACTGGAATTGCTTTCTTACTGTCAACTTTCCTATCCCCACTGGTAGCTCTTGTGCCATACGAAGCAGCAACTCCGGCGTTAATTGTGGTTGGATTCTTAATGATGACTCAGATTAAGGATATCGATTGGACAGATGTCACAATCGCACTTCCTGCATTCTTAACCATCATATTGATGCCATTCACATATTCAATTGCAGTAGGAATTGGTGCAGGATTTGTTACTCATGTGATTCTAAAAACATTCACCGGAAAAGCAAAAGATATACATCCGATGATGTGGGTAGCAGCAGGCGCATTCTTTATTTTCTTTGCCAAGTATCCCATTGAGATTCTATTCGGAATCTAAATTACTAAAATAACTGGCGTAGCAGATATGTTACGCCAGTTATTTTTTTATTCTTCACGATTGACTAGTTGTGATGAAAAAGCGGGCATACAAATTGCAACATATTCAGTCTCCTCATCTAAGGTTGAATATCTAACTCGCTCACCAGCTTTTGTAACTATTGCTTCGCCACATTGCACAATAGTTATCTGATTTTCATATTCAACTTGAACTTTACCTCTAAGCACCAAAGTCACTTCATCGAATTCTGGTGTTTGAAAAGGTTCACTCCAATTCGCTGGAGCAACCATCTTTGCAACGGAGATGTTGGAATCAGCTGAATTTACTAAGCCAACAAATTCCAAAATTTCTTTTCCGCCCGGTACCTCGATAGCTGTTGGATGCTTAATTAGTTTTGGCACTTACTCCCCAATTCGATCTAATATCAAGTTTGGCTTAGCGACACTTTCACCTTGGGAAATAACTACTGAGCTTTCAAGCGCAGCGATTGCTGAATCAAATCTTGATTCTTCATCAGTATGCAAGGTTAGAATTGGTTCACCTTTAGTGATTTTTTGACCTAATTCAATTGTCCAAGTAACTCCTGCTGCTGCTTGAACAGAATCTTCTTTGCGACTCCTGCCAGCACCTAAGCGCCAGGCAGCAATTCCAACTGATAGCGCATCAAACTTAGCTATCGTTCCTGAATCCGCCGCATAAATTTCATGAGTAAATTTCGCCGCTGGTAATGGTTTTGATAAATCGCCATTTTGAGCGGAAATCAACTGCTGCCATTTTGCCAGAGCTTTGCCATTTTCTAGATTTTCTTTTACATCAATCCCAGTAATCCCAACTAGTGCCAACATCTGAGTTGCGAGTTCAACAGTTAAATCAATAACATCCTGTGGTCCAGCACCATTTAAGACTTCAATTGCTTGTCTTACTTCAAGTGCGTTTCCAGCTGCTTTGCCCAAGGGTTGTTCCATATTGGTTAAAAGAGCCTTAGTTTTTACCCCAGCTGCATTGCCTATTTCGACCATTGTTTTAGCCAATGTTCGAGCTTGTTCAATTGTCTTCATAAACGCCCCAGATCCCACTTTTACATCCAGCACTAGTGCTGACGTTCCTTCAGCAATCTTTTTGCTCATTATTGAAGAAGCAATAAGTGGTATTGCTGGCACAGTTCCAGTTACATCGCGAAGCGCATAAAGTTTTTTATCTGCAGGGGCAAGCCCTGCACCTGCTGCACATATAACTGCACCAACCTGATGTAGCTGATTAAGCATCTGTTCATTAGTTAGATTTGCTTGCCAACCTGGAATAGCTTCAAGTTTGTCTAACGTGCCACCAGTGTGTCCAAGTCCCCGTCCGGAAAGTTGCGGAACTGCAGCTCCAAAAGATGCCACTAATGGGGCTAGCGGGAGCGTAATCATGTCGCCAACACCACCTGTTGAATGTTTGTCAACAGTTGCAGGTGAAAGACTAGAAAAATCAAGTCGCTCGCCGCTGTTAATCATTGCTTGTGTCCAATCAACGATTTCTCTCATCGACATACCATTTAGTAAAATTGCCATTGCCATAGCTGACATCTGCTCATCAGCAACAACTCCACGAACATAAGCGTCAATAATCCAATCAATTTCAACTTTACTAAGCTCACCAAAATCACGTTTGGTAGAAATTAAATCAATAGTAGAGAAGGGTTCAATCATGAACGGTACGTGTCAATAGATCTTCGGGACCAAAAGCATCTGGTAGCAAAGTTGCAAATTGAATTGGCCCTTCGCTTGACATAATTTGCATAGTTTTTCCACCATGCTCCCATAGCAATTGTCGGCATCTACCACAAGGGGCAACTGGTTTGCCATCACTTGCAACCACCACAAGGGCTGCAAGTTTGCCTCCACCTTTACTTGCTAAATCACTTACTAAGCTGCACTCAGCGCACAATCCCAAACCATATGATGCATTTTCAACATTGCAACCTTTTACTAACTTGCCATCAGTTGTTACAGCAGCTGCACCAACTGGAAAGTTTGAGTATGGACAGTAAGAGAATTGCAGCATGTTTCTAGCTTCCGACCAAAGTAAATCCCAATTGATATCGCTCATTTGCTCTCCCCTTTGCGATAAGGAATGCCGTCAGCAGCAGGTGGACGTAACCGCTGGGAAGCAAAAGCCAGCACTAATAGCGTTGCTAGGTATGGGGCAACAAGCGCAATTTCTTTAGGTAAATTAGTAGTTACCAAGAACCAACTTATTAACGCAGCAGAAATGACTCCCAATGCAAACATTGTTTGATATTTCTTAGCTCGCAAAGCAAGAACAGCTAATACAAACAAAACTAAAGCACCCAGCAGTACAACTGCTCGCATTGCAGTTCCGTTTGCATCCCTAAGTTGTAAGGCATCTATGTAACCAAATACTGCAGCTCCCGCAGCCGTTCCACCAGGTCGCCAATTACCAAAAATCATTGTTGCTAAACCGATGAATCCACGTCCACCTGTTTGACCTTCCCGGTATACACCACTTGATGCAATAGCAAGAAAAGCACCACCAAGCGCTGCCAACATACCGGAATTCAAAACCGCGATGTACTTATAAAAATAAACATTTACACCCAGTGAATCAGCTGCGTGCGGATTTTCGCCTACTGAACGCAGTCGAAGACCAAATGGCGTTCGCCAAAGAATGTACCCAGAAGCAAAAAATAATCCAGCTGCAATTACCGTAAGGATAGATAGTCGAAAAAACACACCAGATACAAATCCTGCAATTTCCGAAACAATGAAATAACCCTCTCGATGTAAATCAACTAATGGATCTGAAATAAAACTCCAGGTAAACGAGGGCAGTGCTTCTATTGACGGCGACTGTGTTGGTCCACCACCGGGTGCATCAGAAAATGCCACTTGAGCAAAGAATTGTGCAAAACCTAGACCAAGGATGTTCATCGCAGTGCCAGAAATAATTTGATCTACACCAAAAGTTATCGTGGCAACCGCAAAAATGGCAGCTCCTGCTAAACCAAATAGCAGCGCACCTGCGAGGCCAGCCCAAGGACCATATTGCCAACCTAACCAACCAGCGCCAAATGTTCCTAAAATCATCATGCCCTCAAGGCCAATGTTGACTACCCCGGCACGCTCAGCCCAAAGGCCACCCAAACCAGCAAGTCCAATTGGTACAGCTAAACCAAGCGCTGCAGAAATTGTTCCTCTGCTCGTTAAATCTAGAACATCAGCCCACATTCGAACTAGTGAAAGAGTTGCAAGCAAAGAAATCACGATAACAAGAATCTTTACTCTCTTTGAAGAGGTGCCTCGCCAGATTAAAATTGCAGCTGTCATTGGTGACCTGCCATTCCAACAGCAGCCTGCTGACGTCTTACTTTAATTCTCCTAGTTACTTCATATGCGATAACTACGCTTAACACGATTACACCTTGCATAATCACAATAACTTCTCGAGGAACGCCAATGAGATCTAAAATCTGTGCGCTTACATCTAAAAATGCCCACAGCAGTGCACCAAATGCAATTCCAACTGGGTGATTTCTGCCAAGTAAAGCAATTGCAATTCCAGTAAAACCATAGTTACCTGGAAAATTAACGGTAAAGGTGTATTGCGCTCCAAGTAATAATGGTAAACCAACTAATCCTGCAACTGCGCCAGAGAGCAACATTGCATAAACGGTCATTCTCTTTACATTAACTCCACTGGCGACTGCTGCCGTTGGTGACATTCCAACAGCGCGTAAATCAAAACCAAATCTTGTTCTATTCAAGATATACCAATAGGCAAATCCGAGCGCAACAGCTAACAAAATCATTCCATAAACTGGAATTGGTGCATTCCCTAATGTGATTTCAGGAATTCGATTTCCCTCTGGAATAATTGGTGTGCCAATCACATTTTCAGCTGTCTGCACGCCTAAAACGGATGGTGCCATTAAGTAGGCAATTAAACCAATTGCAATGAAATTCAACATAATGGTAGAAATAACTTCGCTTACACCACGAACGACCTTTAGCCAAGCAGCAATACCTGCCCAAGCTGCGCCAACCAGCATTGAAATAAAAATAATAATTGGAATACCGATGTACCCAGGAAATGTAATATATCCAGCTACTAAGGCAGCAACAGCAGTAGCAAGTCGATACTGACCATTAACGCCGATATTAAATAAATTCATTTTAAAACCAATAGCAACAGCAACAGCACTAAAGTAATAAGTAGTTGAACTATTTAAAATCAGCGCCATGCTACGTGGTGTAGTGGCATATTCAAACATTCGTAAAAATGTATCGAGCGGATTGGCACCAAAAGCCAAAAGAATGAATGAAGCAAAAACAATTGAGAATACAATCGCTACCACCGGAGCAATTAGGGTATCTAGCCGACGTAGCATTAACTTGCCGCCTTAACTGCACCAGTCATAGCATTACCCAATTCTTGCGGTGTTACGTTCGTTGGATCAGCATCTGCAACAAACTTTCCACGCAAAATTACTTTGATGGAATCACTTAGCCCAATTAATTCATCCAAATCAGCTGAAATCAAAAGTACTGCCAAACCATTCTCTCGCGCGGCGCGTAGATGATCCCAAATGGCTGCTTGTGCGCCGACATCGACGCCTCTAGTTGGATGCGAAGCAATCAATAAAATCGGATTACTTGACATCTCACGGCCAACAATGAGTTTTTGCTGATTACCGCCGGAAAGCGCGCTCGCCAGCACATCTATACCTGGGGTGCGAACATCAAACTCTTTCACAATTGTTTTTGTATCTTCTTTTGCCAATTTAGGTGTTAACCGAAATCCTTTTGCGTTTGGCGCTTTGGTCTGATGACCCAAAATCCTATTTTCCCAAAGTGGAGCATCAAGGAGTAAGGCAAGCCTAGAGCGATCTTCTGGAATATAAGCAACACCAAGTTCGCGACGCTTTCTTGTGCCAAGGTTCGAAACATTAACGCCACTAATTGTTATCTCTCCAGTTGCTGCTCTGGTGCCCATAATGGCTTCAACTAACTCTGATTGACCATTACCTTCAACACCGGCAATTCCTAAAATCTCACCAGCGTGAATCTTAAAATCTAAATTAGAGATATCTTCTTTGCCGTCTTTATTAACTGAAGTCAGTCTGGCAACTGACAAAACCACTTTGTCTGTAACTGTTGAACCTTGAGTTTCAGGTGTTGGCAGCTCACTTCCAACCATAAGTTCTGCCAACTGCTCAGCAGTAACCTGCTGTTGTTTTGGATTCAAAGAAGCGACCGTTTCGCCTCTTCTAATAACTGTGATGGCATCAGCTATTTCTAATACTTCATCTAATTTATGACTAATAAAGATAATCGTTATTCCTTCAGCCTTTAATCCATTTAGGGCTTGAAACAATTCTTCAACTTCATGAGGTACTAAAACAGCAGTTGGTTCATCCAAAATCAAAATGCGCGCCCCGCGATATAGCACCTTAAGAATCTCAACTCGCTGGCGATCACCAACACCAAGTTCGCTTACCAAAACATCTGGAGTGATATCCAAACCATAACTATTTGATATTTCCAAGATTCTTTTTCGAGCTGCACCAAAATCTAGTCTTCCGGCTTTACTTGGTTCACTGCCAAGTACTACGTTTTCTAAAACAGTTAAGTTATCCGCCAACATGAAATGCTGGTGCACCATACCGATTCCAACTTCAATTGCGTCAGATGGTGAACTAAACACAATCGGTTTTCCATTTACGGTAATTGTTCCCTCATCAGCTTTTTGCATACCGTAAAGAATCTTCATTAGAGTTGATTTTCCTGAACCATTTTCGCCCACAATTGCATGAACGGTACCCACATCAACTCTTAAGTTGATGTCCTTATTTGCAATTACTCCAGGAAATCGTTTCCAAATTCCACTTAATTCAACTGCTAACAAATCTCTCCTGACTCTAGCTAAAAAATAGGCTCGGGCTGACTTGATGCCAACCCGAGCCTATTGCTAAGCACTTTATGAATGCTCAGCCAAATTAGTCAAGCGTTGTGCTAACGACAATTTCACCGCTAACAATCTTTGCGGAATATTCGTCAGCAACAGCTGCCAATGGTGCAACTGCTGGATTAGATGCGGAGTAACCCACACCCTCTCGGCTCAGATCGAAGTTCTGAACACCTGATAGTGGAGCACCATCTACCACGCTCTTGATAACTTCATAAACCGATACGTCAACACGCTTTAACATTGAAGTGATGATGTTGTCTTTGAATTCAGCACGTGCTGGAAGCACATACTCATCTGAATCAACACCAATTCCCCAATAACCAGCGGCAGAACCGCCAGCTGCTGCAATAGCCTGATGCATACCAAGACCTGATCCACCAGCTGCTGCGTAAACAATGTCTACGCCGCTGTCAATCATGCCTTCGGTTGCAATCTTTGCTTTATCTGGAGCATTCCATGCAGTATTGTCGCCAGCTGGACCCATGTATTGAACCTGAATCTCAACATCTGGATTTACTGCACGAGCACCCTGTTCATAGCCAGCCTGGAATGCACGAATCAAATCGATTTCCATACCGCCAATAAAGCCAATCTTTCCTGACTTAGATGCAGTTGCGGCAATTGTTCCAACGAGGAATGATCCTTGCTCGGCTGCGAAGATCAAACTTGCAACGTTTGGTGCATCTACTACTGAGTCAACAATTGCAAATGTTGTCTCTGGGAATTCTGGAGCAACTTCAGCTAGTGCAGCACTGTAAGCAAAACCAACTGCAATCACTGGGTTATAGCCATCAGCTGCAAGAAGACGTAGGCGCTCGGCACGCTCTGGGTCGCCATCACTATCAGCTGCTTCTACTTCATTTACCTCAACACCAAACTCAGTAACTGCACGGTCTACACCTGCTGCTGCTGCATCGTTGAAGGTACCGTCACCACGACCACCTGAGTCATAAGCCAAACCGACCTTGACCGCTGGAGTTTCTGGAGCGGTATCTGTGGACGTATCTTCGCTACTTGAACAAGCAGCTAGTACTAATGCACCAGCAAATAGGACTGATGCAATCTTGATAATCCTGCGCAAAGGATTCTCCTTTTTATTAATTTTCTGCTACGAAGACCGTAGCTTTGACGCCCAGTTTACTGAGGAGCGCGCCCTTGATGCACACCCAAACTAAGCCCGCTACCCAACTGTTATCAAACCGTGAGTTAATATCGTCACATACTCTCAGCAGGGACAAATTCGCCCCATACTGAGCGCAAGGAATGGCAGATTTCACCCACAGTCGCCAACGATTTAACTGCCTGCTCGATTGGGTAAAGCAAGTTATCCCCAGCCCGAGCCGCATCAGCAACTTTTGCCAGCGCCTGCTGCACTGCAGTCCCATTTCGGCTGGCACGAACAGCCTGAACTGCCGACACCTGTTTTGCTTCAATTTGTGGATCAATTCGATGTGGCTGATATGAATCTTCACCATCAGAATTAAATCGATTAACTCCAACAATTATTCGCTGCTGCGCATCAATCTCACGAGCAATTTGATAAGCCGATTCCTCAATCAACCGCTTTTGTAATCCTTGCTCAATCGCACCAACAGCTCCTCCTGCTTTATCAACTCTGTTCATTAAATCAAGTACTTCTTTTTCAATCTGATTTGTCATAGATTCAATTACATATGAACCTGCAAAAGGATCAACTGTTCGGGTCAAATCAGTTTCGTGTGCGATTACCTGTTGGGTGCGCAAAGCTAAGGTTGCCGCTTTAGCGGTAGGTAAACCAAGGGCTTCATCATAAGAATTGGTATGTAATGATTGAGTTCCACCTAAAACTGCCGCTAAAGCTTGAATAGTTACTCTTACTAAGTTCACTTCTGGTTGCTGTGCAGTTAACTGCACTCCAGCAGTCTGAGTGTGAAACTTAAGTGCAGTTGATTTATCTGATTTGGCATTAAACTCAGATTTCATAATTCGATACCAAATTCTTCTTGCTGCACGAAACTTAGCAACTTCTTCGAGCAAAGTACTTCTAACCACAAAAAAGAAGGAAAGCCTGGGCGCAAATTGATCAATATCTAAACCAGCACTTATTGCTGCCCTGACATAAGCCACCGCATTCGCTAACGTGAATGCAACTTCTTGCACTGGATTAGCGCCAGCTTCTGCCATATGGTAGCCAGAAATTGAAATTGTGTTCCAGGATGGAAGTTCATCAGCACAATACTTAAACAAATCTGTAGTTAACCGCATTGAAGGCTGTGGCGGAAATATGTAAGTTCCGCGTGCAATATATTCCTTTAAAATGTCATTTTGGACAGTACCAGAGAGCTTTGTTAAATCCGCTCCCTGCTCTTGTGCAACCAACTTATACATAATTAGCAAAATTGCAGCTGGACTATTGATTGTCATTGACGTGGTTACTTCATCAAGTTTTATGCCATTAAACAACCTGCGCATATCTTCAATAGTGTCAATTGCAACTCCCACCCGGCCAACCTCACCCTTAGCCAATGGATGATCTGAGTCGTAACCCATTTGTGTTGGCAGATCAAATGCAACAGATAATCCTGTTGTGCCTTGCGCAATTAAGTCTCGGTAGCGTTTATTTGATTGATCAGCATTACCAAATCCAGCATATTGCCGCATCGTCCAGGTTTTGCCCAAATACATATCTGGATGTATTCCTCGAGTGAATGGCGGTTTTCCTGGTTCGCCTAATTCTCGTTGAGGATCAAAATCCTTTAAATCGCTTTGATCGTAAACGGGTTTAATTGGAAAATTAGATTGCGAACTAAACCCGTCGCTCATATTTAGTTGGGCCTGCGCTTTATTGTGCTTCCCAACCATCGAATTGGATCGTACTTAACATCTACAACCCGCTCTTTCATAGGGATTAAAGCGTTGTCAGTAATTTTGATATGTTCCGGGCAAACTTCGGTACAGCACTTAGTTATATTGCAATATCCAAGCCCATGATCTTCTTGCGCCATATGTTTACGGTCAACTTGATCTAATGGATGCATATCTAACTCAGCAATACGCATTAAAAATCTGGGGCCAGAAAAAGATTCTTTGTTCTCTTCATGGTCACGAATAACATGGCACACGTTCTGACAGAGGAAACACTCAATACACTTGCGAAACTCTTGACTACGAGCAACATCCACCTGTTGCATTCGGTATTCACCAGGAGCTAAATCTTTTGGACCCTCAAAAGCTGGCACTTCCTGTGCTTTTTTATAGTTATATGAAACATCTGTTACTAAATCTCGAATCACTGGAAAAGTTCGCATCGGTGATACGGTTACTACATCTTCCGGATTAAAGGTATTCATCCGGGTCATGCACATAAGTCGTGGCTTACCGTTTACTTCAGCACTACAAGAGCCACATTTTCCAGCCTTGCAATTCCATCTCACTGCTAAATCAGGTGCTTCTGTTGCTTGAATCCGATGAATCACATCAAGCACCACTTCACCTTCATTTACTTCGACTTCATAATTTGTAAGCGCACCAGACTTGGCATTCCCTCGCCAAACTCTAAATTTTGCTAGGTATCCCATTTAGGCCACCTCTCTTGGTAGTTGAGCATACTCGGCTTCGGTTAAATATTTCTTCAACTCCGCTTTATCAAACAATGCCAATAACTCATCTGGCAGCATCGGTAAATTCTTAATTGTGATCTGAATGTCGCCATTCTTCAAAGTGCACGCCACATTTTTATTGCGCCAATTTGGATCCATCTGTTGGAAATCATCTCGAGTGTGTCCACCGCGAGACTCTTCACGAGTCATTGCAGATTTCGCAATTGAAGTTGAAACTAGATACATATTCTCCAAATCCAGAACTAAATGCCATCCTGGGTTATATTCCTTGCCACCAACGACGCCAACTTTGGCGATGCGGTTATTTAGCTCAGTCAATTTTGCCAAAGCAGCTGCAAGTTCATTTCCTTCGCGAATAATTCCAACTAAGTCATTCATAACTTGTTGAAGATCTTGATGAATCGTGTATGGATTCTCATTTCCACCATTGGTCAGCGGTGCATAAGTTTTTTGTTGAGCAGCATTTACAGCAGCATCAGTTAACTTTGGTCGGGCAGATAAATTCTTTATGTATTGTGCAGCACCAGCACCCGCACGCTTTCCAAACACTAGCAAATCAGATAGGGAGTTTCCACCTAATCTGTTTGCGCCGTGCATTCCAGCTGCAACCTCACCTGCAGCGAACAAACCAGAAACTCCAACAGCAGCAGTTGTTTCTGGTTCTACTTCAATTCCGCCCATCACGTAGTGACAAGTCGGGCCAACTTCCATTGGTTCTTTCGTAATATCAACATCTGCCAGTTCTTTGAATTGGTGATACATCGCGGGCAGTCTTCGCCTAATTGTTTCTGGATCTAGTCGCTTTGATACATCTAGAAAAACGCCACCATGAGGCGATCCACGACCAGCTTTAACTTCAGAGTTAATTGCGCGAGCAACTTCATCACGTGGTAAAAGTTCAGGTGGGCGGCGATTGTTGTCTGGATCGGTGTACCAGCGATCAGCTTCTGCTTCAGTGTCTGCATATTTATCTCGAAATACATCGGGAATGTAATCAAACATAAATCGGCGGCCTTCTGAGTTTGTTAGCACGCCACCTTCACCACGAACCGACTCAGTCACCAAAATACCCTTAACCGAAAGTGGCCAAACCATTCCGGTTGGATGAAACTGGACAAACTCCATATCAATAAGTGACCCACCTGCACGCAGCGCTAGTCCAACTCCATCACCAGTTCCCTCCCAGGAATTGCTGGTAACTTTAAAAGATTTACCTAGGCCACCAGTTGCTAAAACAACTGCTGCAGCATCAAAAACAATTGGCTCTCCAGTTTCGCGCCAGTATCCAAAAGCACCAGCAATCTGACCTGTTTCACACTTAAGTAACTCGGTTATGGTGCATTCTTGAAATACTCGTAACTTAGCTTCAAATTCACCAAACTCTTTTTTATCTTGTTGCTGTAGCCAAACAATTCGTTGCTGCAGCGTTCGGATTAGTTCAAGCCCAGTTCTATCGCCAACATGTGCTAATCGGGGATATTCATGACCGCCGAAATTGCGTTGTGAAATCTTTCCATCTTTTGTTCTATCGAACAGTGCACCATAAGTTTCTAGTTCCCAAACTCGCAAAGGTGATTCTTGGGCATGTAATTGTGCCATCCGCCAATTGTTATGAAATTTACTACCGCGCATTGTGTCTCGGAAATGAACCTGCCAGCCATCATGGCTGTTCATATTTGCCATAGCTGCAGCAATGCCACCTTCTGCCATAACGGTGTGAGCTTTACCAAACATCGATTTACTTATTAGCGCAACAGATAAACCCGCTTCGCGCGCTTCAATTGCAGCTCGCATACCGGCACCGCCGGCTCCCACAATCACTACGTCATAACTATGGCGTTCCATTTTTATCCATTCACTTAGTTCTAGAAGAAGTAAAAGTTGGTGAAAAGTCCCGTTGAAACACTTCGCACATAAAAATCAGTAAAGGCAACCCAGAGAAGTGAAATCCAGGCATAGACTGGATGTTTTGTATTCAACTTACTTACCCAAGTCCATAGTTTGTATCGAACTGGATTTTTTGAAAAGTTCTTCAGTCTTCCACCCAAAGTATGTCTGCAAGTGTGGCAAGACAATGAGTAAAGCCACAGCAATGTTGCGTTTATGACTAAAACTAAAGTACCAACACTTACATGACCCCAGTTGTAATTGTCATCCCGAAAAGCCAGTATTGCATCGTAAGTTAAAACAACATTTAGAAATAGTCCAAGAAAAAAGAAGAACCTATGTGAATTTTGCAGAATCAGTGGTGCTCTAGTTTCCCCAGTATATTTTTTGTGTGGTTCACCAACAGCACAAGCTGGAGGTGACATCCAGAATGATCGATAATAACTTCGTCGATAGTAATAACAAGTCATTCTAAATCCAAGCGGAATGAACAAAATCAAAAATGCTGGTGACAGCGTGTACCAAGCCCCTATTGGCTGACCAATATCTGATGCACCAGGAATACACGAGACTGCTAGGCACGGAGAATAAAACGGAGATAGTAGAGGCGTGGTGTAGTAATGAGCATTTTCAAAAGCCCGGAAAGTTGAATAGATAACGAATGAAATTAAAACGCCAAAAGTTATTGCTGGCTGCAGCCACCACTTGTCAGTTCGGAGGGTTCGCTCCACGATTCTGGCGCGACCAGCTGAAAGCAGCCCATTCTTCATTCCAACTCCCAACTTTATTTTGGCTTAAGAGTAGCCACATCTCTGACCCTAAGTAGGCCGAAGCGAGGTCAATTTCCTACACCTTGGCTGTGATTTGAATCTCAAGAAGGCTCGGTTAGCAGCCCCAATCGAGAATATGCGGTGGCCACAGTCTGACTGGCGACTTCTCGGGCCTTCTCAGCGCCAGTCTTAATCTGCTCTTGTAAGTGGGCTGGATCTTTAAGTAGCGATTCAGTTGCATTTCGTACCGGTTCAATTCTTGCTACCAACGCATCTGCAACTTGCTGCTTAAATTCGCCGTATCCCTTACCTGTTACTTGATCAGCTGTTGCTTCTATTTGAGTATCGGTTGCAGCGGCTAGTAGACCTATCAGGTTAGCAATACCTGGTTTTGTAGCTGGGTCAAAACTAACTGCTCTATCGCTATCGGTTACTGCAGATTTAATTTTCTTCACTATCTGCTCGTTAGTATCCATTAGGAATACCGCACCAACAGGAGATGACTTACTCATTTTTGAAGTTGGATCTTGAAGGTCTAACACTCGAGAGTTTCCAACTACTGTCATAGTATCTGGAATAGTGAAAGTTTCGCCATAAGTACTATTGAATCGCTGAGCTAGATCACGCGTTAACTCCAAATGTTGACGTTGATCATCACCAACTGGAACTTTTGTTGGTTGATAAAGCAATATGTCTGCCGCTTGTAATATTGGGTAGGTAAACAAACCAACTGTTGAGCGATCTGCACCTTCTTTTTGTGATTTGTCTTTGAATTGAGTCATTCGGGATGCTTCACCATATCCAGTAATACATGAAAGCACCCAAGCTAACTGGGAATGTTCAGCTAAGTGGCTCTGCACAAAAACTGTTGACTTCGATGTATCAATACCTATTGCTAATAACTGAGCAAATGAAGCAAGCGTTCGAGCCTTAATTTTTGTTGGATCGTGGTTAACGGTTAGCGCATGTAAATCGACGACGCAATAAAAGCAGTCGTGAGTTTGTTGAAGCGAAACCCACTGGGTAAGTGCTCCGAACCAATTGCCGATATGGAAAGAATCCATTGTTGGCTGAATACCAGAGAGCACTCGTTCTTTTCTTGCACTCATACCAGTAATACTCTCATAACTCTTGACTAAATCTAGGCTTCATCTGAAGCAGTTGGAGCATTTACTACAACTCTCATTCGAGCTATACGTCTTGCTTCAACTTTTGTTACTTCAAAGGACGCATTGAAATACTCCAACTGGTCGCCAATTTCAGGTAACCGACCTATCTGGGCAACCGCCCAGCCAGCAACGGTCTCATAGGGGCCATCTGGTAATTGAACGCCGGTCATCTCAGTGAAATCCTCTAAATTAAGTAACCCATCAATATCAAACTCGCCACTTGCGCCTTTGACTGATGGTTTCTCAATCTCATCATATTCATCATGAATTTCGCCGACAACTTCTTCAACTAAATCTTCTAAGGAAACAATTCCAGCCGTTCCACCATATTCATCAACCACAATTGCCAAATGTTGACCGGCATGACGCATTTCATGCATTGCGCTCAAGACCGATTTAGTTCCGGGAAACTTTAGAATGCTACGCGCAATATCCCTTACCCTAATTGACCGCTCTCGCATTTCAGGACTTAACAAATCGCGAACGTGCACAAAGCCCAGCACATCATCAAAACCTTCACCAGCAACTGGATAGCGTGAAAATGGTTTATCGCTTACCCACTGTGCAGCTTTAAAAATGGGAGTGTCAGCTTCAATGAATTCCACTTCTGTCCTTGGCAGCATTACTTCTCGTACTTCTTTATCTGCCAAAGAGAAGACATCAGTCAAAATTCGTCGCTCTTGCTCAGAAATGTCTTCTTGAGATGTAACTAAATCACGAAGCTCAGCTGCTTCAATTGCGCTTCGCTTACTGTGTGGATCAACACCAAAAATTCTTACAATCAAATTTGTTGATACTGAAAGTAGCGCAATAAATGGTTTTGAAAGGCGAGCCAATATCTCAACTGGGATTGCTAACACCATCGCAAATCCAACTGTGTGATGCAGCGCCAAACGCTTTGGAACTAACTCACCAAGAACTAAAGACACAAATGCAATAACAAATGTCACTGCGATAAATGCCAAGGTTTCAGATGCAGTTTCACTTAGCCCCAATTCTTCAATTCGTGGTGCTATTTCTGGAGCCAAGCTCGCCGCACCAAAACCTGCAGAAATGAATCCAGCTAAAGTAACACCAACTTGAACTGCAGCTAAAAATCTGTTTGGCGCTGAGATGAGTTTTGCAACTAATCGTGCTCTTCTACCGGTAAATTGACTAATCTGACTTTCTCTTATTGAGATCAAGCTAATTTCAGCTGCAGCAAAAACTCCACCAATCAGAACAAAAAGCAGTACAAAAAGTATGTCGCGTAAGGGTTCACCCATTAATTACTTCATAGCTTTCTCTAGGTTTTCAGCAATTGCAGCAAGGAAATCTTGAGTGGTTAAATATGGCTGATCTGGACTAATCAACAAGCTTAAGTCTTTTGTCATTTTGCCCTGTTCAACTGTTTGAACGCAAACTTTCTCTAAAGTTTCCGCAAACTTAGTAACATCAGCAGTTCCATCCATTTTTCCGCGGTAACTAAGTCCCTGTGTCCAAGTAAAAATCGAAGCAATTGGATTAGTAGATGTTGGTTTACCTTGTTGATGCATTCGATAATGTCGAGTTACAGTGCCATGGGCGGCTTCAGCTTCTACCGTTTTGCCATCTGGTGTCATTAATACACTTGTCATAAGTCCTAACGAGCCAAATCCTTGCGCCACTGTGTCTGATTGAACATCTCCATCATAATTCTTACAAGCCCAGACATATCCACCTTCCCACTTTATAGCAGCTGCAACCATGTCATCAATTAATCGATGTTCATAAGTTAAACCAGCACTCTCAAAATCTGCTTTAAACTCTGAGTCATAAGTTTCCTGGAAAATATCTTTGAATCTGCCGTCATAAGCTTTCAGAATTGTATTTTTAGTAGAGAGATAAACAGGAAAATTTCTATTTAATCCATAACGCAATGATGCCCTTGCGAAATCTCGGATTGAGTCATCAAGGTTATACATAGCCATTGCAACACCGCCTGATGGAAAATCGAAAACATTAAGTTCCATCGGTTCAGAACCATCTGAAGGAGTAAAGGTTAAAGTTAAAGTTCCTGCAGCTGGAACTTTGATATCAGTTGCTCGATATTGATCACCAAAAGCATGTCGGCCAACAACAATTGGTTTTGTCCAGCCTGGCACTAGCCTTGGAATATTGCTGATAATTATTGGTTCTCGGAAAATAACGCCACCTAAAATATTTCTGATTGTGCCATTGGGCGATTTCCACATCTTCTTTAAACCAATCTCTTTAACTCGAGCTTCATCAGGAGTTATAGTGGCGCACTTAACGCCTACACCATACTTCTTTATAGCGTTTGCTGAATCAATTGTTACTTGGTCATCAGTAGCGTCGCGATGCTCAATACCCAAGTCGTAATATTTTAAGTCAATATCCAAATAAGGAAGAATCAATTGCTCTTTAATGAACTGCCAGATTATCCTGGTCATTTCATCGCCATCTAATTCAACAACTGGATTTGCTACCTTTATTTTATTCACTTAACTCTCCTATTAACTTAAATTTGCTAAAGTGATTGAACATCGGCCTGCTTGCTTCGGACAGCTTCTGCCGCAACTAGCAAATCTGCTTTTTCATTTGCAGTTAGTTGAGTTTCAACTACTTGCTCAATACCATTTCGACCAATTTTTGCTTCAACTCCAAGATAAACTCCTGAAATTCCGTACTCACCATCAACCCAAGCACAAACCGGCATAACCGTTTTGGAATCTTCAATAACCGCTTTCGCCATTCTGGCAGCAGCAGCTGAAGGAGCGTAATACGCAGATCCAGTCTTAAGTAGCGCAACTATTTCTGCGCCACCATTTCTCGTTCGAGTTACAAGTTCATCAATTTTCTCAGCTGATAGTAATTCGCTTAATGGCTTTCCATTTACTAAGCATCTAGATGGGACAGGAACCATTGTGTCACCATGTGAACCTAAAGTTAACGTCTGTACGCTGCCAACTGGAACATTTAATGCTTCAGCAACAAAATATGTAAACCTCGCAGTATCTAACATTCCTGCTTGCCCAATAACCTTATGCTTTACAAATCCAGTAGCAAGTTGAGTAAGAGCAGTCATTTCATCTAGTGGATTAGACACCACAATAACTACCGCATTTGGTGCGTGCTTTGCGATCTGCTCTGCCACCGATCTAACAATTTTTGCATTTACTTCTATCAAATCCATTCGACTCATACCAGGTTTACGAGGTAATCCAGCTGTTATCACCACAACATCTGAACCTGCTATTACTTCGTATCCTGCGCCATCTGCGGTGGTTGTTTGACCAACAACTAAAGTTTCAAAACCTTCAATCCCACGAGACTGATTCATATCAAGCGCAAGACCTTCTGCTTTGCCTTCCAAAATGTCAGTAAGTACGACTTTTTCAAAAATGTCATATTCTGCCAACCGCAATGCGGTAGTAGAGCCATAAAAGCCAGCACCAATTACCGAGACAACGCCTGAGCGAGCCATCAATTTCCTCCACTTTTTGGATAATTTAGATGCTTAAGCATACTGGCCAACAGCTTCATCTCTCAGTACTTATCCAGTTGGAAGCACAATTGCGAGCACGGTAAGTAAGATGGTGAACACCATATAGATTGCAATATCCACAGACCTACTTCTGACATGCAGCAATTTATCTTGCACGCCCATTGCTCGAGCCGCTGCCAAACTAAAGGCAGCAGCGGCAAAAACAAAGACACCTAACTGAAATAGATCAGCCAAAATAAGTGACACTGCAACACCACTTAATGTTAAAACAATAGTCCAAATCAAATGTGTTCTTAACCAAGTAATCATTGTCTTTCCGCTGCCTCAACAACATTGGTTAACAGCATTGCCCGAGTCATTGGACCAACACCACCAGGGACTGGCGCGTGCCATGAGCTTTTTGCAATTGCACCCTCGGAAATGTCACCAATCAGACCAGATTTACCCCGAGAAATTCCTACATCTACTAAAACTGCACCAGACTTAATCCAATCAGCTTTCACCATTCCTGGATTGCCAGCCGCAGCAATCACCACATCAGCAGTTTTGGTGTAGTGAGATATGTCTGGTGTTCCGGTATGACACAAAACAACTGTTGCATTTTCTGATTTTCGAGTAAGTAAGAGACCAAGAGGTCTACCAACCGTAGTGCCTCGCCCAATTACAACTACTTCTTTTCCAGCAACTGAGATATTGTGATGGCGAAGTAGTTCAATAATTCCGCGCGGGGTGCAAGGCAGCGCTCCGGCGATTCCAAGAACTAAATTGCCCAAGTTGACCGGGTGTAACCCATCAGCGTCCTTTTCTGGACTTATCGCTGCCAATATCCGTCCAGTATCAATCACTCCTGGCAGCGGAAGTTGAACAATCATTCCAGTGCATGACAGATCTTCATTTAATTTATAGATCTCACTTAGTAATTCAGTTTCAGAAATAGTGGCTGGCAATTCAACTCTAAGTGATGCAATACCAACTTCAGCACAATCACGATGCTTACCGCTAACGTATGAATAGCTAGCCGGATCGTTTCCTACCAAGATAGTTGCCAAACCAGGCTGATGCGACAATCTATTAACACGATGAGCTAGATCAAGTCGGATTTGTGCAGCGAGTTTTTTGCCATCAAGTTTTTTACTCATATTCCATCACCTCAATGCCAAAAATGTCTTACGCCAGTTAAATACATTGTGATGCCCGCCTGCTGTGCAGCTTCAATAACCTCGGCATCCCTAACAGATCCTCCAGGTTGGACGATGGCTTTCACTCCCGCTGCAATTAATTCTTTCACACCATCTTCAAATGGAAAGAAAGCATCGCTCGCCGCAACTGTACCCGTTACTCGATTGCCAGCTCGACTAACAGCTAACCTAACTGAATCCACTCGATTTACTTGTCCCATACCAATTCCAACAGTAGACAATCCTCTTGCCAAAACAATCGCATTTGATTTAACTGCGCGAACACAACGCCACGCAAAACTCAAATCTTGCAATTGTTCATCCGTGGCTACTTCGCCGGAAACTAATTTCCAATTTTCAGGCTGATCACCCAGATTGTGATAACTATCAGTTTCCTGCTTCAAGAAACCACCAGTGATAAATTTAAATTCACTTTGCTCAGCGCTGGAATCAACTTGCAATAGCCTCAGATTCTTTTTAGTTGAGAATATATTTAACGCTTCTTTTGAGAATTTTGGTGAAACAATCACTTCAGTAAAAATGTCTACATTTGCAGTTGCAAATGATTCATCAATTTCAAAATTGCTCGCAATCACTGAACCAAAAGCTGATACTGGATCACATTCATGTGCTTTTTTATATGCTTCGTAAATTGAATTAGCAGAGGCGATTCCTGAAGGATTAGTGTGTTTGATTATTGCAACTGTTGGCAGCAGATGATCATTTACTGCTCGCCAGGCTGCATCTGCATCAACAAAGTTATTGAATGAGAGCTCTTTTCCTTGCAACTGTTTGGCCGCAGCAATTCCTACTGCTGATGTTCTATATAGAGTTGCTTTTTGTTGTGGATTTTCACCATAACGTAAATCCTGAACCTTTACACCAGAAACAAATAATTGCTCTTGATCTGGATTAACAAACCAACTGGCAACTGTTTGGTCGTAATTTGCAGTGTGTGCAAATACCTCTTTAGCTAACCTAAGTCGGGTCTCATAATCAATAGCACCATCTACCAAATCTTCAAGAACAAATTGGTACTGCTTTGGATTTGTAACTACAGCAATGCTAGCAAAATTCTTTGCAGCGCCTCTGACCATTGCAGGTCCACCTATATCGATGTTTTCAATTGAAGTTGCAAAATCCGCCCCTTTTGCAACGGTTTGTTCGAATGGGTACAGGTTAATAACCACCAAATCAAAAGTTGCAATTCCAAACTCAGCTAATTGCGCTAAATGTTTAGGATTTGATTTATCTGCAAGAATTCCAGCATGTATCTTAGGATGCAGTGTCTTTACGCGGCCATCTAGCATTTCTGGCACTTGAGTTAACTCTGAAACTTCCGTTACTGGGTATCCCAGTTCACGAATCATCTTCGCAGTATTTCCAGTTGAAATTAACTCCACACCAAGTTCAGCAAGCCGCGTTACCAATTTCTCTAAATCTGCTTTATCGGAGACTGAAATCAAGGCACGCTTTATTGTTAGTTTTGAAATCATTAGTGAAGTCCTGCCCAAATGTCTTCCTGTAGGCATAACTTAACCACAACTTGGGTTAATTGAATACGTTCAACCATCTTTATCCGCTCATGCAGACTCTGAACACTGTCATTTGGATACACAGGCACACTTTGCTGAGCAAGAATCTTTCCACTATCAACTCCAGCATCAATAAAATGAACTGTTGCTCCAGTTTTCTCAACTCCAGCAGCAAGTGCATCTGCAACGGCATGAGCTCCCGGAAAGTTCGGCAATAATGATGGATGCGAATTTATTGTTGGAACAACTTCAAACAAGTCAGATCGAATAATCCGCATAAATCCCGCCGATACAACTAAGTCTGGATTAAAGCCTAAAACCGTATCTTTTAGGTGCTGCTGCCATTGATTATCTTGCGACTTTTGAAAGCTTATTGCGATTTCAGTAATTCCCGCTTGCCGTGCTCGCTCAATTGCAAAACATTTTGGCTTATCGCTAACTACTGCAACTATCTCATATTGATTACCTCGCTCTGGTGCATCAATAAGAGCTTGTAGCAAACTTCCATTCCCAGAAGCGAGCACTACTACTTTACGCATTTGATTCTTTCTGCTTTCGATTACTAATCCATAGTCTTATGCCATCAAGTATGAGTATTAGTACAAATACCGGCGCGATTGTTACGGATACTCCACCAATCATCGGAAACCACTGCGGTCCAAAAACTTCTAACCGGCCAGGCCCAATCGCACCTCCGCCAATCAAGCTCAGTGACACCGCAACTAAAGCAATCACAACTAGCGCAGAAAGAGTATTGGTAAATAAAATTCTATAACTTAAATTGTGTAATGACCACCACATCAAAGTTGCCACTAAAGTAGAAATTAAAACTGGAATCAACAACACAAACCAACCATTCTCAGGTGAAGTTTCTGGAAGTGCAGCCAACCAAGGAAGAGCGGGCAGTGCGGTTTGATCAATTACAGCAAAAGATGCTGCAGAATCAATGCCAGTAGAAACTCCAGGACCTAACAGCCAGGCATATCCCCAGATTATGGCAATTGGCAGATACCCCAATGTAAGTATCCAAGTCAAGAATTTTTCGCTGTTGGTATCAGCTACTGATGCCACAATTTCGATAGCACTACTTAAATTAAGCCCAAATCTAATCAACACCAGCAGCAAGCCTGCAACAATCAACGCAGTTGAGATTATCAACCCGGCTCGAACCCCGGTTTTTATACTTTGATGCAATGAAACATTAGGTCTGCCATAAACTCTTAAAGCACCTATCAGCACTGCTAGCACAGAAATGGAGGCAACAATTAGTGGTGTTAATACTGGTGAAATTGAAATCACTTCATCACTGACTAACCAAGCTAGCAAAAAACTAAGAAGTGTATTTACAGAAGTGATTGAAACTATAACTAAAATTAAACTTGATTTAGAATACGGAGCAATTCGAAAAATACGAATTGAAACTCGGCGTAGTATGAAAATTGGAAATAGCACGGCCAAAATAGGCAACACATCCACTTGCACAGAAGTAATTGTTACTGGTGTGCCGTGACTGATTGGCCAGGCCAAAAAGGAAGTTCTAATTGCTGAAGTAAGTGAACCAGCGCCAGAAGCACCAAGAATCCAAACGATTAAAACGGGTAGCGCGGACATAAAAATTCCAAAAGCGCTCGCCCATAAGGTTGAAATAATTGTGGGAATTATCAGATCACGAGGATTAATCGCAGGATCTGACGATGTCATTGCTACTTCAGGTTTTTCATAATTTGCCGCATCAACTCTGCCGTTTGTGACGGAGTCTTTCCGACTTTTACACCAACAGCTTCAAGTGCATCTTGTTTTGCTTGCGCAGTACCGGCAGAACCAGAAACAATCGCACCGGCATGCCCCATTGTTTTGCCTTCCGGAGCAGTAAATCCAGCAACGTAGCCAACAACTGGTTTAGTTACATTATCTTTAATAAATACTGCTGCTCGCTCTTCAGCATCACCTCCGATTTCGCCAATCATCACAATTGCATCAGTTTCGGGATCTTCTTCAAAAGCCTTCAAGCAATCAATGTGCGTTGTTCCAATAATTGGATCGCCACCAATTCCTACTGCTGTAGAAAAACCAATATCACGCAGTTCATACATCATCTGATATGTGAGTGTGCCAGATTTGCTGACTAAACCGATTCGACCTTTCTTAGTAATGTCAGCAGGAATAATGCCGGCATTTGATTCACCAGGACTGATAACTCCTGGACAGTTAGGGCCAATTAATCTTGTTATTCCAGAATTCAGTGCTTGATTAACGAAAATCACACTGTCATGAACTGGGATTCCTTCTGTGATCACCACACATAATTCAATCTTTGCAGAAATTGCTTCCATCACCGCAGCTTTAGCGAATTTTGGCGGCACAAAAATTACTGATACATTCGCACCAGTTGCAGCCATCGCCTCAGCTACGGAATTAAAAACTGGAACTGAAGTGCCATCAAAATCAACTGATTGACCGCCTTTATTTGGCGTTACTCCTGCTACAACTTTTGCTCCTGATTTCAACAAACGACTGGTGTGCTTTGTGCCTTCAATACCAGTCATACCTTGAACCAAAATCTTGGAATTCGAATTTAAGAAAATTGACACTGTTTTCTTCCCTTACTTACCAGCTGCTAATTGCGCAACTAGTCGCGCGCCTTCATCCATCGTTTTGGCCATATGTATACCTGAAATTGCGGCATCACTAAGAATTTTTCGACCAGCTTCAGCATTGTTTCCATCTAATCTCACAACAAGTGGAACTGAAATTGACTTACCTTGCTTAGTTAACAAATCAACAGCCTGCACAATCCCGTTTGCGACAGCATCACATGCAGTAATGCCACCAAATACATTTACAAACACAGACCTCACGGCTGGATCGCTCAAAATAATGTTTAATCCATTAGCCATGACTTCAGCAGATGCGCCACCACCAATATCTAAAAAGTTAGCAGGTTTCATACCGCCGAATTCTTCACCAGCATAAGCAACCACATCTAGTGTGCTCATTACTAATCCAGCACCATTTCCGATAATGCCAACTTCACCAGTTAACTTCACATAATTCAAATCTTTTTCTTTTGCCGCAGCTTCCAGCGGATCTTCTATACTTTTATCAACTAAAGCAGCGTGATCTGCTTGGCGAAATGCAGCATTGTCATCCAGCGAAACTTTGCCATCGAGTGCAACAACTTGACCAGATGGAGTTAGTACCAGCGGATTTACTTCAACCAGTGTGGCATCTTCAGCAACAAATACTTTCCACATCGCTTGCAACATTTCAACTACTTGATTTTGAATTTCACTTGGAAACTTCGCAGCTTGAGCAATTTTAAATGCAACTTCCTTTGTAACTCCCGTGCTTGCTGAAATTGGAATCTTGGCTAGCGCATCTGGATTTGTTGCAGCAACTTCTTCAATCTCAACTCCACCCTCAACACTAGCCATTGCTAAGAAGGTACGGTTAGATCTATCTAGTAAAAACGAAACATAAAATTCTTTTGCAATATCTTCAGCAGGCGTGACTAAGACTTGTCGAACTTGATGCCCTTTAATATTGAGTTTCAAGATATCGCTTGCGCGTTCAGCGGCTTCTTGTGGTGTTTTAGCTAATTTAACTCCACCTGCTTTGCCGCGCCCACCAACTTTTACCTGAGCTTTCACTACAACTAATCCACCAAATTTTTCAGCTGCTGCTTGCGCTGTTGCTGGTGTGGTTACTACTTCACCTACTTGCGTTTTCACTCCATGTTTTGCAAACAGTTGCTTCGCTTGAAACTCATAGAGATCCACGCAGATTCACCCTTTCTAAAATTTTTAATTGCTATTTTTTTCTGATAAATCATTTAACCACCGAACAATACTTTCAATTGGTGTACCGGGAGTGAATACCGCAGAAACTCCGAGTTTCGTTAGCTCAACAACATCAGCCTCCGGAATGATGCCACCAACAAAAACTGCAATATCTTCGGCAGCTGATTTTGCGAGCAATTCAATAACTTCTGGCACCAAGGTCATATGAGCGCCTGAAAGTACAGACAAACCAACTGCAAGTGCATCCTCTGCAACTGCGGTCGCAGCAATCTGGGCTGGGGTTTGATGCAACCCGGTATAAATGACTTCGTGTCCTGCGTCGCGAAGGCCTCGGGCAATAATCTTGGCTCCCCGATCGTGGCCATCAAGCCCCGGTTTCGCAATTACCACTCGCGCCATTTGATAATCCTAGGGCGGGTCCACCCACGCGTAGATTCAAGGTAATGCGGTCTATGCCACTCAATCTATCCACAGTCCGTCCACAGAAAGGGTGCCCCCGGATTTCACCCCCTCAGCCAAATAGGGTATTCTTAAAGTTACCTGAAAGCGCCCACCGGGCAAAACCGACCGCTGGAGGAAACCACGTGAGAGCATCACGCGCGTTCAAAGTTGTATCTGCTCCAATCGCAATAGCGGCTTTATTGGCGACCTCAATTTCGGCTACCTCACTCGCAGGAGCAAAGAATCTGGAAGCAAAAGAAATTGCAGCTGCTATGGATCGACTTGAGGCCACCCGACTTAGTCCAGTTACAGTTGCAGCGGAAACAGATCAGGACTTGGCACTGGCTCGTGCGGTAGAACAAACAACTCGCTCGCTGGTTCGCCAACAACGAAAACTTACTAAGATGGCCAAGATTGAGGCCAAAGAGCGAAAAGCAGAACTAGCTAGACTGGCAGCCGAGCGATTGATGCGTGAGTCGCGAGCAATGCAATTCAAGATTGTTATTCCACCAAACCTAAATCTTCCAGCAACCTTCACTTCACCTAAACGCAATCCGCTGCCAGGAACTCGCACAACAGCGTATTTCGGTCAGCGCGGCTGGCGCTGGCATGGCGGAGTACATACTGGTTTGGATTTTGATGGCTACTACGGCCAATCAGTTAAAGCAGCTGCCGATGGTGTTGTGATTGCACGAGGTTGGGATGGTTCTTACGGGTACAGTGTGTTGATTGCGCACGGTGGACAAGTTACAACTCGTTATGCACATCTTTCTAGTATTGCAGTTTCAGTAGGAGATCGAGTAAAAGCTGGTGAACATATTGGAAAAGTCGGCGCAACTGGAAATGCAACTGGCACTCACCTGCATTTTGAAGTGGCTATAAAGGATCGATTCGTTAATCCGTTTGATTGGTTGCGCAGTTAAAGTTTTTCAACTGGTGCATATTTAAGAAGCAGTCTCTTTTCGCCCGCTGAACCAAAATCAACTGTTGCTATTGCGTGCTCTCCCTCGCCAGCAACTGAGAGCACTTTACCCAGTCCAAACTGGGTGTGATTAACTTTCTCACCCACAGATAGCTGCACAATTTCTCTAACTGGATTCGTCTTTGCGCTTGTAGTGGTAACTGAAGTTGAATTCAGCACATTGTCTGGATCTTCTCTTAGATATCGAATCAACTCTGCAGGAATCTCATCTATGAAACGAGATTCTGGATTATGTTGTGGCGCAGCCCAAGCAGATCTTCGCATTGCACGACTCAAATACAGCCGTTCCATTGCACGAGTTAAACCAACATATGCCAACCTTCGCTCTTCTTGAAGTTCTTCGCTATTACCAAGTGACCTGATATGCGGAAAAATGCCATCTTCCATTCCCGTTAAGAACACCACGGGAAATTCCAATCCTTTTGCAGTGTGCAAGGTCATTAATGTGACTAGTCCGGCATCATCATCTGGAATCTCATCTGAATCGGCAACTAACGATGTGCGCTGAAGAAAACCTATCACTCCACTGGCATCTTCACTTTGGTCATAATCAGTTGCCACAGCTTCTAGTTCCGCAAGATTTTCCAGTCGAACTTCATCTTGTGGATCTGCCGTTTGTGCCAGTTCTGACCAATACCCAGTTTGTTCAAGTACTGCCTGCAACACAACAGCTGCGCCAGCACTGCTCTCCATCAAAACTCCAAGATCTGAAATTAGTTGATAAAAATCATTCATACTTGCTTGTGCTCTTGCAGTTAAACCGGGAATTTTTTGTGCTTTTCCCATTGCGGCAAAAACACTTATCCCTTGGCGATTTGCATATTCAGCTAATTGGCTTTCTGCCTTGTCACCTATTCCGCGACGTGGAACATTAATAACTCGGCGCAATGAAATGTCATCTGCTGGATTTGCAATTAATTTTAAATATGCCAACGCATCCTTTATCTCAGCTCGTTCATAAAACTTCAACCCACCAACAACTCGATAGGGAATAGCTGAGCGCATAAAAACTTCTTCAATCGCTCGAGATTGAGCGTTGGTGCGATAAAAGACTGCAATATCTGAATACTTAAAATCAAATGTAGCTAGCTGCTGTAGTTCAGCCACTATAAAGCGTGCTTCATCATGTTCATCATCAGCGATGTAAAAACCAATCAAATCTCCTTCACCTGCTTGTGTCCAAAGCCGCTTAGGTTTACGTTGCGAGTTTTTTGATATCACAGCATTAGCGGCTGAAAGAATGTTTTGTGTGCTTCGATAATTTTGTTCCAAAATGATAGTTTTTGCGCTTGGATAATCTTGTTCAAAATCTTGAATATTTCTAATCGTTGCGCCACGAAAAGCGTAAATACTTTGATCAGCATCTCCAACTACACATAGTTGAGCAGGTGGAACCGCTTCTTTTTCATTTCCGACTAACTCACGAACCAAGACATACTGAGCGGTGTTGGTGTCTTGGTATTCGTCAACCAACACGTGTCGATAACGTCTTCGATAATATTCTCGCACTTGTGGACTAGTCTGCAGTAAAGCTACTGTGTGACCTATCAAATCATCGAAATCCACCGCATTTGATCGTGCTAACCGTTGTTGATACTCTCGATAAATAGTTGCCAGAACTCTTCTTGGACCTTCTTCTTCAGCAATTTTGGAGAAGTCTTCGTAATCTACTAGCTCGTTTTTTAGATTTGAGATTTGAGCTTGCATCGCTCTTGGTTGAAAAAACTTTGTGTTAATGTTTAAATCTTTCACAATTAGAGTTATTAATCGTAATGAATCTGCTTGATCATAAATAGTAAAGGTTGAAGTAATACCAAGAGAACCTCCATCTCGTCGAAGAATGCGCACGCAAGCGCTATGAAAAGTTGATACTTGCATACTGCGAGCACGAGGACCAACTAGCTCTAAGACTCGATTGCGCATTTCTAATGCTGCTTTATTAGTAAAGGTAATTGCCAAAATCTCTTCTGGCTGGGCATCGCCAGTTTCAATCAAATGAGCAATTCGACGAGTTAGCACGCGCGTCTTTCCTGACCCTGCTCCCGCTACAACTAGCAATGGTGCGCCACGGTGCAAGACAGCAGCTTTTTGCTCAGGATTTAAATCAGATAAATCAGAAATAGGTCCACTCACTGGCACACTCTAGAGAATAAGGTCATTCTCCCCAGCCGATGATGGCCATTGACACATCAGCCGAACCAGCATTTGTGATTGCTCGGATTTGACGACTGGAATTAAGTGAGATTAATGCAAGCGATGTTCTTGGTTCTGCTGCCGGAATGCCTATGTTAGGTGCAACCGGTTTACTTCCTCCCCAGACCAGTAAACCAGTCGCACCTAAGTTTTTTCGTACCGTAACGGCAACTAAAACTGATGTTGCCTGCGGCGGAATTGTGGAAATTTCAGTAAGTGGAATTACCGTATTTTGAGTTGAACTAATTGAACTACTGCGTAAAGCTGGAACTGCTCGGATAGGAACTATTCCAGTTATGCCAGCAACTGGATCAGCCCCAAGGTACCAGTTGCTATGTACAACTAGCGTAGCTGGTGAATTACCAGTGTTTGTAAATGTTAAATCTCGATTTCCTCTAAGGGAGATAACAGCGTCAGCCGTTGAGTTGTATCGAACCGATAGTTGTGTTTGATTGTTTACCGAAATATTTACCCTGCCACTACCAGCAGCAGTCACAGATACTGCAACTGATGCTGCTTGTGGTTGATCACCAACTGTTGCTCTTGGCAGGTTAAGCACTCTACTTTCACCGGGTTGAAGTGGAGTCTTTAAGTCAATTAGCGGCGTTGAAACTAACTTAATTGTGCGTTTCGGAATGTTAGATAAAGTTTGCGGCTCACTTGAAAAATATCCAACCACATCAATTGTGACATCTGCAGCTCCGGTAGCAATTGCCACTGCAATTGAGCCATCAGTTCCAACTGGTGCAATAGTTTCAGCAGATGCCGATCCGCCCATAGCAACTGGCACGGTGACAACACTTGGCGCAGCAGCCCCTCTTGCCCAAATAGATAATGAGCTTGGGGAATTACTGCTTGTCACTGTAGCGCGCAATAAAACTGCTGTAACTCCCACTTGTGGCATCTCAGGAATACGTATTAAACTCCGAATTGGAAGTGGCACCGTTGGTTCAAGACCTGGTACTTGATCTGAAATCTCGGGTATCACACTGACATTAGTAATTGGTAAATGTAAGTATCGATTATCAGTAGAACTGCGTTTGCCACCCAATCGACAAGGTTGAGTCACCCCAAGGCCAGTTCTAGTATCCAAAATTCGAGTTGGCGTAATAGCAGTAAGTTGCTGTGGCATAGTAATTGCTAGCGGAGCTTCTGCACTTGGCGATTCTTCACAGATTGCAAGGGTTTGTGCTTGCGGATTCCAGTATGAGGTCATAGCCGCTGCACCATCCCAGGTCATTGACATATGAACATGGTCACGATGGCAATAATTGTCATAATTGGATTTCTGTTTTGCTGGATCAGTAGTGCATCCACCAACATCTCGCCAACCTTCATCAGAGCGATAAACACCCCAGATTCGACCATTCCAGATGACATACATAATTCCCATGCGTCGCGCATTTGCACCTGGTCGCCCATCTTCACCGGTTGCAATTAGCCAAGCAAGGAATGCTTCAACTTTTGCGCGTTGTTCTAAATCACGCCAGTGGTACATCCAATCCAGCGCTCGACCTTCTTTATGTTCACTAGTTCCACCACGATCACAATCACGATAAATACCAATGGTTACCTCGCCATAAACTTGCTTTAGAAGTTGGCGCAATCGATCTGCACCAGTTTTTGGACTTGGATCACAAATTGTTTGTGCTTGATATTCACCAGCAGCATCAAGAGGTATACCGGTAGTTACTCCTGGCGGTACAGGTCCAGTTGGCAAAGTTGGTGTTGGTTCAACAGGTGTAACAGGTTCTGGCTGAACAGGCTCTGGTTGTGGTTCAGGTTCAGGGATTGAATCAGGTTGTTCAACGATATTGGCAGTTGGTAAAGCATCAAATTGTGCACTGCTTAATATTCCCATTACTTGCCAAGTAGCAAAATCGACTTCACCATTTGCTGGTAACTTATTCAATCGCTGTATTGCAATGACTGCAGCTTTTGTTTTTTCAAAAAAACCACCAGTTACTGGAGTTACACCTAATAGAATTTGTAATTTTTTAACTGAATCAGACTTATCCCCATATCGCAAAGTAGGAATGGATGTTTGTACTGAACTGGGGGCAAGCGGAAGTGCTTGAAATTGACTGAAGGTTGTGACGCCTAATGCCTGCCAGGTTTTACTATCTACAATTCCGGTTGGGTTTATCCCACTAGCCTTCTGAATTGTCTCAACTGCTGCGCGAGTTAAGGTTAGATAACTACCAGATGCCGGCTTTACACCAAGAAGAACTTGTAAACGTTT
>VGBH01000003.1 GCA_016870575.1 Actinomycetota bacterium
TTGTTAGTCAGGGCAGCCAAGGCAATCCTTCCGAACAGTTAAGGAATATTCATGCCAGTGCCTGTCCGACACCGAGAACACCCAAGGCATGAACGCAAGGGTGCCATATATGAGTCTGGACGAGGAAACAAAATCTTAAAGGGCAGTTTGTCAAGTCCACGCTTGGGGGTCTTTTGTCACCAAAAAATGCTTCAGGGGGCTGGTAATCCCCAGCCCCCTAACTGCATTTGACTTACTTAACAGTGACCTTTGCGCCAGCTGCCTCAAGTGCAGCCTTTGCCTTATCGGCATCGTCTTTCTTTGCGCCTTCCAAAACTGGCTTTGGTGCTGCTTCAACTAGGTCTTTCGCTTCCTTTAGACCTAGGCTGGTCAGAGCGCGAACTTCTTTAATAACGGCAATCTTGTTTGCGCCGCCATCTTCAAGGATTACATCGAATGCATCCTTCTCAGCTGCGCCACCTACATCGCCACCACCTGCAGCTGGTGCCGCTGCTGCAACTGCAACTGGAGCTGCAGCGGTTACACCAAAGGTGTCTTCAAACAATTTAACAAACTCTGACAACTCGATCAGGCTCATTTCTTTGAAAGCCTCGAGCAGTTGATCAGTGCTCATCTTCGCCATGTTGGCGTCCTTTCACTAACCCGGCCGAGGGCCGGAACTTGGTTTTTGGGCTCAGCCCTCGGTTTGCTCTGCAGCATCTGCTGCGGAGTTGTTGCTCTCTGCAGCATCAACTGCAGAAACTTCTGGTGCAGCCGGAGCTGCAGGTGCTGGTTGTGCTGCACCTTTTAATACAGACGGATCTGACTCTGCCTTAACCCGCAACGCGTCAACAGCTCTTGCGGCTTGCGCTAGCGGAGCGTTGAACAAATATGCAGCCTTAGTTAGTGATGCCAACATCGCACCAGCCATCTTTGACCGCAATACCTCGCGTGATTCAAGATTTGCCAACTTCTTAACATCATCTGCAGAAATAACTTTGCCCTCAAAAACACCACCCTTGATAACCAGTAGTGGATTAGTCTTAGCAAAATCACGAATTCCCTTTGCGGTTTCAACTGCATCGCCCTGAACAAAAGCAATTGCACTTGGCCCAACTAAAAGTTCATCAAGTCCTTCGATGCCAGCATCTTTCGCTGCTCGCTTTGTCAGAGTATTTTTCGAAACAATGTATGAAGCGTTTGCAGCTAAATCACGACGCAATTGCTTCAGTTCAGCAACAGTCAAGCCTCGGTATTCGGTCAATACTGCTGCAGCTGCTGTACGAAATGACTCAGTCAATTCCGTAACGGCTGTGCTTTTGTCTGGCCGTGCCATCTGGCTCCCTTCCATTCAAACAAAAAACCCCGTGCAGTCGGGCACGGGGTGAACTCAGTCAAAAACCTGAGTCAACGTACTCGCCTGCGTGGGCGCTTTTCGGGCCTTAGTAATTACTTACGTAACTAACCAACGGTCTATGGCAGAGCCGAACTGTAGAGCCTGGTGCAATAGAACTACACACCGACCCCTAATAAGTAAGGTTTATGACTAACTTCTTCTTATCTCTATTCCGAATCCTCAGAATCCGCTCCTGTTTTCACGCCTGGATCTACTTTGATTCCTGGTCCAAATGTTGTGGATACCGTACAAGACTGAATGTATCTGCCCTTGGAGCTTGATGGTTTGAGTCGGACAATTTCATCAATTGCGGCTGCAAAATTCTCTTTCAGTTGATCTGCAGAAAAGTTTGCTTTTCCAATAACGAAATGTAGGTTTGCTTGCTTGTCAGTGCGGAACTCAATTTTTCCGCCTTTAATATCAGAAACTGCTTTCGCAACATCCATTGACACTGTGCCAGTTTTTGGATTTGGCATTAAACCTCTTGGGCCAAGAACTTTACCTAAGGTTCCAACTTTGCCCATCATATCTGGAGTTGCAACCGCAGAATCAAAATCTGTCCAACCAGCAGCAACTTTTGCAACTAGTTCATCAGCTCCTACTTCATCCGCGCCAGCTGCGCGAGCCTCATCTGCTTTAACGCCTGCAGCAAACACAATAACTCGTGCAGTTTTGCCTGTGCCATGCGGCAAGTTAACTGTTCCTCGAACCATCTGCTCTGCTTTTCGAACATCAACGCCTAATTTAATTGCCACATCAACAGTATGTGGTTTGCCATTTGCCGTCTTTAGCGCAATTTCCATTGCTTCTGCTGCACTGTAAACAGTATCTGGCTTAATTAAATCTGCAGATTTGCGCCAGACTTTACTTTTTTTCATTTCGTTACCTCTCATTCGTGGTGCAAACGAACTAATACCTCTATTAGCCCTCCCACTGGCAGCATCGCTGCCGTTCGAAGTTGCCTTCGAAAACTATTCTTTTATCGTTACACCCATCGATCGTGCTGTTCCCTCAATTATCTTCATCGCTGCATCAATATCGTTTGCATTTAAATCGCTCATCTTTGTTTCAGCAATTTCTTTTACCTGAGATTTCGTTAGAGAACCTACTTTATTTCTCAGTGGATTATCTGCACCCTTCTCAATTCCAGCATACTTAAGAATTAGTCGAGCTGCTGGAGGAGTTTTCAAAATAAAAGTAAATGTGCGATCTTCATAAACGGTAATCTCAACTGGGATTACTTGACCCTTTTGCGCTTCAGTTGCTGCGTTGTATGCCTTGCAAAACTCCATAATGTTTACGCCGTGTTGGCCAAGGGCTGGTCCAATTGGTGGTGCAGGGTTCGCTGCGCCAGCTTGGATTTGTAACTTAATTAGTCCAGTTACTTTCTTTGACGGTGCCATATGTTTCCTTATCTTTCTCTAAATCTAACTCTTTGCAATCTGACTAAAGCTAAGTTCTACTGGTGTTTCACGTCCGAAGATTTCAACTAAACCAATAATCTTTTGGGTATCAGAATTAATTTCTGAAATTGTTGCCTGCAATGTGGCAAATGGCCCATCAATTACGGTTACCGAATCACCAACGTTGAAATCCAGAACTGCAATACTTTTTGCTGCTTTTCCTTTTCCACTACCTTTCGCAGCAGCTGCAGCTGGAGTTTCAATTCTAGGTGCCAGAATATCTGCCACCTCTGTCAAGGTTAATGGCATTGGTTGTGCGTTATGCGCAACCGCACCTGCGAACTTAGTTACACCTGGGGTATGTCGAACTACACCCCAAGATTCATCAGTCATATACATACGAACTAAGACGTAACCTGGAAAACGATTCTTTAAAACATTTTTTCGCACACCATTTTTGATTTCAACTACCATATCGGTCGGTACTTCAACTTGAAAAATCTGATCTTCCATATTCATCGTGTGAATTCGCGATTCTAGATTTGCCTTTACGCGCTTTTCCATACCCGAATAGGACTGTAATACATACCACTTGCCTTCTTTATTTTTCATTGAAGCCATAAATTCAGCAACTGGGTCAAGCGGTGCTTCAGGTTCAGGATTTTCTGCTAATTGAGTTTCGACTACAGCATTGGGTTCAATTGATTCAACAGCAATTGTTTCTTCAACTGGAATCACTTCAATTGATTCGTTTTCTACAACGGAATCCTCAGTTGATATCTGATCTGCCGGCTTGTATTCAAAAGGACTATTTGTGGTCACTTGGCAATTTCACCTATGATCCAAACAAGAACAAAGTGATTTGGCCGAAACCAAAATCTAGAAGAGTAATAAATGCAGTGATGAAGAGTAGAAAAATAATTACAACAGTTGTGTACACGCTCAACTCGCGACGTGTAGGCCAAATCACTTTTCGAAGTTCAACCGAAATGTCATGCAGAAATGCACGCGCACGACTAAAAAGTCCTTTGCGTGTTTCGCCTTCAATTGAAGGCAATACTTCTGACTCGCTCACTTCGCCTCTTTCATCACCAACCCACGCTAACGCTTCCGCCACTTAACGGACTCGATAGACCGAGGGGACCTGCAGGGCCGGAGGGACTCGAACCCCCAACCGCCGGTTTTGGAGACCGGAACTCTACCAATTGAGCTACGACCCTCGGACGCCCAGTCACCTGTTAGTGAACGGGCAGACGTAGCAGTGTAATGCGTGACCAATTTGTGCTGTTCGCTCAGTCTCCCCCGCATCTGCCACAATCCGCCCTATGTCAAAGAATCGAATCTCCGCACGCATTGCCGCTATCAGCGAATCAGCGACTTTAGCTGTTGATGCCAAAGCAAAAGCACTCAAAGCTCAGGGCAGACCGGTAATTGGATTTGGCGCAGGTGAACCTGATTTTCCAACTCCTGCACCAATTGTTGAGGCCGCAATTGCAGCTGCGAAAAATCCAGCAATGCACCGATACAGTCCAACAAATGGTTTACCTACATTACGCGAAGCTATTGCAGCAAAAACTTTACGAGATTCCAAGTTAACAATTGATTCGACACAAGTGCTAGTTACTAACGGTGGTAAGCAAGCGCTGTATAACACGTTTGCAACATTGCTTGATCCAGGTGACGAAGTAATAGTCATCGCTCCCTATTGGACAACGTATCCAGAAGCAATCGCACTAGCCGGTGGTAAATCAGTAATTGTTATGACAGATGAAACATCAGGTTATCGAGCAACAATCTCACAATTAGATGCGGCTGTTACATCTAAAACAAAAATTCTTTTAATGGTCTCACCATCAAATCCGACAGGTGCTGTTTATTCCCCAAAAGAACTGAGGGACATTGCCGATTGGGCGATTCAAAAAGACCTTTGGGTAGTAACTGATGAGATTTATGAACATTTAGTTTATGGGGATGCTGAGTTTGCTTCGATGCCTGTGTTGAATCCTGCGTTAGTTGATAAGTGCGTAATTGTTAATGGAGTTGCAAAAACTTACGCAATGACTGGTTGGCGGGTTGGATGGATGATTGGACCCAATGATGTAATCAAGGCTGCTACTAACTTACAATCTCATGCCACAAGTAACGTAAACAATATTGCGCAAGCAGCAGCACTTGCAGCAGTGTCAGGCGACTTAAGTGCAGTAGCTGAAATGCGCACCGCATTTGATCGACGACGTAAGCTAATAGTTGCAGAACTAAACAAAGTAAATGGATTTATCTGCCCAATGCCAGAAGGAGCATTTTATGCTTACCCTTCGGTTAAAGATGTTATTGGCAAAACAATCAAGGAAAAGAAAATTACTTCCTCAGCAGATTTAGCAGCAGTAATTTTGGATAAGGTTGAAGTCGCAGTTGTTCCTGGTGAAGCCTTCGGAACTCCTGGATATTTAAGACTAAGTTATGCTCTAGGAGACGCCGACATAACTGAAGGTATAAGTCGAATTCAAAAACTACTTAACTGACTTTCTCCAACTTTAACTGATCGTCGGACACGTTAACTTCTACGGTGTCGCCATCTCCTAGTTGATGACTAATAAGCATTCTTGCTAATGGATCACCAAGTGCTGTTTGAACTAATCGCTTTAGTGGGCGCGCGCCATACAACGGGTCATTTCCATTCTTAACTAACCAATGTATCGCTTGACTAGAAACTTTCAATGATATTCCTTGATTCGTTACTCGGTTGGCAAGTTGATTCACCTGAATTTCTACAACCTTAGTTAACATCTCATCGGTAAGGAAATCAAAAATCAAAATGTCATCTAGTCGATTTAAGAACTCAGGCTTGAAAGATTCACGTACAGTACTCATCACTGAGTTCCTCTGGGCTTCATAATTCATTGTTGCATCAGTTAAATATGCAGAGCCTAAATTAGAGGTCATCACGATTATGGTGTTGCGAAAATCTACAGTTCTACCCTGCCCATCAGTTAATCGGCCATCATCAAATACCTGCAGCAATAAATCAAAAACTTCAGAGTGAGCTTTTTCCACCTCATCTAGTAAGACAATTGAATAAGGTCTACGGCGCACTGCCTCTGTTAATTGTCCACCTTCGTCATAACCAACATATCCAGGTGGTGCGCCAACTAGCCTTGAAACTGAAAACTTTTCACCGTATTCACTCATATCAATTCGGATCATCGCTTTTTCATCATCAAAAAGAAGTTCAGCAAGTGCTTTTGCTAGCTCGGTCTTTCCAACACCAGTTGGACCTAGAAACAAAAAAACACCAGTTGGTCTGTTTGGATCACTGATACCAGCGCGAGATCGCCTAATTGCATCGGCTACCGCGGCTATCGGGCGCTGCTGACCAATGACTCGATATGCGATTTCTGTTTCAAGGTTTAATAATCTTTCACTATCACTCTTTAGCATTCGACCAACTGGTATGTTTGTCCAAGCTGCCACAACTTCTGCAATATCGTCTTCAGTGACTTCTTCTCGATACATAACCAAATTAGAAGTTGATCGAGCTGCTGCAAGTTTTTGTTCCAACTCACGCATCTGGCCATACATTAATCGAGATGCTTTCTCTAGATCACCAGCTCGCTGTGCTTTTTCTATCTCAATTTTTATTGCATCTAATTCATTTGTTAGTTGTCCTACTTCATCAAGAGAAGCTTTTTCTGCTAACCAGGTTTGGCGAAGTAACTTCAATTCGTGTTCTTTATCTTGCAAATCTGCTTGCAGTTCAGTCAAGCGAGCTTTAGCTGCTGGGTCTTTTTCGCGAGATAAAGCAAACTCTTCCATCCGCAGTCGATCAACAGATCGTTGTAGCTGATCTATCTCTTCAGGGGAAGAGTCGATTTCCATGCGCAATCTGGAAGCTGCCTCATCAACTAAGTCAATGGTTTTATCAGGTAGAAACCGACTTGTAATGTATCGGTTGGACAGATTTGCAGCGGCGACCAAAGCAGAATCGTTAATTGTTACTTTGTGGTGTGCTTCGTACTTTTCTTTAAGCCCACGAAGTATGCCAATTGTGTCTTCAACTGAAGGTTCACCAACAAAAACTTGTTGAAATCGTCTTTCTAATGCAGCATCTTTTTCAATATGCTGTCGATATTCATCTAGTGTTGTAGCACCAATCATTTTTAACTCACCACGAGCAAGCATTGGCTTTAACATATTTCCAGCATCCATGGCTCCCGCACCAATTGCTCCCGCACCTACAACTGTGTGTAGTTCATCAATAAAGGTAATGACCGAGCCTTCGCTTGCTTTAATTTCATCTAGAACTGCTTTTAAGCGCTCTTCAAACTCACCACGATACTTAGCCCCAGCAATCATTGCGCCTAGATCCAAACTAATTACTCGCTTATCTTTCAAGCTTGTTGGTACATCGCCGGCCACAATTCGTTGAGCCAATCCTTCAACTACTGCAGTTTTACCCACCCCCGGTTCACCAATCAATACTGGATTGTTCTTGGTTCGCCTCGAGAGCACTTGCACTACTCTTCTAACTTCATTATCTCGGCCAATAACCGGATCGAGCTGTCCATCAGCTGCACGTTGAGTTAAATCGACGCCAAATTGCTTTAGAGCAGACTCTTCTTGTTGCTGGGTAGGCATATTCATAAACTATATTTTACAAAACGGCTCAAATGTTGCCAGTAGAAAGTTCGCTTTGAGCGAAAGTGAAATTCGTCAAAGAATTGTTGGTTCAAACTCCAGCTCAATATCAAATCTTGACTTTACTGCAGATCTAACTTCTTGCGCGAGTTGCATTATCTCTTTTGCGGTAGCCTTGCCGCGATTACACAACGCCAACATATGTTTCGAAGATATGCTGGCATCTCCAACGCGATAACCTGGCACAAATCCACTATTTGCAATCAACCAAGCAGCAGATATTTTCCAACTACCATCCTGCTGCTGCCATGCTGGTACTTCGCTTGGTAGTTCAGTCTTAATATCTTCAGACACACGTGGGTTAAGAAAGAAGGAGCCAACCGAATAAGTATCTGAATCTGTTGGATCTAAAAGCATTCCCTTACTGGCCCTAATCTCTCGAACTGCGGCGAGAACTCTTCTCGCGTCAACCAAGTCGCTAACATTGACACCTATTTTTTTAGCAAGCTCTTCATATTTAACTTCAATCTGCTCTACTTTCACAGGCTTAAATTGGACTTGTAAAACTACGAATCGTTCAGGTTCTTGTTTAAACAAACTATTGCGATAGCCAAATCGACATTGATTGTTATTTAATATTAACTTTTCCTTGGTTAAGCGATCAAAAACCGTAACGGATTCAATCAATTCACTAACTTCTGTGCCATAAGCACCGACGTTTTGAATGGGAGTTGCACCAACCGTGCCAGGGATTCCGGTAAGAGGTGCAAAAAATCCAAAACCGTTATCTACAGCCCACAAAACAAATTCATCCCAATTTTCACCCGCGGCAACATTAAGTTGATTATCAATTAAATTTATACCGGATGTTTGAATGTGAATTACTCGTCCAGCAAATCCGGTATCTGCAATCAATAAATTACTCCCTGCACCTAGAATCAAAATTGGAATTGAACAATTTAATGCAGAAATCAGGTCGCCTTCAGTATCAACGGAGACAAACTCTGCTGCCGATCCACCAATATGCAAGGTGGTGTGTTCAGCTAAACTGACCTGGGTTTGCACTTCAACCATAGTCACAGCCTAATGCGTTAATCAAGGAGATTAAGGCGTGTAGGAATAAGTTTTGGGCTTGTCCAATATTGTTGCTAACGCGCTATATCTATTTGCATCGTCACTGTACCGATCATTAAATGGCAGATCTTGAGGACCTGAAACAACTAGTACGCGATCTTCAATTCTAAGCATCTCCTCGCCCAACGGTGGTTCATTTGGTTCTTGTATCTGTTCCCACCTAGAAATCGGCAATACCCATGCAAATGAACCAAACAACTGCTGACCATCCTCAGCTATATAGTAAATGTAGCTAGCATTGAAAGCCTCAAATTCAGCCGCGTATTCATCCATTGAGATAACAAACTCAATTCTTTCAGCTAAGAAATTGGGCAAGGTAATACTGAAGTCTGAATCGGCAATTTGCAACATACGAGTTGACTTCTTAGCAACAACTTCAATTGTGAATGATTGCCCCAACCCATCTTTTTCAGCATAGAGATTGGCTGTGCCTAACTTGAGGGCGGTAACGGAGAAATTTGTTTGCATATTGCCATCATCAATGGCATCTTGTAATTGCACTATCTCAGGTGAATTGTTCTGCATACTCCAATTCATTGGATCATCCAAAACTATTACAGCAACATCGCCGATTTCAATTTCACTGGCAGTCATCATGTAGTCCAGCATTAAGGGAGCTGGTAACTGGGAATCTGGCTTGGTGTCCGTTGTATCGTCAGCAGAACTGCAAGCTGTTACTAATAAAAATAAAGCTACTAAAGAAGTCAACTTAAGGTATTGGGTGCTCATTTATGTATTTTCTCACTTTTCCAGTCAAGTTTGTTGTCTAGGAGCAAGTATTTTATCTTTCCCTCTAAAGCGATTTAACATCCGGTTGTAATTCTTTTTGGACTCTTTGTCCCGATAACTTTCATCACTATCAAAATATCCATGATGTCTACTTTGAATAAGAGGAAGTTCATTCTGTGGAGTAAGCAACTGATAACCTGCATCACGCAATATGAGTGACCATTCCAAGTCTGCATTTCGATAAAAGCGGGCATCTTTATCTGGTGGATAAGCAATACCTATTTCTCGCTTAACTAGAATTAGATAACCAAGCAACTGATCAACTTCTCCTCGTGCCGGAACTGACTCAAACCAATTCGAATTTAAATCAATATTTACCCCACGCCAACCAACAGCTGCCGTGTCTTCATTTTCATTTATCAATTCAATCAGCGGACTTAGTGCATCTCCAGTCAACAACGTTGAAATATCAGCAATAGCCACAAGTTCAGTATCAGCAGCTTTAAGTAATGCAATAACCGACTTACTCCAACCTAGCTTGTCGATATGAATTGTTCTTATCCGTCCAGGGTTTTCAATGGCTAGCTTTTCACTTAATTGACTGGACTCATCCGTTGCTATATCTAACAGTAAGATTTTTGCAGAGGTATGTTTTAGATACCTGTTTACACAATCAAGTAAATCATCAGCCCAGCCATCAACAATCAAACCTACTGTCACTCCCGGAAAAACTTTTTGCGCTACTGGCAACTCGGCTGCACTTATTCGCTTGAAAGTCATCATTTGAAAATGACAGTAAGTTTTGTTTGACTCAAAATCTTTTGATTACCACAAGTAACTTCAATGCTAAAAAACATAGAATCTTTTTCCTTTGCAGATACCGTAGCAATAACCGAGACTAATGCGCCAGAATCATCATCAGGAACAATCACTGGATTTGAAAACTTAGTAGAGTAACTAGAGACAAAAGCACTTGCAGGTAAGTGATCAGTTACCACTCTTGCTACAGCTCCCATTGTGTGCATTCCGTGGGCGATTACACCTGGTAGTCCAACTGAAGTTGCAATTCGATCGCTGTAGTGAATGGGGTTAAAGTCTAAACTTGCGCCAGCGTAGCGAATCAAGTCGGAGCGCTTAACTCGATACTGCATTAAAGTCAACGAATCGCCAACATTAAGTGAAGTTAGTGAATTCATTGTTGTTCCGATCGCGCAACTAACACAGAAGTACTAGTAGTAACTAATTTTTCTTTTGCATCCGATATTCGAGCCACAAAAGTAACGAAGTCATTTCCCATTCGATTCTTGATGTCTGAAATTGTTAATGTAACTGTTATCAAGTCGCCAGAAACTAGTGAGCGGGTATGTTCAAATCGCTGTTCAGCGTGTACGACTCTGGCATAGTTTAAGTTCAATCTTGCATCGTTCATCGCGTGTGTCATCGCTTGCATTACCAACGCTATTGCATATGTTGGTGGAGCAGCTAACACTTTTGCGTACTCAGGAACAGTATCGCCAATTGCCAAACAGAAATTTTGAATATCTTTAACAGTTATTTGCAGCGGATCGGATGCTGGGTATTCAAACCCAATCATCTCCAGGTTTGCTGCCACCTAGACCTGCTGTTAACGGGTTTCTTTATGAACCGTATGTTTTTTACAGAATGGGCAGAACTTGGATAGTTCCAATCGATCTGGATCATTACGGCGATTCTTGCGCGTCATATAGTTACGGTTCTTACAATCCTGGCAGGCCATCGTAACTTTTGGCCGAACATCACTCTTTGCCATTTCTACCTTCTCAGTCGATCCAGGGGTGAAGTATGCCTTGACCCGATGCTTATCTTGTAGCGAGGGCGGGAGTCGAACCCGCGACACAGCGATTATGAGCCGCTTGCTCTACCTCCTGAGCTACCCCGCTTTGATCAGCCTTGTTGCCGTCAGAGCCCCCAAACGGAATCGAACCGTTGACCTTTTCCTTACCATGGAAACGCTCTACCTACTGAGCTATGGGGGCAACAGCCCCGAAGGATACAGGGTCAGCGATAGCAAATTTTGTGACCTCGGTAATTGATACTTTTAGACTGAATGATTTGATTTATGGGTTTGCATTAGGGTCAGCAGGCGAAAAGCATCATCCAATCGACAAAACTAGTTGCCTTCTTCGTCCCTAACTTTACCTACTATCCACGCAGCTAAAGATGCAGTGATTGAACCAACAACGGCAATTCCGGTAATCATAAGACCAACTGCAATCCATCTGCCTTCGCTGGATACAGGAAATTTATCTCCATATCCAACTGTTGTTACAGTTACAGCCGCCCACCATAAAGAATCTTGAGGAGTCTTAATATTTGCTTGGTTAAGATTTGACTCAACTGGTTAAATGGCACCGGCGGCCAATAAAACAATCAAGACTGCTGCCCCAGAAACATAATAGGGAACGCTTACATAAATTTGCCTTCTAGCATTACCAATAACTCTCTCAAACATAAACAAAATTCTTAATGCCCTTAGTGGTCTAAGATGGGGTATTAGAACTAGTAGCAATTCGATTGGATGTGAACGTACAAATCTGAGTCTATTTTCTGCCAGACCTAACATTATAAAATAATCAATAGCAAAAATAATCCAAATAATGTTATTAAAAAAGGCAAACTCTTTAGATCCAAAATTGTAAACAGAATATTTGAACGCCTCACCGAGAAACGTAAAAAGAAACAATAATGCGAGAATTGTTAAGGGAACTAAAGTCCATTTCTGATAGCGCTCAAGTTTATTTAATTCTAAATCAACCGCCCGTCATTCTGGTTAATCTAGCCCTAGTATAGATAGCCCGATAACCTAAAAACTTACCCAGATTGCCTCTATTTTACAACGTGGTCAAAACTCGATTAGCAAAAAGAATAATCTTTCTATTTATCGGGGCAAGTTACTTCGGAACTTGGGAGTTCTCCAGTTGAAAAGAATGCCGTTATCTGCTCAGTTAGGCATTTATTGCCATTGAAGGCAACCGCGTGTCCAGTGCCTTCAAATACAACTAATGGAGACTTTAGTTTCTCAGCAACTTCGATAGCTCCAGCGTAAGGCGTTACGTTATCTCCCTTTGAAGTAATAATCAGTAGTTGCTTTCCTGATTCATTAACTGGTCCTAGTGCCTTTGCAGGGGGATCAGGAATGCCATTATCTTCAAATGCGAGCCAGGTCCATTCACATCCTTGCTTCTTGGGAATCCAAAAATACTCATTAATTGGCGTATATAAGTAATGCACCAACGGGGCTACTGATTTATATTCAGCATCAAATTCGCGCAATTCAGATTCAGTATCAAACTCCCTTGAATCTATGTCCATACAGTTGACTATTTGTAGGATTTCATTTGAGTTTGATCGCTCTCTGGTTTCTGGCTCATAACCGTTATGAAGCAACCCATAATATTCAAAAATCCAACTATCATTCTTTTCAATTAGTTCAACCATGCCGCGTCGAAACTCTTCATAAATATCATCAAGCTCAAAATATGTCATTTGAAAAATTCCATCAAAAATCAAATTTGCGCTTGCAACTGTGGAATCAGGATTTGAATGAGACTTCTCCAACCCCCAATAACCCAGCACTTTACCTTCGTCTGCTGCAACCATTTTGTTCTTTATTAACTCAGCAACTTCCATCACAGATGCGCCTGGACATTTTGCGTCCTCAGCACAAGCCGCAAACAAACGTTCCAAAGCAGCGTCAATTCCTTTACCTTGCTGAAGAGAATCTTCTTTGCTGTCTAATCCAATCAGAACTGGGCTATCAAGCATTAATTTGCCAACTTTGTCTGGAAATGCTCTTAGATATTCCATTGCAAGTGTCGTTCCATAAGACGATCCGATGAAATTTAGTGGGGCTTTAGTTAAAACCTCACGCATTACCTCAATATCTTGAACAGTGTTTTGAGTGTTTATGCTCCACCAAAATGGATTATCTTCAGCACATTCTTCAACAAAATCGAATGCTACGGTTTCAGTTTCTGTCGCCTCAGTTTGCGAATCAACATAAAAGTCGTTAGCAAAATAAGATTCAAAATCATCTTCATCATCACATCTAACAGGAGAGGAAAATCCAACCCCTCTTGGATCAAATCCGACTACAAAATACCCCTCGTCCAACACAGCTGGGAAATCGTTATATTGAATTGATTCAATTCCAGAAGCTCCAGGTCCCCCTGGATTGTAAAAAACAAATGGGTTGCTTGAATTTCCAATTCCCATCATCGCAACCGTCAAGGTTCCAAGCGATGTGTCTTCATATGACACTGGAACTTCAACTTCAGTGCAGACGGCCTTACTCCTTGTAAAATCTTCTGCTAGATAGTCAGACTCTAGGAAATAGTTATCAGGACATTTAACCCACTCGACACTCTGATTCATAAATTCTGACTTATCAACATTACTTGAATTTGTTGCACTACTGCAGCTCGCTAGCGCTAGACCCAAAACGAATAACTTGATACTAATTCGCATCAATTCCCCCTTGGGATATTTGTAGCAGGCTAGTCAGACAATTTTCGCAGTGCGCGAAACATAGCAGCAAAAATTGTCATACTGGCTTGGTATCTTGTTGTCGCTTGAGAAAACAACCAAAGTCCTTTGGCTGGTTGTTTGCCAACCGGTTGCTCAACACGGTGGCTCCAGAGGTAAAGCAGTCTGAGAGCAATAGTTCTTGGAACATTTGAGCGTAAAGGATAAAAAATGCCAAAAGTGTTATTAGTTCATAGTAAGAAGTATCAAAACTGGGTATTCAGTTCCGGTCACCCAACCCAAGGCCGAAGATTCCAAATAGCTGCTGATTACTTGGTGGGTGCCGCAGATACTGATTCAGAGTTTCAATTAGATATCAGAGAACCAAGATTGGCTATGAAAGGAGAACTTGAATTAGTTCATGACACTGAATTCATTGTGGATGTGCTGACTAATGGTGTTAGTTGGGAGTGGGAGGGTCAGCGAACAGATCTCGCCGAGTTGGCTTCACTTTTCGTTGGAGGAACTCTTGTTGCCCTAGATGGATTGATGAACGGAGAGGTTGAAGTGGCAGTCAACTTTCCTGGTGCAAAACATCACGCCCAGCGAAATCATTCGTGTGGATTTTGCGTGTTTCATGATTTTGCAATAGCTGCAAAGATTGCAACGGCGAGAGGGTATCGAGTAGCAATTTTTGATTTAGATGCGCATCACGGTGATGGCACTCAAGAATTGTTGCGAAATGAACAGGTACTAACTTATTCAGTTCATGACAAAACCATATTTCCAGGAACTGGATTTTTTAACGAACCTGAATTTCTCATATACAAAAGCCGCTAGATGCTTACTCGGGCGATTTTGACTTGGAGTTGGCTGTGGGCGAATTTAATCAACTAGCAACCGATTTTGGAGCTACGATGATTTTCATTGCCGCGGGGGCCGATGGACACATCTCAGATCCATTATCAACACTAAATTATTCAGTAGACGGAATTGTTTCCGCAGGTCAGGCAATAAAAGCTCATTTTCCAAAAACTCCATTTTTGATTGGTGGTGCGGGTGGATATCAACCTGACACTCATACACCTGAAATTTGGAGCAAAATGGTGTTTGGTTTAGCTACGTTAGAAAACTAGGTGGTGTGAGATGTCACTTTCTCGTCAACAAAAACTTCGAATCATCCAACAAGTACATAGTGATTGGTGGGATGAGCACCCTGAAGTTGAATATGGTGAACTAGGTAGCGAAGAAGCCGAAGCTGAGTTGTTAAACCGAATTAATCGCGCTCTTGCCATTTTCGAAGAGCCCATTTGAGGTTCATCTAATAAAGATGCCATAAACAGATTTATGTAGCTTGAGTGGTAGGTAGTGGATTTGAACCACTGAAGGCATAAGCCGGCGGATTTACAGTCCGCTCCCATTGGCCGCTCGGGCAACCTACCAAGATGGCGAAGGCTACACGAGCGACAGCACCTTCAAATCAAGGCCTAGGATTGCACAGTTATGTCCCGCACCCCACAACAAGATGAGCGTTATGGCGTAATTACGGGATTAAGTGCATATTTGATGTGGGGACTGCTACCCTTATTTTGGCCACTACTAAAACCAGCAGTTGCATTTGAAATCTTAGGACACCGAATCATTTGGAGTTTGTTGTTTGTCATAGTTTTGATGTACCTAACCCACAGCTGGCCAGTTGTTAAGCAAACATTAAAGGATCATAAACGTTTATGGTTGATTGTTCTTGCTAGTTTTTTTGTTGCAACAAACTGGGGTGTCTACATCTGGGCAGTTAATGATAATCACGTGGTTGAAACTTCGCTTGGTTACTTTATAAATCCTCTTGTATCTGTTTTGATTGGTACAGTGTTTTTCCAAGAAAAACTTAGAACATTCCAAAAAGTTGCAGTTGGAATCGCAGCATTAGCAGTAATAGTTCTAAGTTTTGATTACGGTCGATTGCCTTGGATAGCTTTAGTTTTGGCTGCTTCTTTTGGTATTTATGGAGGACTTAAAAAACAAATAAATCTACCAGCAATTCCTGGGTTAATGATGGAAACTATCTTGCTTTTGCCAATCACACTTATTTACTTAAGTTGGTTGTATCAAAGCTCCGAAGCAGTATTGTTTTCAAGTTCAACATTGCTCGTATTGGCAATTGTTTCTGGTCCATTAACTGCATTACCGTTACTACTATTTGGAACAGCGACTACAAGAGTGCCACTAACTTGGCTTGGTGTTATGCAATATGTTGCTCCAACTTTGCAATTCATTATTGGAGTAACCGTATTTGGCGAATCACTGAGCACAATAAAGGTAGTTGGGTTTTTAATTGTCTGGAGTGCGCTTGCAATATTTTCTTTTGATGCCTGGCGGGCTTCAAGAATTAAATCAAACTTAAACTTAACCCAATAACCTATCGGATTTTGATAGATTTAAAGATTAGCAGTTAATCCGCCATCGATAAGAAAAGCTGATCCGACAACGAAACTAGCATCATCGGAAGCCAAATAGGTAATGCCAGCAGCAATTTCTTTTGGATCAGCCGTTCTTCCCAATACTTTAGGGTCTTGCACGAACCCCAATTCATCAAGGGATTTTCCAACTGAGGCCGCGTGCTTTCGTGACATCGCAGTGTTCACGCCGCCAACTACAACTGAATTTACCCGAATACCGTCTTGAATGTAGTCAATTGCCATCTGTCTACTTAGTGCAACAACAGCGCCCTTGCTAGCTGCATAGACTGGAACTGAGTCCATAGTCGCAAACGCATGAACAGATGCGATGTTGGTAATCGATCCACCGTTTGCTCGCATATGAGGAATACAATACTTAGAGGTGAGATAAATTGATTTGACGTTTACCGCCATCACTTTATCCCAAACATCTTCTGGTAAATCTTCAACTTTATGATAATCAAATATAGCTGCATTGTTTACTAAAACATCTATGCGAGTGCTCGATTTGGCAATTTGATCAATAACTTTTTTTACAGCATCATGATTAGAAACGTCCACTTGCAAAAAAAGGACTTTATTTCCCTTTGATTGTTGATCAGCTTGCCAAGCTTCGCCTTGAGCTTTATCTAGCCCAAGTCCGTATACCTCAGCTCCTTCTTCTGCAAAACGAGTTGCCGTTGCATTGCCAATGCCAGACTCTGCTCCTGTAACGATACATACTTTTCCTAAGAATCGATTTGGAATTATCAAGCTAACTTACCTTTCGCCGTAACTGCTCAACCACCAAAGTTGCGAGCACAATTCCACCAGTTATAACTGTCTGCCACCATGGATCAATTCCGACCGCAACCATTCCGCTTGCAATTGTTTGCATCAACGCTAAACCAAATAACAAACCAATAATGGTGCCTCTACCGCCAAAAAGACTTGTTCCGCCAAGAACAATCGCAGCAATTGCGGTTAGTTCCCATCCTGATCCAAGTGAGAAATAAATGGAACCGAAATGCAACACGCTAACAGCTCCTGCCAGTCCAGCTCCAGCTCCCGTTAACGCAAACAAAATTGTTTTAACTCGCTTAACTTGAGTACCGCTTGTCCTAGCTGCTTCTTTGTTGCTGCCAATGGAAGCTATAACTACACCAAAGTGTGTTCGCTTTAAAACTATATGTCCGACAACTATCATCACTACCAGCACAATTATGCTGAAGTTAGATAAAAAGAATGATTCTTGAAAATCAATACCCTGCTCAGCCCACGAATCACGATAGCCGGGAATTGGTTTACCTCCCGGTATGTAAGTAGCCAAACTTTTAGCGATAAACAGCATTGCAATAGTTGCAATAAATGAGGGTACATTTCCAACCAAAACAACAAAAGCATTGATAAGACCAATGATTAGACCAACAAGTACACCAATTAGCAAACCTGACCAAGGCGAACGATCATCTGCAACACCTTCACCGCCCACAACATACTGTGCAGCAAGTGTGCCTGCTAACGCAGCATTAGCACCTACTGAGATGTCAAACTCACCCGCTGTAATGAGGATAGTTAAAAATACCGCCGCAATTCCAACGAAAACGAGACCTTGAATTACTGAACGGATACTCGCTCCATTTATGAAGGCTGGGTTTTGCACGGCAAAAATTGCCACGACAGCGATCAAAAAGACTGCTCGCAATAAACTGGATTTCAGATTATCTGACAAACCTCTTGCGGTAGTTGTCGTCACTTTAAACCCCTTTACTTCCGATAGTCTTATTAATTTTTTGAATCATTACCTGCGCCAATTGCCATTAACATCAATGCTTTTTCGTTTTCTAAGCCGCCAGCCATCTCGCCTACAAGTTGGCCACCGCTAAACACAATAACTCGATGACTCATAGCAAGAAGTTCAGGGAATTCACTAGAAATTAGAAGCACTGCATAACCCTGCTTGGCATATTCAGCAATTGTTTTATAAATCTCAGCCTTTGATGCGATATCCACACCCTTAGTTGGCTCATCTAACATCAGGATGCTTGGTTTAGTGATTAGTGATTTTCCAAGCACAACCTTTTGTTGATTTCCACCACTTAAGCTAGAAATCGGAGCATCTAGATTCTGTGGTATTACTTGCAGATTTTCAAGATAAACCCGAGCTTTGCTTTTTTCGGCAGCTTTCATTAAGAAAGATAGATTAGTTAAGAACTTCAAAATACTTGCTGTGAAATTTTCTTTAATCGCTAAGTTGAAGAATAATCCTTCTGCCTTGCGGTCTTCAGTAATGTATCCAAAACCATGAGAAATTGATTCAGATACACTTCTTGTTTTTATCGGATTTCCTTGTACATGAACTTCGCCGCCTAAAATCTTGTAATGTCCGAACAAAGATTTAACAATCTCTGATCTACCTGAGCCTACCAATCCACCAATACCTAAAATCTCACCTTGTCTGAGTTCAAAAGAAAATGGATTTAGTAAGGGTTCACCAGGTTTTCTCGGGTTTCCAACAACAAGATCAATTACTTTCAGCACAACTGGTGCTTCATTGCCCACTCGTTGTTGTGGTGGATACAAATCTCCAAGGTCTCGTCCAATCATATGCGAGACCAAAACATCAACTTCAAATTCAGAGCGATCTACTTGGCAAACAATTTGGCCGTCGCGAAGAATAGAAACAGTGTCACATAACTCAATTATTTCATCCATTTTATGCGTAATAAATACAGTCGTTATTCCAAGAGACTTTAAGGTTCTAGTAACAGCAAAAAGGTTTTTAATCTCATCCCCAGTTAATGATGAGGTTGGTTCATCTAGCACCAAAACCTGAGGCTGGAGATAAATTGCGCGTGCAATCATCAAAATTTGTTTTTCTGCAAGAGTCAATGAAGATGCCAGTTTATCTGGTTGTAGTGGAATGTTATAAGAGTTCAAAAACTCAGAAACCTTTGCTAACGCACCTGACTTGTCGTATGGTTTTAGCGGACTCTTGGACATTTCTGGCAATAAAATATTTTCAGCAACATTCAGAGTATCTGCAACTGTTGTCTCTTGCGGCACAATCGAAATGCCTACTGCTTGGGCATCTAATGTGGAATTTAGTTCAACGGGATTACCATCAATAACAATCTGACCCGTAAAACTCCCAGCTGGATAAAGACCGCTTAGAATTTTCATCAAGGTTGATTTGCCCGCACCATTTTGTCCAATGAGGCCGTGGATTGTCCCTTTTTTGACCCTGAGGTCAACATTACTTAGAGCAATTGTGTTACCAAATGATTTACTGATGTCAATCATTTCTAGAGCGTATTGTGAATTACTTGTCATTTATCCAATTCCTCCAGATTAAAGAATGGTCAGGTGGCCGTAACTTTTTACAGCCACCTGACCATGTCAGATTGTTAAGTGAAACGTGACTTACTCTTCTGACGCTACGCGAACATCGATTGCATCGACAACTGCGTAGTATGGAGCCAACCCATCAGCCAAAATAATTGGTGATGGTAGATCGTTAGCAAATTGTGTTGGCGGATTTCCGCAAATTGCATTTGCCACGATATCTACAGCCATTTGATGCTCTTCATAGCCTGGCTGTGCAGCCAAACCAAGAATCTTGCCATCACGAACAGCATCCATATTTGGTCGAGTCATATCTGGACCAATCATGTTTACCTGACGGCCACTTTCATCAACTGCACCTGCCCAAGCAACTGGGCCTGCACCTGTTGTTGAAATAGCACCAGTTACATCTGGGTTAGCGGTTAGCAGAGCAACAATCTTTGAGATTGATGAAGGAAGGTCGAAGCCTTCTTCAACTGATGGAAGCACCTTGATATCTGGATATAGCTCGTTCATCTTTTGAGTAAATGCTGCAGCTACACCATCTTCAACTGGATTAAATCCACCCTGAGTAACTGCTGCAGTTCCAGTGCCACCCATCTTTTCACCGATTACCTCGGCTGCTGCTGCACCCCATTCAGCAGGGTTAAATGCTGCATAAGCGATAACGCCTGGATACTCACCTTCTTTAACTTGAACGTGACCAACTACTGCAGGAATTCCAGCATCGCCAAAGCGCTTGATTAGATCTTTTTCAGCTGGATCAATGAAGCCTAGAACTAGGCCGTCAGAACCAGTAGCCAAAATACCTTCACCAAGTGCAACTGCTTTGGTCCAATCTGGTTCATCTGGTGATGCAATTGTTACTTCACCAAAACCAAGTGCATTTGCTTGGTCATAAAAGCCCTGCTGCCATAGTCGCAATGTTGGGTGTCCTTTTAGAACAGACAAGTAGTGAATCTTCTTGCCACTTAAATCGCATGGTGGCTCTGACAGCGGTGTATAGACAGCTGCTGCTGCAGTTTGTCCAGCATCTTCGGTTGATACTGTGTCATCAGCTGCTTCTTCTGAACTACTTGAACAAGCGGCAACAATCAACAGTGATGCAAACATCAAGGCCAAGAGCTTTCCCCACGATTTGACGCCCTTTGATTCTTGAATCATCCGTACCTCTCCCTTTTGGTATCTGCCTTTTCGAAATTGCAGTCAAAAACCGCAACTCGGCCGGTCAGTTTTCCCCACGTCGCTAATCACGACTGGATAGGTTTACTCTGCTCTTCTTGCAAAAAAATTACAACCAGAGAGTGGTCATCGTTACTAAACTGTAACCATCCAACGAACGCATTGAGTCTGATATCGCTACCATGCACTTACTATGTTATCGATTTACTTTTATTCTCTGGTTTGCCTTGACTTTTAGCCCGTTTGAGCCTTGAATTCAATCACGGTCTACCAAATAAATAGTGGCTCGCAACGAGATGGGAATGCGTATGTCAACGGTTCAAGTGGCTACAAATACAAATAGGAAAGAAAAGGGATTTCGCCTTCCACCAGAGTTAATCCTTTTAATTGTTCTCATTTTCACTATGGGATTTTTTGGACTACAGAATAGTAATTTCTTAAGTGTTGCAAGTTTACGTATTTTACTTCTTTCAGTAGTTTTTACTGGAATTATTCTTATCGGCCAAAGTTTGTTAATTATTGCTGGTGAATTTGATCTATCTGTTGGCGCTGTTGCTTCCTTGGGAGCTGTATCAACCGCAATCTTGCTAGCTAGCTGGAATATGAATTTTTGGGTTGCAATTGTTATTGGTACTTTGATTGGTGGATTAGTAGGACTATTAAATGGTGTGATAAGTATTGTGGTTGGAATTCCAGCTTTCGTTACAACATTAGCGATGTTGTTCCTAGCTCGCGGATTTGGATATGTGTTATCTGGCGGTGATCCAGTTTATCCACTGCCTGGCGATCCTGGTGTGCTAGCAAAAACTGAAATCCTTGGACTTGTCTCATCTGCATGGATCTTTTTGTTTCTTTTCTTGATCGCTGATTTGTATATTAGAACAAGCTCCATTGGAAGAAAAATCTACTTGGTAGGTGGTAACCCTGTTGCTGCCAAAATGTCTGGTATTCAGGTTGGCAAAATCAAAATTGGCTTGTTTATGCTTACTGGCGCACTTTCAGCATTTGCAGGCATATTGTTAATGAGCCGAAGTGAACGTGCTGATAACGTGACTGGACTTGGCTGGGAACTTGCAGTTATTGCTGCGGCAGCAGTTGGCGGTATTCGACTTGAAGGCGGACGCGGAAGTCTTACGGGTGCGTTCTTAGGACTAATTCTGTTGCAAGTAATATTGCAAGGATTAATCACTATCGGAACAAATGCCATGTTGCTCGATGCAGTAAAAGGTATCGTTATGGTGATTGCAGTTTGGTTAGCTTTCCGAAAGTTGCCACAAACTTAACTTATTTGAAGGGACCGAGATGAGTTTAGAAGTCTTTGATGAAAGAAAGTGCACTCTAGGCGAAGGACCAACATCAAGTGGTCCATCAAATAACCACATTATGTGGGTTGACATAATGGGTAAAAAGCTTCTCACAAAAGATTTATCAACTGGGAAAACAACCGAACAAGCTTCAAGTGAAGAAATTGGATTTGCTCTTCCTGGCGAAGACTCAGGCTTGGTACTCGGTTACGCAAGCGGTGCTAAATTCATTACTAAAGATGGGCAAGAATTTGATTTGCCGCATTGGAAAACAATTCTGCCGTCAGACCCAAATACTCCGGTGCGATGGAATGACGCCAAAGTTTCCCCGCACAAACAACTTTATGCCGGAACGATGGCTTTTGACGCTACTCCTGAAGTTGGGGGTCTATATCGAATCAGTCCAGACGGCAAAGAGATTGCTGGATTGATCTCAAAAGTATCCATCAGTAATGGTTTAGATTGGTCTCCAAATAAAACCAAGTTTTATTACATTGACACTTTGAAATATACCGTAGCAGTTTATGACTACAATCAAGATGGCATCTCAAATCCAAAAACATTAATTTCGTTTGATCAAGGTGATGTAATGCCTGATGGTATGTGTGTTGATGCCGAAGGTGGCATTTGGGTAGCATTCTTCAACGGCAGTTGCTTGAAAAGATATGATGAAAAAGGAAATCTTTCTGAAACTATCAAAATGCCGGTGAAAAATATTACATCTTGTGCGTTTGGTGGACCTAATCTGGAAACACTATTCATAACTACTGCTGCCGTTTTAGATGAAGATAACCCTCAATCAGGAATGACTTTTATGATCAAGCCTGGAGTTAGCGGACAACAATTCAATCTGTTCCCGAATCCACTAAAGTAATTGAGAAACTCCAGATTTGAGTATCTCCAGACTTAACTTCTCTGGCTACCCCTAAGTCGATATTTTCATCAAGCCGATCTGAAATTCCAATCATCGGTTCAATTGCTATCCAAGTAGCTGGGTGTGGCCCTGGTGGCCAAGCAGTTAGATTGGAGCACACACCCACGTGGTTAATCTCATTACTGAAGCTAAACTTTAAACCAGCAGATAACTCTTCATTAGCTAATATCAAATCCTGCATCCCGCTGGTCTGAATTGCTACTTTATCTGTTACACCTGAATCTGGAAAAACATCTGTTAAGTTGACATCTAGTCCTGAAGCAGATTTCACTATCGGCCAAGTTAATTCATTCAAGTGTCCTAGATATCCATCTACTCCATCTTCGCCAAGCCGACCGCCGAAACCAAACTCTTTGAACATTTTTTGTCCGTTCGGCACGATTACTTGATATTTGTTTGGCAATCGAAACAAAGGGTGGGCTGACCACATATACCAGTAACTCTTGATTCCTTTATTTGTTACTTGATAATTGAATTTGATTGTCTCGCCATCCAAAACAATCTCTCTATGAAACTCGAGCGGCATTGCACTCAAATCGACTTTTGCCAAAACTGAATTGTTTTTTACTTCCACTTGCCAAGGTTTTGCCCAAACTTCGCCGTGATCACAAAGCTTGATCTCACTTTCAAACGGATATTCAGATAATCCAATATTGGGAAAACATTCATCAAAACCACTAATGTCATAATCAGAATAACTTGAACAAAACTCAGGCTTTCTTACTGGTCTATGTTCATCTTGCCAAAGCCACTGAAAGTCATATCTTAAAAACTCTAATTTAGTAATTTTGCAGCCAACCTCTGGCAAAAAAGTTAGTCGAATTTTATCTGTTTGCAGAACTATCTCTTGGAAATTTTCTGTCATAAGCACCTAACCCAATCTAGATCTTACTGATTTGAGTATGCAAGTCGTTTCGATTGAAGAAGTCCGACTTAAAACTTAAACCCAAACCAGGCCGCTCGCTTGGATACAGTCGTCCATCTCGAAACTCTGGTAAACCATCCATAACTTCTTGATACCAACCGAAATAGTAGGCGCGCACAAATTCTTGAAATTCAATATTTGGATTAGTTATTGATAAATTGAACCCAGCTGTCAAGCCAACAGGTCCAGTGCAATCATGAGGCGAAACAAGAATTCCATAGGTGTGCGCTAGATCAACAATTTTCCTTGATTCTGAAATTCCCCCAGCCCAAAGTGGATCCACCATCAAGTGATTCAGCACTTGAATATCAAGTAATTTTTGATATTCAAATTTTGTGCCAATAGTTTCACCAAAAGTTAAATCAGCATTTGTTCTTGATCGCAATTGTTGTAAACCTTTATAGCTTTCAATTCGAATTGCGTCTTCATACCAAAATATATCAAATTCCTCAGTCTCCTTGATAATTTTTAATGCAACCGATGGTGACCAAAGACTATGCATCTCTAACATAATCTTGAAATTTGGACCAGCAGCTGCGCGCAAGTTTCGTATCACTTGTACTCCAGCTTCAAGTGAATCTGATGAAATGAATCGGCCGCCTGAATCAACTGCCGCTTGATCAAATGGCCAAACTTTTAAGGCTCGAAATCCCATCTCGCCTAACTCATTAATCAAGCGAGACTGGTCATAAAGAAACATATTAAGATCTTCAAATGAGTCTCCTAAATTGTTCCCCAATTGCGACGCACGGTCTCGTTCAATGTTGCTGCTAACTCTGGCATAGCCTGGACCAGCGCAAGTGTTATATGTTTCAATCGATTCTCGAACTGCCCCGCCGAGAACCTTATAAACCGGTAAATTAAGTGATTTTCCAAATATATCCCAAAGTGCTATGTCTATTGAAGAATGTGCACGCACTGAAATGCTAGACCCACTGTAACCGATGAAATCATTTCGTAATTTTTCATTTATCAAACTTATATTTGTTGCATCTACTCCTAAAATTCTAGGTGCAATACTCTCGTGAACAAATGCTTCAATTGCAACCGCACCTATGCAGTTTTCACTTAATCCAATAATCCCGCTATCTGTTTTTATCTCAAGAAACAGCATTGCTGGAAATTTATCCAGTCGATAAGTTCTTATCTCAGTAATCTTCATCGGTTCTCCCCTTGGCAATTATCCACTTAGATAGGCAGAAAGCACAAGAAGCAAATCATCTAATGATATCGATAACTCAATTATCTAGTTGAATCAAGATTGTCTGGTGATTGTGGCATCACATATTGAAATCAACGCATTTTTTGTAGCGTTGTTTGAAACTTCAGCGATTGCAGATTTGGCTTTTTCAGCCCACTGAATCGCCACTTCTTTTGCCTGACTTAGTGCTCGATGAGATCTAATTTCAGTTAACAGTTGGGGTAGCGCGTTAAGAGTTATTTGTCCTGCAAGTGTTGCGATTAATTCTTTGTCTTCCGAATTGTTATCCCGTTGAATAAGCAGTGTTGTAAGAGTGGGAACTCCTTCTAATAAATCAGTTCCCGGCACTTTCCCAGAGGATTCAGAATCACTTGTTAAATCAATGATGTCATCTGTTAATTGAAAAGCAACTCCTATTGCTTCACCATATTGACGCATTGCAACTTGATCTGCTTTGTTAGCACCGGCAAACTCAGCACCGAATTGAGCAGCTGTCGCAATCAGTGAACCAGTTTTTTCAGCTAATACTAAAAGGTGGTGCTGCACCGGATCGATATCTTTAGCCGGACCAACTGTCTCAAGTAGCTGTCCAGTTACTAATCTTTCAAAAGTTTGTGCTTGTAACCTAACTGCTGCAGGACCTAGATCAGCAACTAATTCAGAAGCACGGGCAAACAAGAAGTCACCAGCAAGAATTGCTGAAGAGTTACCAAATCTGCTATTTGCTGAAACTGCCCCGCGGCGCAATTTGGCTTCATCCATCACGTCATCGTGATACAGAGTTGCAAGATGTGTTAACTCAATAACTACAGCCGCCTTAACAACATTTTCTTTAGAAATGTCACCAAGAGTTGCTGCAAGCAGTGTGATTAGCGGCCTAAACCTTTTGCCTCCCGCATTAACTAAATGTGTTGTCATTTCATTAATGAACGGATTTTCTGACTTACAACTTTGTTTTAGTAATTCCTCAACCGCAACTAAACGTTCACTAATAGCTGTTTCTAATTCATTAGAAGCAAAATCAAATGAAATTCCGGCTGGATTTGAGTTAACCATTACCGGATAAATAGTGGTGATTGGGCTAGTAAATCAAACAATGGTTGAGGGTAAACACCAAGTATAAGAGTCATTAGAATTGAAACAACTAATGCAATAATTGTGAAATTACTTGGTATAGCAACTGCTACTTCGTCGGATTCAGATCTACGAAAATACATCAAAACCACTATTCGCAAATAGAAAACAACAGCAATCGCACTCGCAAGAATGGCAAGCAGAACTAAAGGAGTTTGTTCGGCCTGAATGGCAGAGGCAAAAATTGAGAACTTGGCAATGAATCCAGAAGTAAGCGGAAAGCCAGCAAGTGCTAACATCAAAAATGTTATCGACAGCGCCGTAATTGGTGACTTGGATGCAAGTCCTCGCCATGACTCAATTCCACTTGCCTCTCCGCTGGCATCTCGGATAAGCGAAACTAGTAGAAAAATTCCTAAAGTAGTGAAAGCATATGCCGTTAAGTAAAAGAGAATTGAAATAATTCCGGCGTTTGTTCCAGATATGAGACCAACCATGATAAAACCTGCGTGAGCTATTGACGAGTAGGCAAGCATTCGCTTAATGTCTGATTGCACGAGTGCAACAAATACTCCAACAAACATAGTTATTAATGTTACTGCCCAAAGTATTGGTCGCCAATCCCAAATTAATGAACCAAAAGCAGAATAAACCAATCGCATCATCGCACCAAATGCTGCAACCTTTACACCAGCTGCCATAAATGCTGTTAAGGTTGTTGGTGCACCTTGATAAACATCAGGCGTCCATTGATGAAAGGGTGCTGATCCAACTTTGAACAACATTCCTACCAAAATCAAAACCACACCTGTAACTAAAAGCGTTGACATTTGTGGTCGAGTTGGAATTGCAAAAGCGATGTCGTCAAAATTTATACCACCCGTTGCGCCATAGACTAATGCTGCGCCAAACAAGAAAAATGCAGAAGAATAAGCACCTAGAACAAAATACTTGAGTGCGGCTTCTTGAGACAAAAGTCTTCGACGGCGCGCCATGCCAGCCATTAGATAAAGGGGTAGAGACATCACTTCAAGTGCAATAAACATAGTAAGCAAATCATTTGCAACTACAAATAATTGCATTCCACCAACTGCAAAGAGAAATAGCGTCCAAATTTCAGTTGAATACCAGCCAGCCTGAGTAAATGCGCGTTCATCTGAGCTTCCCGGTATCGCAGAAGCGCGAGCAGCGAACGCATCGCCTGAAGGATCTACTTTGTTCTCAGCCAAGCCAGCAGCACCAATAATTGCAACTAGTGCAATGATTGCTTGAAGAGCAATACCTGGACCATCAATTGCAACTGCTTCGCCCGCAGTAAGTGTTTGAGTGCCAAACAGCATTGCAGTCATCGCTAAAGATGCAACCAATGAAGTGAAGACTAAAAGAAGTTGAAGAGGTCTGCGCATTGAACGCTTTGCAAATGTTTCAATTAACAGTGAAACTACACCTGCTCCGAGCAAGATGGTAAACGGTGAGATTACAAACCAATCAATTGATGGTTGCAAAAATACTTGAGTTGGAATCATCATTAATTTTCACCATCAATCAATGCTGCTGGATCTACTTGAGAGACCTGTTGCATAACCTTTTCTGAGGTTGGGTTAAGCAAATCAAAAGCCAGTTGTGGTACAAAGCCAAGCACTAACGTCAAGGCGATTACTGGCGATAGCGCTATAACTTCCCTACCTGAAACATCTTTGATTCCGCTAACAGCATCAGATGGATGCCCAGTCATAGTTCTTTGGTACAGCCAAAGTGCATATACCGCAGCTACCACAATTCCCAATGTCGCAAAACCTGCCAATATTGGGTAACGAGCGAAAGTGCCAAGTAAAACGGTAAATTCTGCAATAAAACTGGCAAGACCAGGTAGCGCAACTGAAGACAAACCACCAAAGAGAATTAACCCAGCAAGAAGTGGTGTGATTTGAAATGCGCCAGCATGATCTGAAATCTCACTGCTTCCGGTGCGCTGCATCAAGTAGCCAACTGCAAGGAAAAGGGCTGCGGTTGATAAGCCGTGCGAGAACATATAGAACATTGCACCTGAAATACCTTGAGTAGTAAAAGCAAATATCCCAAGCACAATGAATCCAAAATGTGAAATGGAAACATACGCCATTAACCGCTTCATATCCTTTGAACCAATTGCCATCAGCGCACCATAGAAAATACTTAGCGTTGCCAGAGTAAGTGCAACTGGAGCTAACTCAGCTGATGCTTCAGGGAATAGAGGAAGTAAAAACCGCAGCATTGCGTAAGTTCCTACTTTATCCAAGATGCCAATTAACAAAACAGCAACAGCAGGTGTGGAAGATTGCGCTGCATCAGGCAACCAAGAATGAACTGGAACTAATGGTGCCTTAATTGCAAATGCTATAAAGAACGCAACAAACAACCACCGTTGAGTTTCTATGTTTAGTCCAAGCGTGGATAAAAACTCTAAATTAAAAGATCCAATTTCAGTTATTCGAAGACTTTGCACCCAAAGGCTGATTACTCCAGCTAGTAGAATTAGTCCACCAACTAATGAAAAAATTAAGAACTTAACTGCCGCTTTACGTCTATCACCAACTCCATATCTACCAATCAAGAAATACATTGGAACTAACATCAATTCAAAGAAAACATAAAACATAAACAAATCTGTTGCCACAAATACTGCAATAACAACAGATTGCAGTAAAAGATTTAATCCGTAAAATTTCCCAACAGCATCATCTGCTACATCTCGCCAAGCAGCTAGCAAAACAACTGGAACCAGAATGGTAACAAGTCCCAACATAACCAGACCTAATCCATCTACCCCAACGGACCAGCTAACTCCGAATGCGGTTATCCATTCATAACTTTCAACAAGCTGAAATTGGTCCGTTGCATTGATCTGAAATTGCATTGCTGCGGTAACAAAAAGGGCAAAAACTATCCCAAAGATAGCGAAAGCAATCGATTTTATCCGTGCGGCACCCAGTGCTGATGGGATTGCAAAAACCAAGAGAGAACCTAATAGCGGAAGCAAAATCATTATTGATAGATATGGCAAATTGTTTATCACTATAGCCTCACTATCGCAGCCAACAGCAACATAAGTGCAACTCCAAGCAGCATTGCTAAGGCATAATTTCTGGTGTATCCAGTTTGACTTGACCTTACTAAGTTACTTATTCCTAAAGTTAACCTAGAAATAAATTGCACAAATCCTTCAACAACTGAATTATCAAAAACCTTAGTTGCACTTACCACTTTCTGGCCACCACGCATAAATACTGCTTCATTAATAGCATCACCATACAGATCCTTGCGAGCAGCTTTTGTAAATATCGAAACATCATTAGGTGCGGTTGACGCAACTTGACGCCAATAAAGCATAACTGCGATTGCGACTCCAGCTGCAACAGTGATTAGCGTCATTGCAATCAATATTGGGACAGCGATTGGTGGTTCTGGGGTTTGATATCCAGTAACTGGTGCTAACCATTTCTTCAACGAATCATTAAACGTTAATAGAAAACCACTTCCAACTGATCCTATAGCCAAAATCACCATCGGCACTGTCATTGTTAAAGGAGATTCGTGTGGATGAGCATCGTCTTCCCAGCGTTTGTTTGAGAAGAAAGTCATTAAAACTAATCTTGACATATAAAAAGCTGTTACTCCTGCACCAAGCAAAGTGGCAAACCCAGCAATCAAACTTCTGTCGAAAGCAGCTTCAATAATTAAGTCTTTAGAGTAAAAACCTGCAAATGGTGGAATACCAAGTATCGCCAAATATCCAACAAAGAAAGTACTAAAAGTTAACAGCATAACTTTTCTTAAAGCACCATATTTGCGCATATCTACTTCATCATTCATGGCATGCATAACTGAGCCTGCGCCAAGGAACATTCCAGCCTTAAAGAAACCATGAGTTAATAGATGCATAATCGCATAGACATAACCAATTGGACCTAATCCTGCAGCAAGCACCATATAGCCAATCTGGCTCATTGTTGAAGCAGCTAACGCTTTTTTGATGTCATCCTTAGCTATGCCGATAACTGCACCAGCAAGGAGAGTAACAACACCAACAACTATTACCGCGTTTTGCGCTGCAATAGATAAGTCATAAATTGAGTTTGAACGCACAATTAAATAAACTCCAGCAGTGACCATTGTTGCAGCGTGAATTAATGCTGAAACTGGGGTTGGACCTTCCATTGCATCCAAAAGCCAGCTTTGTAATGGCACTTGAGCACTTTTGCCTGCTGCACCAATTAACAGGAATAATCCAATCAAGAATAATGCTGTAGCTGACCCCTGTTCGGCTTTATCTGATATTCCAGCGAATGTAACGGTATGAAATGCCAAAAACATCAACATAATTGCAAGTGACAAGCCAACGTCGCCAACACGATTTACTACAAATGCTTTTTTAGCAGCAGCGGCGGCCGATGGCTTATGTTGGTAATATCCAATCAGTAAATAAGAAGCTAAACCAACTCCCTCCCAGCCTACGTATAGCAATAGATAATTATCAGCAAGCACTAAAAGCAGCATCGCTGCTACGAACAAATTCAAATAACCAAAAAACCTGCGCTTACCTAGATCATGATCCATATATCCCAGGGAGTAAATATGGATTAAAGAACCCACACCCGTAATTAACAAAACAAAACTTATTGAAAGTGGATCTAGTTGTAATCCAAATGGTACTTGAAAACTACCAATATTAATCCATTCAAACAATACTAAATTTTGACTGCGCGACTGAGTTGATAGCGCTAGTAACTCAATCCACAAATAAACTGCAAAGCTAAAACTGGCTATTGGCAACCCAACTGCAAGTAATGGGCCAAAGGAATTGGTCCGATTTCCACCTAGCAATAACACAATGGCACCCATTAGGGGAAGGGCAATTAGTAACCACATTTTGGCAAACACTCCAGTAGCAACCTCTGAAGATACTACTGAATGAATTGATTCCAGCGCGATTAAATTAAACACTCATCTCCCCAGTCAGGCTCGCAACAAACTTGCTTCATCAATCGAAGCAGTTTTTCGAGTCCGGAATATCGCCATAATGATTGCAAGACCAATTACAACTTCAGCCGCTGCCACCACCATAACGAAAAAAGCTACAACCTGACCATCAAAGTTTCCATTTGCTCTGGCGAACGCAACAAAAGCTAGATTGGCTGCATTTAGCATTAACTCAATTGACATAAACATAACGATGGCATTTCTTCTGACTAATACACCAACTGCGCCGATGGAAAACAAAATGGAAGAGAGTATTACGTAATTAGTTACGTCCATCCTCGCCTCTTTCAATAACGACATTACCTTCACTTAGGTCAATTACGCGTTGGTTGTCAGACTCAGTGATGTCTCGAATGGATCCTCGGGCTTGCAATGGTGCAGGGACAGAGTTTGCAGCAATTGAACCATCAGGTAATAAGGCTGGAGTATCAACGGCATTGTGACGAGCATAAACACCCGATGGTGGCAGTGGGCCAGGATGTTTACCCGTTAAGGCATAATCAACAAAACGTGCTTGTTGTTGCTCGCGTTGACTGAGTTTGGGATTTATTCGCTCGCGATGAGCCAGCACCATTGCTCCAACTGCTGCAGTAACTAATAAGGCTGCGGTTACTTCTAATGCCAATACATATTTACCAAACATCAGATTTGCAATTGCTTGTACATTTCCGCCAGCAAAGGTCGCATCTAGTGAATTTTCAGTTGAAATTACCGCACTACCAATGCTGCTAGTAAGCAAGAATCCCAATCCGACTGCAACCACAATTGAAGCAATTCGCTGTCCTTTGAGTGTTTCAGTTAATGAATCAGAAGAATCAACTCCAACAATCATCAATACGAACAAAAACAGCATCATCACCGCACCGGTATAAACAATTATTTGTACCATTCCTAAAAATGGTGCGGACAACTGCAAATATAAAACGGCTAAATTGATCATTGTTAATGCAATAAACAATGCTGAGTGCACAGCGCGCTTAGAAAGTAGCATTCCTAAAGCACCAGCAACTGACAAGGTAGCACAAACAGCAAATGCAAAACTCATGCTTGCTCGCTCTCAGCTATTTGTGCCGGTGTTGCGCCAGTAACTTTTCCTGAGTAATAGTTTCTATCTGAAAATCCATCAACCATCTGATGTGGAGGTTGCGCCATCCCTGGTAACAGAGGTGCTAACAAATCCTGTTTTTCATAAATCAATTTTGCTCGTGAATCATCTGCTAATTCATATTCATTTGTCATGGTTAAGGCTCTAGTCGGACATGCCTCAATGCACAATCCACATAAAATACATCGTAAATAGTTAATCTGATAAATCTTGCCATATCTCTCGCCGGGAGAGAATCTTGCTTCGTCGGAATTGTCTGCACCTTCAACATAGATTGCATCAGCTGGACAAGCCCAAGCGCAAAGTTCACAACCTATGCACTTCTCCAAACCATCAGCGTAACGATTCAGTTGGTGACGACCATGAAAACGTGGTTTTGGTGGGTAAATATGTTTTTCTTCTGGATACTGCTCCGTTATAGGTTTGCGAAACATCATCGAAAAGGTCAACCAAAAACCTCGAACAGCTTGTGGAAGTCTAGCCATCACTACCTCGCTTCACTTCTACCTCAGGCCGATTAGCGCTTTTAGTTCTCGCCGCACTCATAGGTGGTACCGGGAAACTTGATTTTAACTTTTCACTATCACCATCGGGTTGTTTTGGCTTTCGCAATTCCAAAATCAAACTAATAAGCAATAACGCAGCTAACGGAACTGCGAGCACGGTTAATGCTCTCGGATTTGAAATTAAATCCTCAGAAATTGCAACGCGAGCTGCCGCTACCACAAACACCCAACCTAGCGCGACTGGAATTAAAACTTTCCAGCCAAAATCCATAAATTGGTCATAACGCAATCGCGGGAGAGTTCCGCGCAGCCAGATGAAAATAAACAAGAATGCAAGCACTTTTCCAAAGAACCAAACGAGCGGTAGCCAACCTTCGTTAGCGCCAGGGATCATTGAGAATGGATATGGAGCAAGCCACCCACCTAAGAACAATGTAGTGGCAAGAGCTGAAACAGTAACCATATTTACATATTCAGCTAAGAAAAACAGAGCAAACTTAAGTGATGAATACTCAGTGTGGAAACCACCAACTAATTCACCTTCTGCCTCCGGAAGATCAAATGGAGCACGATTGGTTTCACCAACCATTGAAGTGGTGTAAATAATAAATGATGGCAAAAGTAAAACTGCATACCAAATTCGCTCTTGCGCAGTCACAATTTCTGAAGTTGACATCGATCCGGCGTAAAGAAAAACCGCAACGAAAGATAGTCCCATTGCTATTTCATAAGAAACCATTTGAGCAGATGAGCGCAGTCCACCAAGAAGTGCATAGGTTGAGCCAGAGGCCCAACCCGCAAGCACAATTCCATAAATACCAATTGAAGTTACGGCTAGTACATAAAGCACAGAAACTGAAAAATCAGTGAGTTGAAGAGGAGTTTGATAGCCAAAAATAGAAACCATAGGACCAAACGGAATTACTGCCATAGCCATAAATGCAGTAGTAACTGAAATTACTGGAGCAATCAAAAATACAATTTTTGATGCATTCTTTGGAACAATGTCTTCTTTTAGTGCAAGCTTTAATCCATCCATCAAACTTTGTAGCAGTCCAAATGGACCTACGCGGTTTGGCCCCAAGCGGAACTGCATTCTTGCAACAACTCGACGCTCAGCCCAGATGCTAAACAAAACAAGCAAAACTAAAACAACAAATACTGCAAGCACTTTCAAAACTATTAACCACCATGGGTCAAGTCCAAAATCATTTAATGTCGGGTCTTGGCTATAGAACATATCTACCGCCATCTTGTAATTGAACGGACTCACCAATGCTCACAGATAAATTTTTAAGAGGTGTTGAACCATCACTATTTAATGGCACCCATACAGTTTCATCAGCAACTTCAGAAACTAACAAGGGTAAAACCATCTGGCCTGTGCTGCTCTTAATAATTACTAGGTTGCCATCAACTAATCCATTTGCTGATGCAGTTGCAGCACTTACTCGTGCAACTGCCTCTCTTGCGGTGGCAGCCAAATGTGGCTCGCCCTGCTGCAGACTTCCATTATCAATTAGTTGGCGTAAGCCAGCAAGCAAAATTCCAGGAACTTTAATGCTTGCAACAGCAGACATAGTTGAAGTGTTTGATGAATCCTTCAAACTGGTAAGTGACTTGTGCAATTCAGAAGGCTTAGCTTGATCGGCAAACTTCACGCCTAGTTTTTCTGCAATCAAATGCAACACCCGCGCATCTGTAAGGGCAAGAGACTGATGCATCGCTGCAGCAAATGATCTTTCGCGACCTTCCCAATTCACGAACGTTCCAGATCGCTCGGTAATTACTCCCACTGGCAATACGACATCTGCATGCTCTGTTACTGATGAATAATGTTGCTCTAGTGAAACGACGAATGTTTTTTCCAGGGCAGCAATAAAATCTGAATGGTAAGAGACGTCATATACATCTAGACCACCAATAACAAAAGCATCAAGATCTCCAGAAAGTGCAGCTTTAACCATCTCAACTTGATCTAGCCCTGATTGACCTGGTAGCTGCGCAACTCCCCACTCTGCTGCAACTTCTGCACGATCGGCAGCATCTTTTACTAGTTTTCCTCCTGGCAGAAGAGTTGGAAGTAAACCCGCTTCAACTGCGCCACGATCACCAGCACGTCTGGGAACCCAAGCAAACTTCGCTGAAGTGCTTTTGCCCATACTTGCAACCGCACTCAACAAACCACTGCTGGTCGCAGCTCGCTCACCAACTAAAACAATCACATTTTTACCATTAAGTGACGGTACAAGTTTGTTTAACGCATCTGCTTCTAACCCAGGTTTAGTTAGGATTATTTCAGCATTTAACTTTTTATAGCCTTCTATTGCAGCAGTATCAATTGCAATTACTTTTAGTTTGCTTTTTCTTACAGCTTTTCTGAGCCGAAGTTGAACAATAGGAGATTCATTCTCGGGTTCAAATGCAACTAGTAGAACTATTTCAGCATTCTCTAAATCTCGGTAAGTTACATGCATCGAATTTGCTGCAACATGATGGGTTAAGAAATCTGCTTCTTCTTTAGATGCATACCGATTTCGAAAATCCACATTGTTAGTGTTTAAGGCAACACGAGCAAATCGTGAATATGCGTAAACGTCTTCTTGAGGTAAGCGTCCGCCTGTTAACACGCCAGATTGTTTGTCTTTAAGGCCATTTGCAGCAAATTCGATTGCTTCTGGCCACGAAGCGGTGCGCAACTCGCCATTCTCTCGTATCAGCGGAGTTGTAATGCGGTCTAATGTTGTGTGGGTAAAAGCAAAACGACCTTTGTCGCAGTTCCACTCCTCATTTACTTCTGGATCATTGGCTGCTAACCGACGCATAATTTTTCCACGACGAATATCAGTTCTTGTTGAGCAACCTGAGGCACAATGTTCACAAATAGTGTTGTGTGAGATTAAGTCGAAAGGCCTTGAGCGAAACCGATAAGTCGCACTTGTTAATGCACCAACAGGACAAATTTGGATCGTATTTCCACCAAAATATGATTCAAAGGGTCGGTCGTCAGCGGTTCCAACTTGTTGTTGCGCACCGCGCTCCAATAGCTCAAGAGTTGGATCTCCAGCAATTTCATCCGCAAATCGAGTACAGCGAGCACAAGAAACACATCGTTCACGATCGAGCAAAATCTCGGAATTAATATTTATTGGTTTTTCAAATAACCTCTTTGTGCCTTCTTCAAATCTGGAGTATGGCCGTCCATTTGTCATCGCTTGGTTTTGTAGCGGGCACTCTCCACCTTTATCGCAAACTGGACAATCCAAAGGGTGATTTAGTAGCAAGAATTCCATTACGCCCTCTTGAGCTTTTGCTGCGACTTCGGAAGATTGCTGAGTTCTAACAACCATTCCTTCAGTTAATGGAATGGCGCAAGAAGGTTGAGGTTTTGGTATTCCATCAATTTCAACCAAACACATTCGACACGCGGCAACAGGTTCAAGCGATGGATGATCACAAAATCTTGGAATTTGAACTCCAAGTTGTTCAGCTGCACGGATAATTAAAGTTCCCTTGGGCACTCGAACTTCAACGCCATCAACAGTTGCGGTGATTAGCTCAAGTTGATTGTTTTGACTTGGGTTAGCCGTTACAGTCACTTAACACCAACTAACTTAGTTTCAAATTCTTCCCGGAAATATTTCAGTGCAGCTGGAACTGGGGTAGCAGCTGCATCTCCAAGAGCGCAGAAGCTGCGCCCGGAAATTTGTGCCGAAATATCAACTAACAAATCCAGATCCGAAATTTGTCCTTTGCCTTTTTCAAGACGCTTCAAAATATCAACCATGAAGTAAGTGCCTTCTCGGCATGGCGTGCACTTGCCGCAAGATTCATGTTTGTAAAACTCAATCCAACGAACTACTGCTTGCGTCACACTCCTTGAAGTATCAAAAACCATTGGAGTGCCAGTGCCTAGCATGGTGCCATGTGCAGCCATATCCTCATAGGTAAGCGGCACATCAAGATGTTCAGGAGTCAGTAGCGGTACTGAAGATCCGCCAGGTACAAAAAACTTTACTGGTCGTTCACTAACCATACCGCCGGCGTAATCAATCAACTCACGCATTGTGATACCAAGGGGCGCTTCAAAAATTCCTGGTCTCTTAACATCGCCAGAAACTGCAAACAATTTGATACCAGGAGATTTTTCAGTGCCAAAAGATTTATACCAAGCGGCACCATTATTGATGACTGCTGGTACGGACGCAATTGTTTCAACGTTATTCACCACGGTTGGTGAGGCATAAAGACCCGCTACCGCAGGAAATGGTGGTTTGAGTCGAGGTTGACCTCTTCGTCCTTCGAGCGAATCAAGCAATGCCGTTTCTTCTCCACAAATATATGCACCTGCTCCGGAATGAACTACTACTTCTAAATCAAATCCAGAACCTAAAATATTTTTACCTAATAGTTTTGCAGCGTAGGCATCCGCTACTGCTTGACGAACTCTGCGAATTGGATGTGGTGTTTCACCTCGGATATATATAAATGCCTGATTAGCTCTGATTGCATATGCTGCAATGATTACACCCTCCACAAGTGAATGTGGATTTGCCATCATCAATGGAATATCTTTACAAGCACCTGGTTCTGATTCATCCGCATTAACAACTAAATAGTGCGGTTTGCCATCTCCTTGTGGAACAAAACCCCACTTCATTCCGGTTGGAAAACCAGCACCGCCTCGGCCGCGAAGTCCAGACTCTTTTACTTCAGCAATTACTGCATCTGGACCTAGTTCAAAGGATTTCTTAACTGCGCTATACCCACCGTGCCGTTGATAGCCAGCAATTGTGTACGAATCTGTTTCATCCCAGTGCGCAGTTAGATTTGGTACGAGTTTTGTCATTAGCTACCTGCCTGCTTAGCAGCTTTTAAGCCTGCCAACATCGCTTCATCAATGCCTGGTTCATCAACTAATCCATCATCAAAGCCCGCAATTGTTCTGCTTACATCTTTAAATGTTCTAACTTTTGGACCACGTGTTGACTTTACTTCTTTATTCGATCGTAAATTTGAAATTAGTGTTACTGCTTTTGCTTCATCCATATCATCCATAAATTCCCAATTAACCGTCATCACCGGTGCATGTGTGCAAGCAGCTTGGCATTCAATTCTTTCCAGTGTGATTTGTCCATCAGCTGAAGTTTCATCGTGGCCGATACCTAACTCGTTTGTAATACGCCGCCAAATTGAATCGCCACCTTTTAGCGCACAAAGTGAGTTCACGCAAACACCAACATGATGCTTCCCAACTGGATAACGCTTAAACATCGTATAAAACGACGCGACTGCAGAAACTTCTGCCGTAGTAAGCCCAACTTCTTGAGCGCAAACATCTATGCCTTCTTGCGTTACATAACCTTCAACTGATTGAACTAAATGCAGCATAGGAAGCAAAGCGGATCTAGGTTCTGGATATCGAGAGATAAGTTCACGTAATTCAGATTTTGTTGTTTCAGTAATCGCCATTAACGATCCACCCCACCCATAACTGGATCGATGCTGGCTATTGCCGCGACCAAGTCGGCTACCTGTCCACCTTCACAAATTGCAGGTACCGCTTGCAAGTTGGTGAAGCTTGGATCGCGAAAGTGAACTCGGTACGGTCTTGTGCCACCATCTGAAACCATATGCACACCAAGTTCACCTCTTGGTGATTCAACGGCTTGATAAACCTGACCTGCTGGAACTTCAAATCCCTCAGTTACCAACTTAAAGTGATGAATAAGTGATTCCATTGATGTTCCCATTATTTGCTTAATATGTTCAAGTGAATTACCCATACCATCGCCACCAATAGATAACTGTGCTGGCCAAGCAATCTTCTTGTCGCCAACCATTACTGGACCTGGTTCAAGTCGATCTAAACATTGCTCAACAATTTGGAGTGACTGCTCCATTTCGGCTAATCGAATTAAGAATCGACCATAAGTATCAGCGGTATCTACGGTTGGAATTTTGAAGTCATAAGTTTCATAGCCACAATATGGATTTGTTTTACGCAAGTCCCAAGCAAAACCAGTTGATCTAAGCGTTGGTCCAGTTATACCTAAGGCTAAACATCCATCTAAATCAAGCACACCTACATCCTTGGTGCGAGCCATCCATACGCTGTTGCCAACCAACAGGTTTTCAGTATCTTTAAATCCAGTACGAATTCGAGGAATTGCTTCGCGAATCTTGGCAATCGCATCTGGTGGTAAATCTTGTGCCAATCCACCAGGTCGAATATATGCATGATTCATTCGTAGCCCAGTTACTAATTCATATAGGTCAAGAATGATTTCTCGCTCCCTAAATGCCAGGAACATTGCAGTTAGTGCACCTAGTTCTAATCCACCTGTGCCAAGTGCAACCAAATGAGAAGAGATTCGATTTAACTCCATCAGCATTACGCGAATAACCGTTGCACGCTCAGGCACATCGTCTGTTATTCCAAGAAGTTTCTCAACAGCTAAGCAATAAGCTGTTTCACTATAAAAACTTGATAAGTAATCCATTCGAGTAACAAATGTGACTCCTTGAGTCCAAGTTCGATACTCAAGATTTTTTTCAATTCCGGTATGAAGGTAGCCAATCGCTGGTCTGACTTCAGTAACAGTTTCACCTTCAAGCTCAACAATCAATCTAAGTACGCCATGTGTTGATGGATGTTGAGGTCCCATATTTACAACTACGCGTTCCGCTTCACCAGCAGGAGCTGCTTTAACTTGATCCCAATCGCCACCCGAGAGCGTGTAAACCCGGCCTTGCGATGTTTCTTGACCGTCACTAGCAGTTTCAAAAATCAAGTTATCAGTTGTCATCGCGAGTACATCCGTCGCTGATCAGGAGCTGGAATTGTTGCGCCCTTGTATTCAACAGGTACGCCACCAAGCGGATAATCTTTACGTTGCGGATGACCCACCCAATCATCTGGCATTTCAATTCGGGTTAAACCAGGGTGCCCATCAAAAATAACTCCAAAAAAGTCATAAGTTTCTCGCTCATGCCAATTATTTGTCGGATAAACATCGACCGTTGATGGAATATGTGGATCAACATCTGGCGCAGTTGTTTCAACTCTGATTTGTCGATTGTGAGTCATTGAACGTATGTGATAAACAGCATGTAACTCTGCATCTGTTTGAGCAGGATAATGCACGCCGCTTACTCCCATACTCATTTCAAACTTTAACCTTGGTTCATCTCGCAATATTTGCATTGCAATCTTGATAAACTGTCTGTTTACATTGATTGTTAATTCATTTCGATCTATTACTACTCGTTCAATAACATCAGCTGATTTAAATTCTTTGGCAGCCAATGCTTGTTCAAATACGGAAACAACATCTTCAAACCATCCTGGCAATGGGCGATTCGCTGCTGGTGGTAAATAGATTCTACGAACCAAACCACCAAAACCACTGGTATCTCCGCTACCGCGAACACCAAATGAACCTTCACGAATATCAACAAGCGGCAGCTCTGTAGCCCCTTGCGGAATTAACGGATTGTTGGTTTCAGTCATGCCAACAAACCTTTCATTTCAGCAAGTGGTTTTGTTCCCAGTGCAATTTGTTCCTGATTAACAATTTCATTAACTCGATTAACACCTAACTTAGTGTTTTGAATCTGATCATGCAGTTTCAGAATTGCATCAATTAGCATCTCAGGTCGCGGCGGACAGCCAGGCAGATAAATATCCACTGGAACAACGTGATCTACACCCTGCAAAATGGCGTAGTTATTAAACATGCCGCCACTTGAAGCACAAACTCCCATTGAAATTACCCATTTTGGGTTTGGCATTTGATCATAAATCTGGCGCAATACTGGAGCCATTTTTTGACTAACGCGACCAGCAACGATCATCAAATCTGCTTGTCTCGGGGATGCACGGAATGTCTCCATTCCAAATCGTGCGATGTCATATCTACCCGCACCAATTGCCATCATCTCAATTGCACAACAAGCTAAACCAAATGTTGCGGGCCAAAGTGAATTACGACGAACATATCCAACTAATTGCTCAACGCTTGAGAGTAATACCCCAGATGGTAGTTTTTCTTCTACACCCATTTAGTCCCATTCCAATCCGCCACGACGCCAATCATAAAAATAAGCAAAAGTAACAATTAGTAAGAACAATCCCACTGCGCCTAATCCAAAAACTCCAAGCGCGCCATAGTTAACTGCCCACGGATACAGAAACATAATTTCAATATCAAAAATAATAAACATCATTGCGGTTAAGTAATAGCGGATTGGATATTTACCGCCACCCATTGGTTGCGGAGTAGCTTCAATTCCACATTCATATGCATCAAGTTTTGCCTTGTTGTATTTCTTAGGTCCAATAAGTGCTGAGGCAATAACGGAGAATGCTCCAAATCCGAAGGCAAGAAGCCCCAGACCGACAATCGGCCAGGCTAAATCCACAGGAATCTCCTTCTTGGCATATTTCCGTTGACTCCGCCTAATCCTAAGGGGCGGACCTGTGCTGGGTCCGTCTCATTAGTGTGGCCACAATCACACAAATTAGCTATTTGGCTTTATGGCCCGATGAAGCGCGACTATCCCACCAGTTAGGGAGCGCCAAGCCACTTGTTCCCAGCCGATGGTTTGAATTTGTGCGGCAAATTTGGCTTGATCTGGCCAGGCCAAAATGGATTCTGCTAAATATTGATAGGCGACTGGATTGCTTGAAATTCGCCTGGCAACTTGCGGTAACGCCTTAATTAAGTAGTTTTGGTAAACCTTACGCAGCCAATATGCCTCAGGAGTAGAAAACTCACAAATGACCATTTTCCCACCGGGTTTAGTAACCCTAAACATTTCAGCCAACGCAAGTTGAACGTTATTCACATTACGTATACCAAACGAGATTGTTACCCCATCGAAAGAATCATCGATAAAAGGCAAAGCCAGCGCATCGCCCGCCACAAAAGTTATTTCTGGATGTCGTTTTTTTCCAACTTTTAACATACCAAGTGACAGGTCACATCCAATTGCCTCTGCGCCAAACTTCGCAATCTCAACAGTTGAAGTTCCGGTTCCTGCAGCTAAATCCAAAATTCTTTCTCCACTTTGGACTTTAAGCGCAGATACCGTTGCTTTGCGCCACCCTCTAGTTTGCCCAAGAGATAACAAATCATTCATAAGGTCATATCGATTAGCTACTCGATCAAACATAGCTTGGACTTCGTTAGGCTGTTTGGTCAGGTCTGCACGAGAGTTTTCCATATGCTGAATTCTGCCCTACCCAGTTGAATCAGCGAGAAGCGCATAGTGGCTCTAGGCTTTAAGGTGTGAGTAATGCAGTGCCGGTAGAGCAACTAGTGCCCAAGTTGAAATTTCAAACACATGAAATTTCAGATCCTGGTGACTTGTTAAATTTGTTGCCAAAAGAAACTGCAAATCAACATATTGCAGTTTGGCTTCGCGAACATACCGGAATGATTGCAGTTGGTGAAACTTTCAAATTTGAAGTTTCTGGACAAGAAAGATTTTCAAGGGCACATCGCTGGTGGCGAGATGTTGTAAATGATGCGGCTGTTAATGATCAAGTTCGTGTAACTGGAACTGGTGCTTTTGCTTTTGCTTCATTCGGGTTTAGAGCACAACCATCTTCGAGCATTCTTGTTATTCCAAAAGTTGTTATTGGAAAAACTGATGGCAAGAATTGGATAACAACTTCGGACGGCACCGATCCAGAAGTTGCGCTCACTGAACTCAAGAAACCACATCTCTTGCCACATTCTCCTGGTGCAGTCCAAATAAATGGTGGCTCTATCCCTGAATCACAATGGGTGAAGATAGTTGATGAGCTAGTATCAAAAATAAACCATGGTGATGTTGATAAAGTTGTTCTGGCTCGAGATTTATTTGTAAACACTGCAAATTCAGTAGATGTTAGATATATTTTAAATAATCTAGCTAACACTTTTTCGGATTGTTGGACCTATTTCATCGACGGCCTAGTCGGAGCAACGCCAGAGATGTTATTACGTAAGCGAGGCAATCAGATTGTCTCTCGAGTGCTCGCAGGCACTATTACGCAACATAAAGATGAAAATACAAATGAAATTTTGCAGGCAAAACTTCTAACTAGTGATAAGGATCAACAAGAGCATAACTACGCAGTTCAGTCAGTATCGGCAGCATTAGCTGTTCATTGCACAGATCTAGTTGTTCCACCAACGCCAACAATTCTGCAGTTAGCAAATGTCGCTCACTTATCTACCGAAATAACTGCAATTGTTGCAGACGATTCTCCTGCTCTTGTGTTAGCAGGGTCTCTTCATCCAACTGCTGCTGTTTGTGGAACCCCAACAGAGCGAGCTAGAGATTTAATTGCTGAAGTTGAAGGTATGGACAGAGGTCGATATGCCGGACCAGTAGGTTGGATTGACGGTAATGGTGATGGTGATCTTGGATTAGCAATTCGCTGTGCCGAGGTTAGAGAGAATTCTTTGCGATTGTTCGCAGGTTGCGGTGTTGTTTCAGGTTCTACCTCAGAATCTGAGATTGCGGAATCTGCGGCAAAATTTAAAGCTGTACTTAACTCACTAAATTAGTTATTTGTTTTCTCAAATCTGCTTCGATTTCGCGATCAACTCCAGAAATCAGTATTGCTGATAGCCCAGAGTGAGACTGATAGATTTTAGACAATTCACTCTTATTCGTAACTTCAGTAACTGGGATATCTAGCCCCATTAGGAGAGATTTTAAATCTGCTTTGTGTGGTGTGCCAAAAACCCGCTCAAATCCTGAAACACCTCGTTGTTCAATTGTGTGAAATACCCCTCCGCCATTGTTATCTACAATAACTAATCGAAGATCTGGGAATTTTTCAGTTGAAGGAATAGTCAAACTAGATAAGTCATGAAGTAATGCTACATCTCCTAATAGGCAATAACTTTGTCCATTTCCTTTTCGCTGCCATGCTAATGCTGCGCCTGTTGCAGTAGCTGTGATTCCATCTATTCCATTTACCCCACGATTTGAAGTAATTAACCCAATTGAATTTGGTTGCATTAGAAAATCCAAATCGCGTAAACTCAAACTTGCGGCCGCATGTAAGTGATTTGATGATTTAAGGTTACTAAATAAACTCGATGCAACTGATAAACCACTTAAGGGTGCATCATCAATTACTTGGTTAATTATTCGAACAAAGGCATCAGATTCGTCAGTCCAGCGATTAAGCCATTCGTGACCAATCGCATGCAGGTCTTTCGTATCAACTTCGCCAGCTGAAACATATAAGGCATCAATATTTGTTAATTTAGTTGGGGTCTTAACTGAAATTCTTGGCTTACTATTAATTAAAGAATTTATTCGACGCGACAAGCCAACTCGACCAACGGTAACAACGATTTCAATGTTGTCTTTAAATTTGGCTGAAACTAGTGCTCCATAAGTAACTAAACTAGCAATAGATGTTCCTGCGGGTTCTGAAATTAGTGGCCAATTTAAACTACTGGCAATTTCTCCAGCATGATCAATCTCCGCGCCTTCAGTAATTACTACTCCGCGTTTACCTGTTACAAAACGTGTAATGTTTGATTTCTTAGCATCTGTATCATCTATTGCAGTAATTACGTCTTGCGGTTTCCAATTATCAGTTGGAACTAGCGGTTCTGAAAAACGCGGATTAATATGAATAACGCCTTTTACTTTAAGGGCTATGCGCAATTCATTTTGCCACATTTCGGCAGTCCAATTGCTTAAAAGATCAACTACATTTTTCGTGGCTGCAGAAAATAGCTCCAATTGCTCTATCGTCTGATTTGCACCAGTATTTATTAGTTCAATCGGACGATCTGCCGTTATTGCAACTAATGAAATATCTGATTGCGCAGCTTCAATTAAAGCGGGTAACAAATGCGCTCCCGCGGTTCCACTGGTAACCGCAACTGCAACCTTCTTTTTTGTAACTTTTGCAATCCCAAGAGCAGTAAATGCAGCCGACCGCTCATCAATTCTTACCGTGATTTGAATTTGATTTGTTGCTAATGCAGCTAGTGATATTGGCCCATTTCGTGAACCAGGTGATACAACTAAATCGGTAACACCAGCCTTTATCAATTCAGTAATCAAAATTCGTGCCTGAGCTGTTGCGCTCATTTAATCACTTCACTTAACTTCATTAGTTCAACAGAGGCTGCAGTTAGGCGTTCAGTTAATTCCGCGCGCTCATGCTCATTAACCCTATCTTTAGCCTGGCTAAGTTTAATCTTGTCAGGAGTTATTGCTCCTACAGAAAGCATGCCTTTATCTGGCAGCAGACTGTTTTCAACTAAGTCATCTGCAAGTAGCACTGAAGTGCCTAAGCCGCTTGGTAACACTTCGTTGGGTAGTAATGCGGCAACATAGGAAACGTAACTCAATCCAACGCTGGTATCTAATGAACCAGAAACTATAACTGGTAAGGAAAGTTTTTCAGCAAGCGACAAAGTTTGGGCACTGCCACCAAGAGGAATGGGTTTTAACACAATCAAATCGGTTGCCAAATGTAGTTGCTCAATGAATTCATCTGATATTTCAGATGCCAATCTGATGGACTCATCAATTGCAATTAGCAAGCCTTGTCCTTTAACAGATTTGCAGTCAGAGAGATTTGCGCAAGGTTGCTCAATCACCGATACGCCTAATTCAGAATATTTTGGGATTAAATCTCGTGCTTGATCTAATGAGTAGCATCCATTTGCGTCGACACGCAACGTGATGTTTGGCAAACGTTCAGAAATTGCTCGCACTCTTGAAAGTTGATTTGAATCTCCAACTTTAATTTTCAAAGTTGAAACGCCGTACGTTTGAACTAAATTCTCAGCCCAATCTGCAGATGCACCTGGATCTAATGCAGGCACAATTCCATTAACAGGAACTTGCAGCCGTTTCACAGGTTGACGTGGTTGATTAGATGCTTCTAGAGCTGCAGCCAGCCACTTTGCTGCAGCTTTTGGTTGATAATCGCTGAAAGGAGCCCATTCGCCATAGCCATACTCACCTTCAATTAGGAAACCAATTCGATGATTAACCGAGCGAAATGAAGTGGAGAGCGAAACTTTGAATGGAATCGCTCGATTAAGTATCTCTTTAATCACGGTCGCTTTGGAAACTTACTAAAGTTGGGTTTGCGTTTTTCTTGATACGCGTTTCTACCTTCTTGGGCTTCTTCAGACATGTAATACAACAAAGTAGCATCACCGGCTAATTGTTGAATACCAGCTAAGCCATCATCTGCAGCATTCATACTTGCTTTTAACATACGCAGTGAAAGTGGTGAATGTTGCAACATCTCTTTTGCCCATTTGACTGTTTCAATTTCTAATTCTTCAATTGGGACAACAGCATTTACTAATCCCCATTCAAAGGCAGTCTTGGCATCATATTGACGACACAAGTACCAAACTTCTCGAGCGCGTTTCTGACCAATATGTTGTGCTAATAAACCCGATCCATATCCGCCATCAAAAGATCCAACTTTCGGACCAGTTTGACCAAACCGAGCATTTTCGGCAGCGATACTTAAGTCACAAACTACATGTAATACATGTCCACCACCGATTGCATATCCAGCAATCATTGCAATAACTGGCTTTGGCAACCTTCTAATTTGTATTTGTAAATCAAGAACGTTTAAGCGACCAATACCTTTTTCGGCAAGTTTGTCCGATCCGATGTAACCATCATCTCCACGAATCATTTGATCGCCACCAGAGCAAAAAGCAAGATCTCCCTTACCAGTGAGAATTACCACTCCAACCGATTCGTCATCTCGAGCTTGATCAAATGCCTGCATAAGTTCAACCACTGTTTGTGGTGTGAACGCATTTCTTACTTTTGGACGGTTGATTGTGATCTTGGCAATGCCATCTGCGCGGTGATATTCAATGTCCTGCCAACTGCCTATTGCCTCCCAGTTTGCACCGGGTTTAACAGAACTATGCGCCGGATCAATGGTCATTTGGCTCCCCCTTGGAAGTCTTTCGCATTGCCCTACCCTAAGACCGATGACCAATCCCGGCTTGCTGACCATAAGCGCATCAGATACCCCTGCGGTTTTTTCTGCGATGCGCTCAGTACTTGCTGGCGAAGCCACATTAGCAATAATCCCCAAAGCAAATTCCAATCGAATAAATGCTGTGATTTCTGCCATAAATCCAAACCAGCCTGTTAGTTCAGAGGTTGGATTAATTGCTGTAACTTCTGGATCAACTGGTAAACCCAAGGCTGTTGAAATCAGTCATAATGCAATTCAATCTTCAATCTCTGCAGTAAATGAAGAGCTTGGTGTTACCCCACAATGGCATTTAGTACTTCCGCTTCAACATATAGCAGGCACGATGACTGCGCTTAGAGGTCTTGCTTTAAATTCAAAATTACATAATCCAACTATCAATGCAGCAGATCCAACTCAGCTTGCTGCTTATGTCAAGTCAGTTAAAGACCTATCAGAGCCACATGCAATTGCATTAGTTCCAGAACACCTAAAGCGGCTCGCCGTAATAAATGAGATTGCTTCCCTTAGATACTTTTTTAAAGTAATCATCGGAGCGGGTTCTTTATCTCAAGACTTGATTGAAAAGTTAACTGAACTTGGTATAAATTTTGTAAGCTCATATGGCCTTACCGAGACATGTGGTGGAATAGTTTGGGATGGGAAGCCATTAAATTCAGTTGCTCTCTCATTGAATAATGATAATGAAGTTTTGGTCCAATCAAATATGAATGCTACAAGGTATCGGCATAATGGGTTAGACTTAACCTCAATAAACACTCGTGATTTAGGTTATTTTGAGTCAGGAAAGTTAGTAATTACTGGTCGAAGTGATAGTAAGGTAAAAATTAAAGGGCACTTACTTGATTTAGCTGATACTAGTGAATCTTTGCAAAGAATGACTGAATCTGAAGCTACAGCACTGTTAGCCAAGGAAACCTTGTATTTAATTGTAACAAATCTAAATCTCACTGAATCGCAATTAATGGAAAACTTGATTAATGAATTAGGAGATGGGATTAAGGGTGCAAAAGTAGTAGTAAAAGACAAACTTCCCAGAACGGAATTAGGAAAACTTAATATGTTCTCCCTTAGACTAGAACTCGAAAATGACTAATCAAATAAGTATCTGGTTTCTCGGTGCTCGTCCCAAAACCCTCGGTGCTGCCTTTGCGCCAGTAGTGGCTGGTTCAGCGCTTGGCTTTTCCGTTGGAAGTTTTAATTGGTTAAATGCAATACTTGCAGCTTTAGTTGCACTCTCTCTGCAGGTTGGCGTCAACTATGCAAATGACTACAGTGACGGAATTAAAGGTAGTGATTCGAATCGAGTAGGTCCGATTCGATTGGTTGCTAGTGGCCTTGCAACTGCTAAGTCAGTTAAAACTGCAAGTTTTATTTCCTTTGCAGTTGCAGCAATTGCTGGACTCATTCTTTCATTAAGAATTAATCTTTGGCTAGTCCCAGTTGGAGCTATCTGCATTATTGCGGCTTGGCTATATACCGGTGGTAGATCCCCTTATGGATATAAGGGATTTGGAGAAGTTTCTGTTTTTATTTTTTTCGGGTTAGTTGCAACCATTGGGAGTTTCTATGTTCAAACTGAAAGCATCTCAATTGCTTCAGTAGTGACTGGTACAAGTCTTGGATTACTATCGATGGCGCTGTTGATTGTTAACAACCTTAGAGATCGACCCGGTGATCAGCAAGTAGGAAAGTTAACGCTGGCAGTTAAGCTCGGTGATAAAAAAACACGATTGTTTTATATGGTTGTCGTGATTGGTTCGATTGTAATTGCAATGCTGCTTGCATTTACCGCGCCGCTAGCTACTTTATCCGGACTACTTATTCTTATTGCGATGCAGCCAATTAGAGATGTGGTTGCTGGTGCAACAGGAAAAAATCTAATTTCACCCCTGCAACAAACTAATAGGTTACTTATCCTGCTCGGACTGATTCTCTCTATTAGTTTCGTGCTTGCGTAATTGTTCGTCTAGCCAGGCATCTTCTTTCGCGGCCGCATCCTCTATGCGCTTATCAATCTTTTCTTTTGTCTTAAATACCCCAGCAGATACCCGATCTCGCAAACTATCAAGAAGAAAAAGGCTGGCAACTGCTGAAACTAAAAATGCAACAATTAACAATATATAGCCGCGAAGTCCAGCAAAATATCCAATGCCAAGGAATAGTGCCAATAGCCCAATTCTTGCTAGCGTATAGATTATGGTTGATAGAAAAGTATTCATATCTACAAGCCACCATAGCTATGTAATCCGTCGAAAAGAATGTTTACACCAAAAAAATTAAACAGGTAAGTCAGATATCCAACTATCGCAATAGCAGCAGCTTTGCCACCGCGCCAGCCAACTGTTACTCGAGCATGAAGATAAGCTGCATATGCAATCCAAGTAATCAGTGCCCAAGTTTCTTTTGGATCCCAGCCCCAAAATCTTCCCCAAGCTTCTTCTGCCCATATTGCGCCTGCTAAAACGGCAAAAGTCCAAACGGCAAAGCCCCAGGCGGAAACTCGATATGAAAGTAACTCTAATTGAGATTCAGTAGGCAACTTTTCCGCTAACTTAGATTTGGATTTAGCTGCAATTAACTGTCCGACGGCAAAAGCAAAACCAAGTGAAAAGCCACCACCAGCGATAATTGTTGATGCTACATGTATGACCAGCCAGCCAGACTTTAATGCTGGCACTAAATCTGCAACTGGGATATACAGCACTGTTTGCGCCAAACCCAAAGACAACAATGTTGGCATCAATACGAAAACAGCAATACCAGAAATATCTTGTCTGCGGGCAATAATTAAATAGACAAAAAGAACGGCAAGCGTGCCAGCAATTGCATACTCATACATATTTCCCCAAGGGGCACGGTCAGCAGCAACTCCGCGAGCAATAACTCCTATTGCGAGCACAATCGTGGAAACAAGCGTTAGGGAATAAGAAATCTTTGCAAAGCGATTTGGATTCTTACTGCCAATCAATCTAATAAATGAAACATAAGTTGCTAGTGTTAAAAAGATGCTTGAAATCAAAACAGATAAATTACTAATTAATGCGGCGTCCATTTAATTCGTCTCCTTAGCAGCAGAGCATAGAGCCTTAACTAATGCGACATCATTATCTAATCCTGGTTGATCACTTCGGCTTAGTGCACCAATCTGATAGATGCCATCGGGCAACTGCTTAATCCAAATACGTCTACTACGCACGTACAACCCAACAATTAGTCCAATGATTGCGAGAATCGAAAATCCCAATGCGGGTGCTGCCCCAGGGCTTGAAGCTACATCAAATGTGACAAATCTCTCAACTCCAATAAACTCAACTGAACCTAGGTTTTTAGGTAACTGCCAAACATCACCTGGTCTAAGTGAAACAATGCCGATTCGATCTAACTCAGATACATCCAAACTAAACACATTCTGTGGCACACCACTATCTAAACCTAAATCTCCTTGCCAAGCAGATAGCAATAGAACTGGATTGTCTGGACTTGGAAAAATAGAAATCGGTTGACCAGTGAAATCTGCAGTGGGTAAAAAGGCAGTAATGAATCCCAAACCATTTTCACCATTTGGAAGTTTGATTGCGCCTTCAGAGCTAAAGTTTCCATCGCGCGGCAACATAATTACTGAATCAGAAAAAATTACCTCACCAAGTTGATTTTTTACTTGAACCCTTGGTGCATATCCATGGCCGACTAAAAACCACTTTGATCCTTCAACAAGTAATGGTTTATTCACTTCAATCACAACGTCTTTTGTTTCGGTAAGAGTTTGCACAGTGACATCAGCAATAAAAACTCTCGCAGCACCGCGCTGCACTTCCCCGCGCTCAAACTCAGCAGTGAATTTATTCAGCTTTACGGTAACTGCGGGTAAATCTGCTACAGAAACGGCTGTCCCAAATGTGAGTGACGTAAATTGAGTAGGTGTACTTGCAACCGCCGTGCCCTCACGGACCAACATTTGTCCTCGATATGAAAACAGCACGCCAATACCTACTGAAAGAATGATGCCAACTACGGCTAAGTGAAAAGCTAAATTTCCTACCTCGCGTAGATATCCCTTTTCAGCGGCCACATACTTATTGGTTAAGTCAGTTCTGACTCGCCAATTTTTCTTTTTCAAACCAACTGCAACATCATTAAAGATTTCTGTGTATGGTGCAATTGATTCTATTGAATCATGCATCGTTAAACGCTCAAAATTTGCTGGTGCAGCAGGTGGTTGTGATCTTGTTGCTCGGTAATGCTGAAATGACCTCGGCACAATACAGCCAACCAATGAGATTAAAAGCAATAAATAGGTTCCGGAAAACCAAAACGAACTAAACACATTGAAAAATCCAAGTGCCAGAAGGATGCTACCTAATTCAGGTGAATTCTCAATCCATTGCGAAACACCAAACGCATCGGTGTTTTGTTGTGGTAGGACTGATCCAGGAATAGACATAATCACCAGCAATAACAACAAAATCAGTGCGGTTCGCATACTGGTTAACTGTCGCCAAAAAAATCTGGCTAACTCAACAGGAGTTAATGAAAAAGTATCGCTCATAACGGCACCGTAAATCCAGCATATTTTTGTTGAAGCCAGACAATTAAATCTGACCAAACTCCAGTAACTAACAAGATGCCAAGAATAATCAAGAATGCACTACCAAATCGAATAAAAGCTTTTTGCTTACTTCGTAACTGTTGAATTAATTTAGTCGACTTACCAGCTAAAATTGAAAACACAACAAATGGAATCCCCAGACCAAAACCATAACTAACCGATAAGATTGCGCCTTTTATTGCAGTTCCCTCAGTTAGTGCCAAAGTCTGCACTGCAGCTAAAGTTGGACCAATACAAGGTGTCCAACCAATGGCAAAAACTAATCCCAGCATTATTGGTTGTGCAGACTTTGCTCCATTTAACGGTAACTTAAATTGCAGTTGTGAAAATTTTCCTACTCCAGCAAAAACAAATCCCATTGTAATTAATAAAATACCAAGTATTGTGTTTATCTCCGTTTGATATTCCAATAAATATGAACCTAATTGCCCAAACGCCAATCCAAATGATGCAAAAACTGCTGTGAACGTTAAAACAAAAACAATTGTTTGTCTTACAGGTTTGTTCGACGTTATTGAGTTCCCCAAAACTGCCAGATAACCCGGGATAAGCGGCAGCACGCAAGGACTCAAGAACGAGATTAAACCTGCGAGGATTGATATCAATATGGCAAGTGGAAGAAATCCACTAACGACTACTTCACCCATTATTCACTTCATCAACCACTTGAACTAGAAGAGACCTAGTTACAGCTCCCAAAATACGTGCACTTACTCGGCCCGATTTGTCCAAAACTATGGTAGTTGGAATTGCACTCATAGGTAATGTCTCGCGAAAAACTAATTGCTTAGAGCCGTCCGGATCCACAATAGATGGATAAGTAATTCCAAAAAATTCTTCAAAAGCACGAGCAGCTGGATCATTATCTCTAGTATTGATTCCAACTATTTGAACATCTGGATTTTCAATATGAAAGGCTTTTAGTTCAGGTGCTTCCTGCCTACAAGGTGCGCACCAAGATGCCCAAACATTTATTACTACATTTTTACCAAGAAATTGGTCAACCGATAACTCATCACCTTCTAATGTAGTCCCAGATAAAACTAAAGCCTCGCCCCGCTCAGCTACCGGAAGTACCGTTGTTGAGCCATCACCTGAAACAAATGAAGTGCTGTTACTGCTTGCAGTGCTACAGCCAACTAAGAACGTTAGGACAAAAAAGACAGCGAGTGGTTTACGCACCCACTCCGCCTGCAGAATCTTTATAGAGTGATGCCGCAGGTTCGGTATAAGAGACTGATACCAACTGGTCATCATAAAATTTAAGTGTAGTGACAGATGCTAAATTGCACTCACGATGTGCTGGGTTATGAACAAATCTGTGATTTTGATAACCCAGTCTTGCAATCCAGATTGGTAACTGATGGCTAACCAGCACTGCTTGGTGGCCTAGCGCACTTTCTCTAGCTTTATTTACTGCCACTTGCATGCGAGCATAAATCTCTGCGTAAGGCTCACCCCATGACGGACGAAATGGGTTCCAAAGGTGTCGCCAAGAAGTGGGTTTACGCAATACCCCATCACCAACTGAAACTCTCTGCCCTTCAAAAACATTGGTGGCTTCAAGTAAGTTTTCATCTTGGTTAACAGTTAAATTCTTCAACCTTGCAATTGGCTCTGCTGTTTGTAGAGCTCGCTCTAGTGGCGAAGACGCAAGATACGTTAAATCTGAATCTAAAAAATGTTCCGCGACCATCTGCGCCATTGCAATTCCTCGTTCTGATAGTTGATAACCAGGAATGCAACCGTAAAGAATTTTTTCTGGATTAAATACCTCGCCATGGCGAAGCAAATGCACAAGCGTGGTGTTGCTCATTTAGCTTCGCTTGCGAGTTAATCGCTTAACTGATGGGCGCCAAACAACTTCACCATTTTCAACTGCTGCTAGGCGTAACTTCTCGCCGTGAGCAATTAAGGCTTCAATTGTTGCTGAAAGAGTTGGTTCTTCCGGCAAAACATCTACTGTTAATCCCATCTCTTGCGCAGCTGCAGCGGTTTGTTCACCTATGCAAGCAATTACCGTAGTTGGATGTGGTTTTCCAGCAATTCCTACCAAAATGCGAACCGTGCTAGCAGAACTAAATAGCACTGCATCATAACCACCACTTTTTATTGCATCACGAATTGCTGGTGCAGGAGGAGCTGCTCGCACAGTTCTAAATGCAGTGATTTCTTCAACTTCCCATCCTAATGAAGTTAATGTAGTTGCAAGAGATTCCACAGCTACATCAGCTCTTGGGATTAAAACTCGATTCATTGGATCATGGAATTGATCAAATACAGGCCAAAGATTTGCAAGCCCTGCATTAGTATCATCTGGCGAAATCAAATCTGGATTAATGCCGATTTCTTTGAGTATTCCCACGGTATCGGCCCCAACTGCACCAATACGGATACCAGAGAATGCACGAGCATCTAATCCATATTCGTCTAATCGAACTTTAATTGCCCGAACAGCATGCGGACTTGTGAAAACTAACCATTGATATCTACCGGAAACAATTCCATGGACGGCTTTTTCCATTTGCTGAGGAGCTCTAGGTGGCTCAACACTCAAAGTTGGCACCTGCGTGCAGGTTGCACCCGCTTTTGCCAACAACGCAGTAACATCTAATGAAAATTCTTTTGTTTTAGGCAGTAGAACTTTCCAGCCAAACAATGATTTTGTTTCAAACCAAGAGTTTCGCTCAACATGCCCCGCAGATTCTGAGATAACTGCATGTGCTGGACCCTGTAATTTGTAAGCCTTGATTTGATCAACCGCATCACCTAATGACATTCGGTAACTGCGTTGATCTAGCGTCATCGCATTTTGCACCAACACCATCGGAGTTGACGCAGATCTACCGGCAGCAACTAAATCATTAGCAAATCTGCCAATCTCATTTGTTGTGCCCCGTAAAATCAATGCTGTCTTATTACCTAGATAATTACCTAAATCGTATGAATCCTTCGCATCCAGAAGATGGATAGCATCAGTTTTTGATGGTTCAAACATTGCTCCTGCATAAAAGCCGACAGCAAAATCAACTGGAATGGTTGGATAAATTTCAAAATCAATGTTAGATCTATTTACTATAGAAAGTTCCTCAGACAACGAACCACGTAATATTCCATCACCAAGAAATATTCTGGCAACATCATGTCCCTCTTTAACGGCAGCAACTGCTGCGCGCGCCAGCTCGGATGCCTGCTCGCCAACTACCTCAGATACATTCGCTATTGGTGAAATAACTTCAATCAATGATGGATCAACAATGACTGTATTAGCATCTTTAATTGCTTCTAGTGCACCAATGGTCAGCACCTTAAGGTCACAGTCGGGCAGGGCGATAAACGAAATCCGCCCAGCGGATTTTGCAGCGGTCATATTGCAATTACCTCATTTGCTTTGGTTTGTTCATGAAATGTCAAAATCTGTAATTCGCTTGCTAAATCAATCTGTCTAACATCTACTCCACTTGGCACATTCAGTGAAACTGGAGCAAATGTCATTATTGAATAGATTCCCGCATTAACTAAAATGTCGCACACGTTTTGTGCTGAAGTTGCAGGTGTTGTGATAACGGCAATCTGAATATTATTTTCTCGAATGAAAGTTGCAAGAAAAGAAACATCTTTAATGTAAACAACCTGTCCTTCAGAAATTTCAACTGGCTTACCAATTATTTCTGATGCCGCATCAAAAAGAGCTGCAATCTTAAAGCCACGATTTGCAAAGCCAGCATACTTTGCGAGTGACATACCTAAATTCCCACAACCAACAATTACAATTGGCCATTGCTTATCGACTCCCAAAGTTGCTGCAATCGCCTGAATCAATACTGATACGTCATAACCTACACCGCGAGTGCCATGACCGCCTAAGTAAGACAAGTCTTTTCTTAGTTGTGCACTAGTCACATTAACTGCATTGGCAAGATCTTCTGAAGAAATTAATTCAGCGCCTTGTGATTTAAATTCAGTCAATGCACGAAGGTATATTGGTAATCGCTCCACTGTTGCCGCTGGTAATCCAGCAGTCTTTCCGGGCGTGCGGCTTTGCGCCAAGGTGGCTCCTATTAAGTATTGGTTTCAGGGCTAAAGGTAAACACTAAGCCCAAAAAAACAAAATCTCTCAAGATTTAGCAGCATTTAATGCCGAAATTAGGGTTTGCGGCAATACTTGCCACACCGCAACTTCTGTACCGTCCACCAACACTACTGGCACAAATTCGGCGTGCACTGCTGCTAATTCAGGATTCTCGGTAATCAAAATTTCTTCAAATTCTTCGCCCTGCTTAACGCATACATCAGCTACAACATCACGTGCGGAGTCACATAAGTGGCAATTAGGTTTAGTTATCAGCTGCACCCTAGGCACAGTCATTACTAGTTTTTACTTACGACGTTGAACGCGGGTCTTACGTAGCAATTTGCGATGTTTCTTTTTCGCCATTCGCTTGCGACGCTTTTTAACTACTGATCCCACGCTTCACCTCTTGGGTCGAATTGATTGCCGAATGCTACTAAAGGTAAGTCCATTTGGAAAAACTACCCCAACTCACTGGCTCGCTGTCGAGCAGCTTTAACAGCTTTGGCTATCAACTCACTAAAGTTGCCTGAGTTCAATTCATTAAGCGCTGCCTGGGTTGTTCCACCGGGAGATGTGACACGTTCACGCAGCGACCTCGCACTTTCACCTGTTTGTGTTGCTAATTGTGCTGCACCAAGAACGGTTTGTATAACAGCGTCAGTTGCAGCCTGCTCAGAAATACCTTCCTTAATTGCAGCGGAAATCATTGCCTCAATTAGCAAATAAACATAAGCCGGGCCAGAACCATGAATTGCAGTAAAACTATTTTGTAGCTCTTCCTCAATCTGCAGAGTTTTACCAGCCGCTGACAATAGTTCTTGAGCTCGACTAAGGTGAATGTCGGCGGTTTCAGGCAATACCGAAATTGTGCTAAAGCCAAGTCCAATTAGTGCGGGCGTATTTGGCATACATCTAACAGGGACTGCATTTGATAGCAAACTCTTTAACTTATCTAATGATATTCCTGCTGCTACCGATAAAACGGTTTGAGAGTTGTCGAGTAAATCATTAATCTCAGTAAGCACCGTTGAAACATCTTGGGGCTTAACGGCCAAGAGAATTAATTCACATTTTGATAAATCTTCCTTGTTACCTGCCTTTACATTCAGATTAGTGACAGTTAGATTTAGTTTAGATTCGTCTTTATCAAAAACTAAAAACAGCAAGTGCGGATTTACTTTTTTTGCTGCTGCAATTAGTGCGGTACCCATCGCACCTGCACCAAAAACTGCTACCTGCTTCATCTAACCTCCTATCGATTTAGCGAATCGATATGCCGGAGCAGTATGCCCTCACGCAACGCCCAAGGGCTGATTTCAATTTCTTCGATATTCAGTAAATCTACCGCGGCTGAGGCAACCATCGCACCTGCGGCTAACTGTGTGGCACGGGCCTTACTAACTCCAGGCAAATTTGTTCGTTGTTGGACTGTCATCTCAGTTACTCGTCGAGCGATTTGATTTAGCTTCGCAGCGGGCAGTATTCGTTTGACATATGGGCCTGCTGCACTCGGGGCTGCGCCAGCGATGCGAGCTAGTGACCTAAACGTCTTGCTCGTACCGACCACATGATCAGCACCACTTTCAGTCGTTATCTCATCTAATACATTTTCGATTTGTTGGTAAATGTATTCATTCGCATTATTGAGTTGTTTCATCGTTGGTGGATCACTAAAGCTAAAACTCTTTGTTAATCTACCAGCGCCAAGCGGTAATGAAATTGCAAAATCAGGACGTTCACCTTTCCCAATGGCTAATTCAAGTGATCCACCACCTATATCTAAATTTAACAACGTCCCGCTCGACCATCCAAACCATCTTCTTGTAGCCAAAAAAGTTAACCGAGCCTCATCAGCTCCTGATAGCACTGATATCTGCTGCTTGGTTCGCTTGATAACTTCATCCAACATAAGTTGTCCGTTTGTTGCTTCCCGAATTGCACTTGTTGCAAATGCCAATATGTCTTTGCAGCCATTTGATTTTGCTGCATCTACCAACTCATCAATCAATGTTGTTAAATGCTCTGGCATATCAGAATCAAATGAGCCCTCCTCATTTAAGAGTCCGATTAGTCCTAACGGTTCTTTGATTGAAAATGCTGGTATTGGCGCAGAGCCAGGAGTGATATCACAAACCAATAGGTGAACAGTGTTGCTTCCAATGTCTAACACACCCAGGCGCATAAGCAGAAGGTACTCCCTGTCTAGGCTAATCCCCGTGAAAGAAACTTCGCTAACTGCACCGAGACATTGGGTTGAATTTCAAGACCCTGAAGAGCCTGAACAGATATATCGGATTGATTTAACTTGGCTTACTTCTAAATGGAACTGTATCTACGGCCGTGGCTGTAAAGGTATAGAAAAAGGTCGACCAAATGATGGTTGCTGCACACATGGCGCACACTTCTCGGAAAAATCAGATTATCGCAATGCTAAAAAGTGGGTAGCCAAGTTAACTGATGAAGATTGGCAGCATCGTGACATCGGTTTAAAAAAAGGTTGGACAGAGGTTGAAGACGGTGCAGACAAAACTAGAGTCGTAAATGGTGCTTGCATATTTCTAAATCGCCCTGGATTTGCTGGCGGTGATGGATGTGCATTTCATCGTCTTGGCGCACGAATCAATGAGCAACCTGCCGATTTAAAGCCTGAGGTTTGCTGGCAGTTGCCAATTCGTCGTGATTACGAGCGACGAAAGTTTGAAGATAAATCAGAACAGTTAGTTGTTTTAATTACTGAATATGATCGGCGAAGCTGGGGTGAGGGTGGAGTTGAACTTAACTGGTATTGCTCAAGTAACCCAGAAGCACATACTGCCGCCGAGCCAGTTTATGTTACTGAACGCTACACATTGATTAAATTAATGAATGAGAAGGCATATCAAATTTTGGTCGAGCACTGTAAAGCACATGAAGCTGCCATAAACCAGGTAACTGATAGCAAGGGTCGTAAGTTGATTCCGCTTCACCCAGCGACAGCTGTCTGGGAGCGCAAGTAGTGTGCCACTGTGGCAAAACAAAAATCTCTCTTTAAATGCTCTGAGTGTGGCTGGGAATCAGCTAAATGGGTAGGTCGGTGTGGTGAATGTCAAGCCTGGTCAACACTCATTGAAGCAGGGCGAACAATTGGTAGCACAAAGCCTGTCAACTTAAACACTTTTGCTGTTCCAATTACAGATACTCAAATCATGGAAGCAACAAAAATTGCGACCAATATTTCCGAATTAGATCGAGTTTTAGGTGGCGGGATTGTTCCAGGCTCTGTTGTGCTCTTAGCTGGTGAGCCTGGAATTGGAAAATCGACTTTACTTCTAGAAGTTGCCGCAGCTTGGGCTAAATCAATTGGTGATTCACTTTATATCTCTGCAGAAGAATCATCTGCTCAAGTAAAGTTGCGTGCTGAACGAATCAATGCAATCCATGATCGACTTTACTTAGCAGCCGAGACCGATTTATCGACAATATTGGGATTAATTGCACACCACAATCCTAAATTAGTAATTATTGACTCAATACAAACCATTTCTTCAAGTGAGCTTGAGGGCGCTGCCGGCGGTGTTGCGCAGGTACGTGAGTCTGCAGCAGCCCTAATTAGTGCAGCAAAACAATCCCAAACTGCAATTGTTTTAGTAGGACATGTCACAAAGGAAGGAACAATTGCTGGA
>VGBH01000004.1 GCA_016870575.1 Actinomycetota bacterium
TCGTTGATGTTGTGCTCAACTTTGATGGAGATCGGCATACCAGCTTACGAATACTTAGATCAGTTAAGAATAGATATGGTGCAACAGATGAAATTGGTTGTTTCGACTTAGCAGAATCAGGTCTGATTGAGGTAGCAGATCCAAGCGAACTGTTTCGCACTAGCCGAAAACAACCAATTGCTGGGACTTGTCTAACTGTAAGCATGGAAGGTCAGCGCCCACTGATTACCGAACTGCAAGCATTAGTCGCCACTTCATCACTGGTTTCACCCAGACGAGCAACTAGTGGAGTTGACTCATCACGGGTTTCAATGGTACTTGCAGTATTGGAGCGAAAAGCGGGAATCAAAGTTGCTAAAGACGATTGTTACGTAGCAACAGTTGGTGGCTTGAAGATTGTTGAACCTGCCGCGGATTTAGCTATCGCACTTAGTGTTGCAAGTGCTGCTAAAGAAAAACCAATCAATCCAAATTTGATTGCAATTGGAGAAATTGGTTTGACTGGAGAAATACGTAAAGCAACTAATATCAATCGCAGACTTGCTGAAGCAGAACGCTTAGGAATAAAGCACGCGATCATACCTATTGGTACTAAATACCAAGGGAAATTAGAATTACATCAAGTCGAAGATTTAGTAGATGCGATCTCTATCTTCAATCAATTAAACTAAAAACACCCGAACACTTGCAGCGTATTCGGGTGTTCTTACTTAATTAATCTATTCGGCAGAACTTCCAGCTGGTTCTATTGGTGGGATGTCAGGAAGTTCTCCTTTTGTGGCACCAGTGAATGTAAATGTTGCACTTTCATCTTCACCTTGAGTGTCTACGACTACCAATTGCCCAGGAACTAACTCGCTAAATAGAATCTTTTCGCTCAGCACATCTTCAATTTCACGTTGAACTGTGCGACGTAACGGCCTTGCGCCATGCAATGGGTCATAACCCTTCCTTGCAAGTAAAGATTTAGCGGATGCAGTTAACTCAAGACCCATATCTTTATCTTTCAAACGCTCATCAACTTTAGCAATCATCAAATCAACAATATTGACAATTTCTGCTTCAGTTAGCTGATGGAATACCACAATATCATCTATGCGGTTTAAAAATTCTGGTCTGAAGTGTTGCTTTAACTCTTCATTTACTTTTAACTTCATTCGCTCGTAATTTGATTTATCATCATTTACATTCGCAAAGCCAAGGCCAGCGCCCTTCATAATGTCCCGTGATCCAAGGTTTGTCGTCATAATGATTACTGTGTTCTTAAAATCAACAATTCGTCCTTGAGCATCTGTTAGCCGGCCATCTTCAAGAATCTGCAGTAAGGAGTTAAATATGTCTGGATGAGCTTTTTCTATTTCATCAAACAACACAACTGAGAATGGGCGACGGCGAACTTTTTCAGTTAGCTGCCCGCCTTCTTCATAGCCAACATATCCTGGAGGTGAGCCAAATAAGCGAGACACGGTGTGTTTTTCAGAGTATTCACTCATGTCTAACTGAATCAGTGATGACTCGTCACCAAATAAAAATTCAGATAGCGCTTTACTCAACTCAGTTTTTCCAACACCAGATGGGCCAGCAAAAATAAATGATCCACCAGGTCGTTTTGGATCTTTTAGACCTGCGCGAGTACGACGAATTGCCTTACTTAAAGCAGTAATTGCATCATTTTGACCAATCACGCGCTTGTGTAATTCATCTTCCATTCGCATTAATCGCTGTGACTCTTCTTCAGTTAACTTCACAATTGGAATTCCAGTTGCCGTTGCTAGTACCTCAGCAATCAACTCTTCATCTACTTCAGCTACCACATCCAAGTCGCCGGACTTCCACTCACGTTCACGCTCTGCTTTAGCAACAATTAGTTGCTTTTCTTTGTCTCGCAGCGATGCGGCTTTCTCAAAATCTTGAGCATCTATCGCGCTCTCTTTTTCACGTCGAGCTTCAGAAATTCGTGCATCAAATTCGCGTAGATCTGGTGGAGCAGTCATTCGACGGATTCTTAGTCTAGATCCAGCTTCATCAATTAAATCAATTGCTTTATCTGGCAAAAATCGATCATTGATGTATCGATCAGCTAGTGTGGCTGCAGCAACTAATGCACCATCAGTGATCGTGACTCGGTGATGTGTTTCATAGCGGTCACGCAGACCTTTTAGAATCTCAATGCTGTGCGCAAGTGAAGGTTCAGCAACTTGAATCGGTTGGAATCTTCGCTCCAGTGCTGCATCTTTCTCAACGTGCTTTCGATATTCATCTAAGGTAGTAGCACCAATTGTTTGCAATTCACCTCGTGCCAACATCGGCTTAAGAATGCTGGCTGCATCAATTGCACCTTCAGCTGCACCCGCACCAACAAGTGTGTGAATCTCATCAATAAACAAAATAATGTCACCACGAGTTCTAATCTCTTTTAGAACTTTCTTTAGTCGCTCTTCAAAGTCACCACGATATCTAGAGCCTGCAACTAACGCACCTAGATCTAACGAATAGATTTGCTTGTCTTTCAAAGTTTCTGGAATTTCACCGCGAACAACATTTTGAGCAAGTCCTTCAACAACTGCAGTTTTACCAACACCTGGTTCACCAATTAATACTGGGTTGTTCTTAGTTCGGCGAGATAGAACTTGCATGACTCGTTCGATTTCTTTTTCTCGACCAATCACAGGATCTAATGCACCCTCACGAGCTGCTTGAGTGAGGTTAAGACCAAATTGATCTAGAACTAAAGATGTAGAAGGGGTGCCTTCGGCAGGGCCACCAGAAGTTGCTGGTTCTTTACCTTGATATCCGCTTAGTAATTGAATGACTTGTTGACGAACTCGATGTAGATCAGCGCCTAACTTAACCAGGACCTGAGCTGCAACACCTTCGCCTTCGCGAATTAGGCCCAGCAAAATGTGTTCAGTTCCTATGTAGTTGTGTCCCAATTGCAGTGCTTCGCGAAGAGATAATTCCAAAACTTTTTTTGCACGTGGAGTAAATGGGATATGACCACTAGGTGCTTGTTGTCCTGGACCAATAATTTCTTCAACCTGTCCACGCACTTGTTCAAGTTTGATATCTAATGCCTCAAGCGATTTAGCTGCAACGCCTTCACCTTCATGAATCAAGCCCAACAAAATGTGTTCAGTTCCGATGTAGTTATGATTCAACAGTCTTGCCTCTTCTTGGGCAAGCACAACTACTCTTCGAGCTCGATCAGTAAAGCGTTCAAACATTCGGCATCTCCTACGCTGTTTCTATGCCCAGATAGTAGGCGCAAAACTCATTTTCCACGACTGCGGGTGGGCGATAACCTGTGCGCCTAGGCTTACCCCTGATGAACTCCCTAACTCCAGGGCACGGACCCTCTGAAATGAGCATTGGCGCTGCAATCGCCCAATCTGATGCGCTTCGGGCCGACATCCGAATGCTCGGACGAATGTTGGGAGAGACTTTAATCCGGCACGCAGGTAAAGATTTATATGACAAAGTTGAAGTTGTTCGTTCGCTGTCGGCGGAACAACCTGACAAAGTTTTTGACTTTCTTTCACATGAGCCAGCAGAAACCGCTATTCCGCTTGCTCGAGCCTTCTCGCTCTATTTTCACCTTGCGAATATTGCCGAACAGGTTCACCGTGCAAAAGCCATGGTTAAAGCACGAAGTGAATTTGGTGGATGGCTCAAACGAGTAGAAAATAAAATTAAATTAGCCAATCTGCCAACCGAAATGATTCAAGAGACTTTTTTGCGACTTAAAGTTAGGCCAGTTTTCACAGCTCACCCAACAGAAGCAACTCGAAGAACAATTTTGGTAAAACTTAGGTTTATTGCAAATCTTCTTGATTTACCTGAATCTGCAACTAGGCAACAACGATTAGCAGAAACGATTGACTTGCTTTGGCAAACAGATGAGCTTCGCTTGGAAAAACCGGAAGTTTTGGACGAAGCAAGAAATGCACTATTTTATTTTGATGCTCTAACCAAAGGGCCGCTTACTGAAGTGCTCGACGAATTGAATGCAATTGCAAAAGCATTAAATGTTGAGATACCTGCAACAAATCAACCACTCTCGTTAGGAAGTTGGATTGGTGGAGATCGGGATGGTAATCCATTTGTTACACCCGAAGCCACTTGTGAGGTAGTTGAGATATCTCGCCGCACAGCTATTTCTGAATTTGATCGAATAGCTAAACGACTTTCAGATCAATTGAGTTTAAGTGAACGGCTTAGCAAAAACACAAGCGAATTAATCAAATCTTTAGAAGCTGATTTAGCAAATCTTGCTATTGAAGATAGGTATAGACGACTTAATGCAGAGGAGCCATACCGACTAAAGACAATGGTGATGCGAAAGAAGTTGGAAAACACTCAAAAGCGCTTAAGTGATGGAATAGATTTAGATGGCGTCACCGATTACCGAACATTCAAGGATGTCATTTTCGATTTAGAAATTTTGCAGCGCTCGCTGGTAGCTACAAGCTCACTTGCAGCTACTGGTTCCATCGATCGCTCTATTAGAACTGTTTCCGCATTTGGCAGCACCTTGGCAACACTAGATGTCCGCGAACACGCTAGTGCTCATACTCAGGCAGTTGCAGAATTCTTACCTGACTTTTCTAAATTAGAAACAGAAGATGACAGATCAAAATACTTGTTGAGTAGTTTAGAAAAAAGAAAGTCACCTAGCCTTTCGGAAAGTGCAGCAAAAACCTTTAATACATTTAAGTCAATTTCAGAGATTAAATCTCGCCATGGTGAAGAAGTCATTGAGTCTTACATCATCTCCATGACAAAAGGGGTTGATGATGTATTGGCAGCCGTTTATCTAGCTACTCAAGCTGGTTTGATTGACCTAAAGAAAAAACATTGCCAAATTGGTTTCGTTCCACTTTTTGAAACGGTTCGAGAGTTAAAGCTTGCAGGTGATTTGCTCAATCAGATGTTAGAGATTCCTCAGTATCGAGAAATGATTGAACTACGAGGTAACTCACAAGAAGTGATGTTGGGTTATTCAGATAGCAATAAAGATGCGGGTATTACTACTTCACAATGGCAGATTCATCAAGCGCAACGAGAGTTGCGAGATGTTGCAAGCAAACACGGGGTAAATCTCATTCTCTTTCACGGACGAGGTGGCACCGTTGGTAGAGGTGGTGGACCGACTTACGAAGCAATTATGTCCCAAGCCGCAGGTGTTTTAAATGGACAGATAAAACTCACTGAACAAGGTGAAGTAATTAGTGATAAATATCTTTTACCTAAATTAGCACAAGAAAATCTCGAATTGCTCGTTGCCGCAACCATCGATGCGTCTCTACTGCATCGCGATCCCACAACGTCTAATGAAGAACTATCCAGATGGGATCCAATAACTGATGCCATCTCGGATGCAGCATTTAAAAAATATCGCGATTTATTTGATCACCCATTGTTACCTTCATATTTTCATCAATCAACTCCAGTTGAACAATTGTCTGCTATGCATTTAGGCTCACGTCCATCTCGAAGGTCTAACAAAGATGCTGGTGTTGGTGATTTAAGAGCAATTCCTTGGGTTTTTGGGTGGACACAATCCAGACAAATCGTCCCAGGTTGGTTTGGTGTTGGCACGGGAATCGCTAAAGCGCGCGAAATGGGTGTTGGTGATGAGTTACGAAATATGCACAACAACTGGTCTTTTATGTCTAACTTTCTATCGAATGTTCGAATGACCTTGGCAAAAACAGATATGGCTATTGCAGAACGATATGTAACTAAGTTAGTTGCTGATGAAGAGCAGGAATTGTTTGAGGTAATTAAATCTGAGTATGCTGAAACTGTAAAACAAGTTCTATGGGTAACTGGGCTAACCGAGTTGTTATCTGATCAGCAAGCACTCGCACAGACACTTCTAATAAGAGATCGTTACCTACTTCCTCTCCATATGCTGCAAGTAGATTTGTTAGCCCGTCAGCGAAATACTTCTGATTACAGCCCACATTTATCAAGAGCTCTATTAACTACCATTAATGGTATTGCTAGCGGTCTTAGAAATACTGGTTGATTAACTTTCTGGAAGCAAAAGCAGCATTCGAGCATTGCCAAGAGTATTAGGCTTAACGCGATCCAAATCAAGAAATTCAGCAACTCCCTCATCTTCAGACTTCAACATTTCTAAGTAAATATCGTGATCAACAATTGGGCCATCTGCTGGCTTAAATCCAAAACTGCTGAAAAAATCCACTTCAAACGTTAAACAAAATACTCTTCTTATCCCCAAACTCTGCGCCTTCTTGAGCAAATGGCTAACTACAGCGCGTCCAACTCCAGTTCTTCTTAAATCAGGTTTCACTGCAACACTTCGGACTTCAGCAAGGTCTTCCCAAAGCACATGTAGCGCCCCATACCCAACTGGTTCACTATCAATTTCTGCTATCACGAACTCTTGAATATCTTCATAAATAGTGATTACTTCCTTGCGCAACATTCTTCGCTCAGGTGAATAACGACCAATGAGTGACAAAATAAAAGGCACATCAGAGGTTCGTGCTGGTCTTATTAAAACGCTACTCATACAAAATTGGCTTCACTAATGGGAAAAGTATGGTTTCACGAATTCCTTTACCAGTTAAGGCCATCAACAATCGTTCAATCCCCATGCCCTGACCACCAGCTGGTGGCATGCCATATTCCAAAGCACGAATAAAATCTTCATCCATTCGCATAGCCTCATCATCGCCTGCTGCCTCTAACGCTTGTTGTGCCTTGAACCGATCTCGTTGATCATGTGGATCATTCAACTCGGAATAACCAGTTGCTAGTTCAAAACCAAATGTCACTAAGTCCCATTTCTCGGCAAGTAATTTGTTTTCTCGATGTGCCTTAGTTAACGGCGAAACAGATTGCGGAAAGTCAGTATAGAAGGTAGGTAATACAGTTTTCGCTTCTACTAGATGTTCATACAATTCAAGAATTATTTGCCCACTATCCCAATCTGGCTTTAAAGCGATTTGTAACTTGTTTGCCAAATTCTTCAGCTTTTCAATATCAGAATTTATTGAAACTTCTTCACCAACAGCATTGCTTATTGCAGTAAGGACAGGAATAGATTCCCAACCTTTTGCCAAATCATATTCAACTATTACACCATTTTCATTTTCATGACTGACAACTGCAGATCCATAAACAGCTTTCGCAGCATTTATCACTAGCTCTTTGGTCAAATCCGCCATAGTTCGATAGTCGCCAAAAGCCTCATACATCTCTAGCATTGTAAATTCTGGATTATGCGATGAATCTGCACCCTCGTTACGAAAATTTCTATTTATTTCAAAAATTTTCTCCATACCGCCAACAAGTAATCTCTTTAAATAAAGCTCTGGCGCAATTCGCATAAACATTTTCATGTCATAAGCATTTATATGTGTGACAAAAGGTCGTGCATTGGCACCACCGTGCATAACTTGTAGCATGGGAGTTTCAACTTCAGTAAAATCTTTCTTGCGTAGTTGCTCTCTAATGCTTGCAACTGCATCGCTACGTAACTTCACTAATTTTTTAGATTCGGGCCGAACAATCAAATCTAAATATCTTTGTCTAACACGTGCTTCTGGATCTGCTAAACCTTTGTGTTTATCAGGTAACGGGTGCAAACATTTTGCTGTCAACATCCATTTGCTTACTCGAACGGTTAGCTCTCCACGTTTAGTTGTGACAACTTCCCCTGTTGCGCTGATTTGATCACCCAAATCAATAAAGTCTTTCCAGCTTTCAAGAGCATCTTCACCTGTTACATCAGCCGTTAACATAATTTGAATATCATCACTACCATCACGAATTGTTGCAAAAATAAGTTTGCCAGCAATGCGATTTAACATTACGCGACCAGCAATTGACACAATATCGCCTGTTTGTTTATCTGGTTCTAATTCATTATGAGTAGAGCGGACTTGAGAAATATGGTGGGTGCGCGGTGCATTATGAGGATATGGTTCTAAACCAGCTGAACGAAACTTGATTAACTTATCAAGACGAATCTGTGCCTGTTCGTCAAGCTCATAGTTGTGGTCCATTGGATTACGTTATCTCGATTTCAGTCCAATTAGTTGCGTTCAAATACTAAACGCAGGCCTTCTAGGGTTAAGTCAGGCTCAAGATGGGTGATTGTCGAGCATGCTTCGACCACTGTGCTAGCTAATCCTCCAGTTGCTACGACTGCTTTAACTGGTCCAATTTCAGAAATTATTTGAGTTACTAATCTATCTACTTGTCCAGCAAATCCAAAATAAGCACCGGATTGCAAAGCCTCAACGGTATTTCTTCCGACCGCAGCTCTTGGTTTTTGTAATTCAATTTTTCTAAGCGCGGCTGCTCGATTAGCTAATGCATCAATACTGATCTCAATACCTGGAGCTAGGGCACCTCCGATGAAATCACCATTTGCATTAATCACATCTAGATTTGTTGATGTGCCAAAATCAACCACTATTGCAGGTCCACCATGTCTATGAAAAATTGCAAGTGAATTCATAATGCGGTCAGTTCCAACCTCTTTAGGATTGTCGGTTGAGACTGAAACACCAGTCTTGATTCCTGGTTCAACTATAACTGTCTTAATTTCGGAGTAATCTCGTTTAATCATTTCCCGCATTTCACGAAGCACACTTGGAACCGTGCTACACAAAGCAATGCCAGTTATCTGAGGTGAGTTCGCGGTGAGCGCCTTTATCTGAATTGCATATTCATCAGCTGTGGCGTAGGCATCGGTTTTAATCCGCCATGACCTAGTTAGAGACTCGCCGTCATACAGACCCAAAACGATATTGGTATTGCCCACATCAATTGCAAGTAACAAAAATCCCCCTAGTTGAGCGCAATATTATCGAGTAGGCGGGTAGTTCCGATACGAACCGCCACCACCAATCGCTCTTTGCCTAAATCTTCACAATGATTCGGCATTTTTAATCTAATTGCATAATCAATTGCCGCTTCTTGAATTCCAACGCTAAACAAGAGTTTTTTGAAACTTGTTTCTGGATCTGGATTTAACGCGGCTCTATTTAAAGCTTTATTGATTTCAGCTGCGAGCACTAATTCAGTTGAAGATAGATATTTATTTCTACTACTTAATGCGAGTCCTGATTCATCTCTAATTGTTTCAACCGGAACAATAGCTAACTTAGGCCATTTTTCTATAGTCATTTCTCGCACTAAAATTAATTGCTGTAAATCTTTTACGCCAAAAATTGCATGTGTTGGTTGCACTAATTCAAATAAGCGATTCACAATGGTTAAGACTCCATCAAAGTGACCTGGCCTGAATTTTCCTTCAAGAGTATTGCCAAATTCTGGACTTATCAATCTAACTAGTTCATCTGAAAGTAACTCCTCAGCACTCGGGAACCAAATTACATCTGCCCCATACTCTTGAGCAGTTTTAATGTCTTGCTCATAAGTTCTGGGGTATTTTGAGAAGTCTTCATTTGCACCAAATTGAAGTGGATTCACAAATACCGAAACGATAACTTCACCACTAGTGTTTGTAATCGTACGTGCTACTCGAATAAGTTCACCGTGACCTGAATGTAAAGCACCCATCGTCGGAACCAATATTCGAGGTAATTTGCTAAGTTCAGATTTTAACTGTGCAATACTTTGTATTACTTTCATTTATCATCTCTCTTATCTGGCACTGAACATATTCGCTCAAGCCAAACAGAGACAGCAGTTAGCGCTAGAGCTGAAAGTGCTGTTCCAGCCAAAATCTGAATTCGATCTTGGTTAGCCTCAGTTGGTGGAGTCATTAAGTAGCTAACGAGTACTCCGATTGATATTCCAGCAAGAATTGCTCCACTATGACTTCCTGCCAACGCGAGCACTGCCGTTCTTGCAGATTGAATTGGGGTAAAAGTACGCGCTGGACCAATCACTCGTTTTCTTGCAAGCAAAGTCCAAATTGCAATTGTCAAAGCTAAGCTGAAAGTTACAATTAAAAGGTTTATGGGAAATTCAATGAACACTTGCATTTGTTGATAAAGTACAAAAGAAAGAACACCTGCTAACCAAGCAGAAAACAGAGCGATGAAGATTATCTTCCTTGTTTTTGTTGGTCTCATAGTCTTAACTCCGAAACTTTAACAACACCCTGATCATCTAATCCATTGCTGAGATTTGCAATCAACCCATGTTCCCCAAGTTGTGCTTCTGGATCAATTTCCATCCAAGGAATTAAAACAAATTGTCTCTTGTGCGCCCTAGGATGAGGTAATGTTAAATTTTCCTCTTGTATTGATAAGTCTTCATAACTAATTATGTCAATGTCGAGTGTGCGAGGTCCATTCTTTATCGAGCGTTCACGATTTGCCAAAGCTTCAATTGCGCGAAACTGAAACAATAACTCTCTAGCTTCAAATCCTGTTTCTATTTCAAGCACTACATTAAAGAAAGTAGGTTGATCTAAATTTACTTGTGGTGCAGTTTCATAAATTGATGAAGCCTTAATTATTTGGGTATTTGGTAGATTTGTTATTTTATCTAATGCGAACTGCAAATAACCACCTTTGTCACCAAGATTAGAGCCAATTGAAAGTATGGCTTTCATTTTTTGGTCTTATTCACAATCACAACTACATCTTCAATACCCATAGAACGAGCGGCTGCTGGCTTGTGAACGCTTACTTCAACCTCATTTACTGGATTGAATGTCAAACACATGTCAGCAATTTGATTAGCTAGCGTTTCTAGTAAATCATATTCGTTGTTAGCGATAACCTCACGTACTTGTTGAGTGACAAGATCATAATCAACCGTCTCATTTATCTGATCTGCTAATGAAGTGCGATTCAGAAGCATTAAGATATCAACTTCGAATTTTTGTTTGTTTATCTTTTCATGTGCATAAACGCCGTGGCGGCCATATTCACTAATTCCAATTAGTTTTATTTTTTCACTCATTAGATTCCATTATCTCAGCCAGTGCAGTAATTGCGCTAGCAGTTCCTTTAACATCGTGAACCCTTACTGCCCAAACTTTGTTTGCAGCGAGGTAAGCGTTCAACGCATGTGTTGCAGCGTCTTGATCAACCCCAAGTTCTCGTAAAAACTTTTTCCTAGAAGCCCCTACGAGTAAGGGAAAGCCAAGTGAATTTAATGTTGATATCTCCGAAATCAGCTGCCAATTGTGCTCTGGTAATTTTGCAAAACCGAGCCCTGGATCAAGAATTATGCGACTCGACTCCATCCCAGCACCAAGCGCAACAGCAACCCGCTGCTCTAATTCTTCAATCACCTCAAGCACCACATTTGAGTAACTTGCATTTTCATACATATCAGCTGAATGATTTCGCCAGTGCATACAAATATATGGTGCACGTTTTTCTGCTACTGCAAAAACCATTTCTGGATCAGCAAGCCCGCCACTCACATCGTTAACAATTGTTGCACCTGCACCTAAAGCTGCCATTGCAACCTCAGCTCGCATAGTATCTACTGATACACAAGCAAATTTGCTAACTTCACCCACAATTTCAATAATGCGATTTAGTTCTTCGTTCACCGAGATACGTTCTGCACCAGGTCTTGTTGATTCCCCACCAATATCTACAACGTCTGCACCATCTTTTATTAGTTCTCTAGCATGATTTACGGCAGCTTCTACCTGAAGGTATTTGCCACCATCAGAAAACGAGTCTGGAGTGACATTCAGGATTCCAAAAATAAGTGTTCGATTCAATGAGGATAGTTGGTCTGGCAATCCATCAACTATTTGCACATTAACTACTTCGAATCAAATTCATAACTTCGGACCGAGCTGGATCTTCCTTTAGTGAACCTCGAGAAGTGCTAGTAATCGTAGTTGCACTAGTTTTCTTTATCCCACGCATTGACATACAAAGATGCTGCGCTTCAATAATCACAATAATGCCAGCCGGTTCAAGTTTTGCCTCAATTGCATCAGCAACCTGATTGGTTAATCGCTCTTGAACCTGTGGGCGCTTTGCATAAAGATCAACAACTCTGGCGAGTTTGGATAATCCTGTTATCTTGCCTGCAAATCCCGGCAAATATGCAATGTGGGCCACGCCAAAAAACGGCAATAAATGATGCTCGCATATCGAATACACCTCAATATTTTTCACAAGTACTAATTCTTCATGACCCAAATCAAAATTAGTAGTGAGTAATTCAGCTGGATTTTCTGAAACCCCGGAAAAGATTTCTTGATAGGCACGGGCTACTCGTGCTGGCGTATCTTTCAAACCATCTCGGTTTGGATTTTCCCCTATAGCCTCAAGCAATTCAACAACTGCTCGCTGAATTCGATCAGTATCTAATCTAGAAGTGTTTTGATCACTTGTTGTCATTTTGACTCTGCTTGATTGAACCATTAAGTTCACTTTTGACTGGCACGGACACAGGAGGTAACTGACTCGGTACTCGTTTTTCACTTCCAGTCCAAGCTTCGCGTCGATCTTTTCGGATTAGTGGTTCAAATATTTTTGCAACCTCTGCTTTATCTAATGTTTCTTTTTCCATCAGAGCAAGAACTAGTGCATCAAGCACACTTCGGTTTTCAATCAAAATTTGATAAGCCTCGTGGTGGGCCGTTTCAATTAGGTTTCTTACCTCTTCATCAATCGCAGCAGCGATATCTTCTGAATAATCCCGGTGTTGTGTGAATTCACGGCCAAAGAATGGATCAGCGCCATCTCGCCCATATTTAATTGCTCCAAGTCGTTCAGTCATTCCATATTGAGTAACCATTGCGCGCGCTAACGCGGTTGCCTTTTCAATGTCATTGCTGGCACCTGTTGTTGGGTCATGAAAAACCATTTCTTCGGCAGCGCGACCGCCCAACATATATGCCAATTTATCTAGCATCTCGTTACGCGTAGTGGAATACTTTTCTTGATCAGGTAACACCATTGTGTAACCCAGTGCTCGACCTCTGGGCATAATTGTTACTTTGTGCACAGGATCACTTGTAGGTAATGCTGCAGCAACTAAAGCGTGACCGCCTTCATGATACGCCGTAACTAATCGTTCTTTATCGTCCATTAATCGAGTGCGTTTTTGTGGTCCTGCCATCACTCGATCAATAGCTTCATCCAATAATTCATTTGTGATTGCTTCTTGATTAACTCGAGCGCTTAAAAGTGCAGCTTCATTTAAAACGTTTGCCAGATCAGCACCGGTAAATCCTGGTGTGCGTCGAGCAACAGCGAGCAAATCCACATCTTGCGCAAACGGTTTTCCTTTTGCATGTACTTTCAGAATTTGCTCACGTCCGGCCAAATCTGGACGTTCCACTGCAATTTGCCTATCGAATCTTCCAGGACGAAGAAGTGCTGGATCTAAAATATCGGGACGGTTAGTGGCAGCAATCATGATGACTGTTCCCTTATCATCAAAGCCATCCATTTCTACCAACATTTGATTTAGTGTTTGCTCTCGTTCATCGTGACCTCCACCTAAGCCTGCTCCACGTTGTCGACCAACTGCATCAATCTCATCAATGAAAATTATTGCTGGCGCATTTGCTTTTGCTTGTTCAAACAAATCTCTAACCCTACTTGCACCAACACCAACAAACATCTCTACAAAGTCAGAGCCTGAGATAGAGAAAAATGGCACACCAGCTTCACCAGCAACTGCCCTGGCTAAAAGAGTTTTACCAGTTCCCGGCGGTCCATATAAAAGCACGCCCTTTGGGATTTTTGCACCCATCTTTTTGAATTTCTCCGGGTTTGCAAGAAAATCCTTGATTTCCACTAATTCTTCAACTGCCTCATCTGCACCAGCAACATCTGCGAAAGTTGTTTTTGGCATATCTTTAGTAATTTGCTTTGCACGGCTCTTGCCAAAATTCATTAAACGGCCGCCACCTTGCATTTGATTCATAAAAAAGAAAAGTAAAAATACGATTAGCGCAATTGGTAGTAGTGAAATTAATAGAGAGACCAATATGTTTTGAGATGGCACTCGAACCGTATATCCATCAGCGAGACGTCCCGCCTCTGCTTGCAGTTGCAATTCTTTCTGCAGTTCTAATCCCTGCCCCGTAACAAAATCAGTAATTGCAGAACTGCCATCTTTAAGTTTCAGTTCAAGGCGTTGATCGCGATCAATAATAACCGCACTATCCACTTGATTACCCCGAATTAAAGAAAGCGCTTCTCCAGTGTCAATTCGAGTTGGACCTGTTGCCCGAGAAACTAAGTTGCTACCAATTAAGAGAAGAAGAGTGCCAATAAGAATCCAAAGCAGCGCACCTTTTTTTGAACGCTTCTTTTTATCTACTTTATTGTCGACCAATGTTTATCAACCTCTTCTTACCAGTAGCAATTCATCTGGTGGGATAACCGTAAACCACGTTAAGCTAAATGGCACTATTAGGAGTACATATGTGGAGCAAGCACCGCCACATCTCGTAAATTGCGATATTTTTCAGCAAAGTCAAGGCCATAACCAACAACAAAATCATTCGGAATATCAAACCCAACATATTTAACTGTAACTGATACTTTTGCGGCATCCGGCTTGCGTAGCAGCGTCAATACTTCAACACTGCGAGCACCTCGAGATCGCAGATTAGATACTAACCAATTCAAAGTTAAGCCGCTATCAATTATGTCTTCAATTATTAAAACGTCACGTCCAATAACATCTTGATCTAAATCTTTATTAATTCGCACTACCCCACTTGACTTAGTGCCTGAACCGTAAGATGAAACTGCCATCCAATCTGTATCAGCATGTCGGGTCAAACACCTGATAAAATCTGCCATTAGGACTACTGCACCCTTTAATACCCCAACTAACAATAAATCCTTTTGTTCGTAATCTGATTCGACTTGTAGTGCCAATTCTTTTAACCGAATCAAGATTTGTTCTTCGGTTAAGAGAACTTTTGTCAGCTCTGCGCTAACTGCTTTCGATTCCATATTTCCTCCAATTAGTGCGAGATAGTAAGCCGATTTCCACTGCGTTTCACTTCAAACCCGCCTGGTAAATTGATTTCTTTTTGACCATGCCAATCAGAGATAAGTTCATCAACAGTTTTGATATGAATTTGATGCAAACTCCCACTTGGAACACCTGAACTAATCAGCCATTGCTGAATTACTCTAGTTCGAATTGCTTGATGTAAATTAGTCAACGCCTGAACATCCAAATCATTTTCAACTAGACACTCTTTCAAGCAAATCATAGTTTGTTCAACAAAGTATTCACTATCAACACGAAGTAATTGCGCAGAACGTACTAAACCTGAGATAACATCTTCACCTAATTCCTGTTGCAAAAATGGTAGAACGTTTTTGCGAACTCGAACTCGCAAATGAGTTTCATCTGAATTTGCTGGATCGTTGATAACTGAAAAAGTATCTGGTATGGATGCATGGACAATCCTTCTAGCTAACTCCAGTAATGGTCGAATAAATATTCCTCGAACTGGACTCATTCCAGCTAACGCTTTACTACCCGATCCTCTTACTAATCGCATAAGTACTGTTTCGGCCTGATCATCTTTTGTATGACCTAACAAGACAGGTGCACCATTTAATGAATCACCGTATCTTTGCAAAATATCTAATCTAATCTCCCTCGCTCTTGCTTCGCGATTCTCTGCGGGAGTTGGTTCAGCGACAACAACTTCAACATCGCCTAATCCAAAATTAACAAGCTGGGTGCGTGCAAATTCAGCATTAGCAGCAGATAACTCACTCCATTGATGATCAACAATTACAACTTTGACTGCCCAATTGTTTTTTTGAGCTAAGTCATGAGTTGCCAGCGCTAAAGCAACGGAATCGGGTCCACCACTGCATGCAACAACTATGTTCGAACCAGTAAAGCCAGCGAGCGCAGACTCAACTGCTGACATAACCTGAAACTTTGGGTCTAATGCCAATCTTGCTCCTACCGGCAAGCGCAAACGATACGGTAATTCCTGTACTTGTAGGTAATCACAATCTACTGACCCCACTGGCTAGACTCACTCCCCTACGCTCACTCGGTTCAACTGAGTCGACGTCAGGCCGACAACCAATTTGATCGGCCTTCCAAGGAGGAACATGTTTCGCTCGACCTTGACTGCCGCAAGTACAAGTAACCTAGAAATTGCTGGCAGCAATCAAACTCTAGTTTTACTAGTAGCTGTGATTTCAGCCTTAGCGTTGGTAATGGCTGTTGTGTTTCGCCGAGAAGTACTTGCTTTTGGTGAAGGCACAGCAAAAATGCAAGAGATTGCGAAAGCCGTACAAGAAGGTGCTGCTGCTTATCTTGCTCGACAATTTAAAACGCTTGCAATCTTTGTGGTGCTCATTTTTGGCTTGCTTTTCGTTCTGCCTGGCACTACCGACGTTCGAATTGGCCGATCGATATTTTTCGTCCTTGGAGCATTGTTCTCAGCCTTCATTGGCTATTTTGGAATGTCTTTAGCAGTTAAAGCTAACGTCCGAGTAGCAGCTGCTGCAAAAGATAGTGGAATTGATCAAGCAACTCGCGTCGCATTCCGAACGGGTGGAGCTGTTGGAATGGCAACGGTTGGACTTGGACTACTTGGTGCAGCTGTAGTTGTGCTGATTTATCAAGGTGAAGCTGCAAAAGTTTTAGAAGGTTTTGGTTTTGGCGCAGCGATGGTTGCAATGTTTATGCGCGTGGGTGGTGGCATCTTTACAAAGGCTGCTGATGTTGGTGCTGACCTTGTTGGAAAAGTTGAGCAAGGTATTCCAGAAGATGATCCACGAAACGCAGCAACAATTGCAGACAATGTTGGTGACAATGTTGGTGACTGTGCAGGTATGGCAGCAGACTTGTTTGAGTCATATGCAGTGACATTGGTTGCGGCATTAATTCTTGGTAAAGTTGCGTTCGGTGTTGAAGGTTTAGTTTTCCCACTTATTATTCCTGCAATTGGAGTTGTCACAGCAGTGATTGGTGTTTATATCACCAAGCCACGCAAAGGCGAAAATGGTTTGAAGGCTATTAACCGCGGCTTTGCCATCTCTGCAGTAATTTCGGCAACACTTTCGACAATCGCGTCATATGTTTATCTTCCTGCATCCTTTGCAGGTTTTGCTGGTGTATCAGCAGAAATCACTTCCCTTAATGGTGATCCGAGACTCATTGCTACGGTGTCAGTAATACTTGGTATTGCTCTTGCAGCAATTATTTTGCGAGTAACTGGTTACTACACTGGAACCGATAAAAAACCTGTACAAGATATTGGAAAAACATCACTAACAGGTCCTGCAACGGTAGTGTTGTCAGGTATTGCAATTGGTCTTGAGTCTGCAGTTGTAACTGCAGTAATTATTGGTGCAGCAGTTTATGGTGCTTTCCTATTAGGTGGCTCATCTATTGCACTTTCACTATTTGCAATTGCGCTTGCAGGTACAGGTTTACTAACAACTGTTGGTGTGATAGTTGCCATGGACACCTTTGGTCCAGTTAGTGACAATGCTCAAGGAATCGCTGAAATGTCTGGTGACGTTCATGGTGAAGCAGCAAAAATTTTAACCGAGCTTGATGCAGTTGGTAATACGACTAAAGCAATCACCAAAGGAATCGCGATTGCAACCGCAGTATTAGCTGCAACAGCGCTATTTGGTGCTTACCGAGATGCGATTATTCAGGCGGTTGATGAACTAGGCGCACAATTTGATTTGCTCGATGCATTTAACGTTACTAAACCAAACTCACTCTTTGGTCTATTAATTGGTGCGTCAGTTGTGTTCTTGTTTTCAGCGCTTGCAGTTAATGCTGTATCCCGCGCTGCAGGTGCTGTTGTATTTGAAGTGCGGAATCAATTTGCAACTCGACCAGGAATTATGAATGGTACTGAGCGTCCAGAATATGGTCGCGTTGTAGATATTTGCACTAAAGACTCACTGCGTGAACTTGTGACTCCTGGCTTACTTGCTGTGCTAGCTCCAATTGCAGTTGGCTTTGGTCTGGGAGTTGGTGCACTTGCCTCATATCTAGCTGGCGCAATTGGTGCTGGCACCTTGATGGCAGTGTTTCTTTCAAATGCTGGCGGCGCATGGGATAACGCCAAAAAACTAGTTGAAGATGGTGTGCATGGTGGAAAGGGTTCACAAGCACATGCCGCAACGGTTATTGGTGACACTGTTGGTGATCCATTCAAAGACACCGCAGGACCTGCAATAAACCCACTAATCAAGGTAATGAACTTGGTATCAGTGCTTATTGCACCAGTTGTAATTTCATTAACTCTTGCTGCAGAACCAAATACTGCACTACGAATGACAATTGCTGCAGTTGCAGTTCTTATTATTCTAGTTTCCATCTGGAATTCAAAGAGACGAGAAGTGAGCATTGCTGCTTAGGTAAACAATACAAAGGTGGTAGGGATCATTCCTTACCACCTTTGTTATTTAACTGCCTCAACATATCGTTATAAGCCTCTCGCTGCGAATCTCCAAAATTATCTGCTTGACGGTCTAATCTTGCAGCAAGTTGTTGATCTGATTTAGCCCACTGAACACCTAACGCAATAAATACCAACAGCATCGGTAGTTCACCAAAACTCCAAGCAATCGCACCAGCTAATTCTTGATCAGCAATTGGATTTGCGAGCCATTTGGGTGCAACCTGGCCAAACCATCCGCCACCAACAAGAGATGTGCTTTGCATCAAAATCAGTCCAAATACCGCGTGTAAAACCATTGACATCAAAACCAGCAGAAGTTTAAAGGGGTAGGCTAATTTTCTTGGTTGGAAATCCGTCCCAATTATTAGCCAGAAAAATAGATAGCCTGATAACACAAAATGAATATGCATCAACACGTGTCCCAGATGACTTGACATCAAATTAGTCATTAGGGATGAAAAATAGACAACATAAATTGAGCCGCTATAGATTGTGAGTGCCACGAGTGGATTAATAATCAACTTGCTATATCTACTTTGTAAAGTTATTAGAATCCATTCGCGAGGGCCAAGTAAATCAAATTCAGCCGATTTAATTGATCGTAAAGCTAAAGTAATTGGAGCCCCAAGGACTAGCAATATTGGGACAAGCATTCCTAATGCCATATGTTGAGTCATATGTGCACTCATTGACACCAGCGCATATCGGCTGATTTCAGTATTTGTCACCCACACTCCTATAACAACACCAACTAACCATGATGTCGTTCGAAGTGCAGACCAGTTATCTCCTCTTTGGCTTAGTCGTCGCACGCCAATTAAATACAAAAATGTTGCAACAGCACCGATTAGCAAAGTAAATGCGTCTGGAGTAAACGTAATGAAAGCAGAAACCCAATTAATTTGATCTGGCTCGGGGTATCCCGTTAACTGTTCAATTAAAGTTGTTGCTGATATTGACGCTTTTGGAAATGCAATATTTGCGATTACTGAAGAGATTGCCAAAGTACTTATCAATAAACCAACTTCAAGTAAAAGAAATCTAATTGCACTAACTGAATTTTTAATCCATCTAGTTCGAAACAAATGAGCTATAAAGATTGCGGTGAAAGTAAGTGTGACTTTTGAAACCACTAATAAGCCATAGTCAGTAGTGAGTAACTGGGTGAGCGAATCGATTCGTGTGAGTGAATTTGCAACTCCAGACAAAATAACTGTAGCTAGCGAAATGCTTGCTAATTTTCCAAAACGCTGAATAGCCTCTTTAGGAAGCACAACTTTTACTGAAGATAGGTGACGATATAAAGCAATAACTCCTGCCACCCAAATACTCATCCCCAGTACGTGTAAAAAGCCAGAGGTTGTAGCTAAAGCGTGACCAGAAATCCCAGCCGCATGAGCTGTAAGTGCTGAGAATGTAGCTGCAACGACCGAAACAATTACCAGAAAACCAATAGTCTTGACAGATTTAGCAAAAATCAATACAAAAAACACAAATACAGAGATAGTTGCTGTCAGTAACAGAGCTCGAACAGTGTTTAACTCCCAAGAATAAGTAATAAGTAAATCAATTGAAAAAAATTCTGATCCCGAAACTCCCAAAATGTTTATCAAAAGCGATTGAGCAGCGACCAGTCCTAGTAAAGTCCAAGTTAAACTTGCCACTTTTGCATTACGTTTAAGTTTATTTGCAAATGGAGATAAAACATTTTTGTCATCATTTGGCAGGAACAGAACTATTCCGATTAAGTACGACAAGGTGAGAATGCCAAGGAGTGCAGTCAGATACTCAGCAAGAGGTGTCAGTAAATATAGGAAAGGTCCAGCGTCCGGTATTCCTGTTGCTGGCTCACGCCACCAATTTCCCGATAATGCAAAAGCTGCAATCAGGGTTGGTATTCCTACAAACCATACTATGCGCTTCAAACTATTTTCCTGACCTAAGAAAACTCAATAATCCATCTACCGATTTTTCGACCATCTGCAGAACATTCTGATAAGCGGAGATTGGTTCGTAATAGGGATCTGGAATCTCCAGATCTTCATGATTATTTTCAACATCAGTTATGTCGAAACTAGCGTCAAACTGTTTCAAGTAAAATATTTTTTGCGTATGCAGTTCATTTGAAGTCAGAGAATACAAATTCTGAAAATTTAATTTGTCCATTACTAGAAGTAAATCTTGTTCGTTAAACATATATTCTTTGAATTGTTGAGCTATGTGTTCATAAACATAACCAGCTTCTTCCCACACTAATTTGGATTTTTCATTTGGTCCATCACCTATGTGCCAAGACCCGGTGCCAGAACTAGAAACGACAATCTTTGGACTTGTCCAGTCTTTAGTTTTATTTGATAACACCGCTGCCGCCATAGGTGATCGACAAATGTTACCCAGGCAAACCATCATGATACTCAACTGTGGCTTTTTTAGCAGGTGCATTAAATATTCATTCAATTTGGCACTCCTCTTTGGCTAAGGTTAGCCTAGTTGAAAACTGTTGGGAGTTTTATGAACTTCATATCTGGCATGCGATTGACTTTGAGGTTTGGTTCAACCGTGTTCGGTATTAGCGCAATCTTTTTGATAATTTTTCCTAAATTTTTCCTGGGACTTTTGGACTTAAGTGCAAATTCAGATCTAATTTGGTCAATGCAAATGATTAGTATCACGCTAATTGCTTTAGCTGGAAATATGCTAATTGTTAGCGTTACGGCGCCAGATAAAGGTGTGATTAACTCGGCTTTAATTATGATGATTTCAGCAACTGGTCTTGGTGTTCTCACATTATTGATTCCAGCTGATTTAAATTGGTTCTCGATTGTTTATTCAACAATCGGATTTGCCTTTGGTGCTATATATGCCACCTTATTACTTAGATGGCGAAGTTCACGCTAGGCTAATCACAGAAATCTACAAACTCAGAAGGGCTGGCAGTTTTGCTGCCACAAAAAATGACAAATCACTTATTAAATCTTGCTGTTAAGTCACGCGATGAATTGCGCAATATTGCAATCATCGCGCACGTTGATCACGGGAAAACTACCCTAGTTGATGCGATGTTATGGCAATCAGGAGCTTTTGCTGCTCACAAAGAGCAAGCAGAAGGTCAAGATCGAATTATGGATTCCAATGATTTAGAACGAGAAAAAGGAATCACAATCCTAGCTAAGAACACCGCAGTTAAACGTGGTGATCGAATTGTAAATATCATTGATACACCTGGTCACGCAGATTTTGGTGGTGAGGTTGAGCGTGGTTTGGAAATGGTTGACGGAGTCTTGCTCCTAGTTGATGCATCAGAAGGTCCCCTTCCCCAAACTCGATTTGTTTTGCGAAAAGCACTTCAAAAAAATCTTCCGGTAATTTTGGTAATAAATAAAGTTGATAGGCCAGATGCACGAATTAAAGAAGTGGTAGATGAGGCATACGAATTATTTCTCGATCTAGATGCTTCGGAAGCTCAGATTGAATTTCCAATTATTTATGCTTCAGCGAAAGCAGGAAAAGCGTCAACTGAAAGACCTGCCGATGGCGCGATGCCAAATGCAGAGAATCTAGATATTCTCTTTGAAACTATCTTTAACACAATCCCAGCACCTAGATATCATGAAGGTGCTCCTCTACAAGCACACGTTACGAATTTAGATTCATCACCATATCTTGGGCGGTTGGCAATCTGTCGAGTTCGTGAAGGCGACATTAAGCGTGGACAAACTGTTGCATGGATCAAGTCTGATGGTTCAGTAGCTAAAGTTAGAGTTGCTGAGTTGTTAATGAATGATGCCCTGGAGCGAGTGCCTGCTGAAAAAGCAGGCCCTGGCGACATCATTACAATCGCTGGTATTGAAGATATTAGTTTAGGTGAGACGCTTGCTGACTCTGAAAATCCAATTGCACTTCCGCTAATCACAGTTGATGAACCAAGTATTTCGATGACAATTGGAGTTAATTCATCCCCACTTGCTGGGCAATCCGGTACAAAGTTAACTGCAAGATTGGTGAAGAACAGGCTCGATGCAGAATTAATTGGAAATGTTTCATTGCGCGTACTTAACACCGAGCGATCTGACACTTGGGAGGTGCAAGGCCGAGGTGAATTACAACTTGCAGTTCTGGTTGAAATGATGCGCAGAGAAGGTTTTGAGCTCACGGTAGGAAAACCCCAGGTTGTTACAAAAACTGTAAATGGCAAACTTCACGAACCTATGGAGCGCTTAACAATTGATGCTCCGGAAGAGTATCTGGGTGTGATTACACAATTGATGGCACTTCGCAAAGGTCGTATGGAGCAGATGGTTAACCACGGGTCTGGTTGGATGCGGATGGATTATCGTGTCCCTTCACGCGGATTAATTGGTTTTCGAACTGAGTTCTTAACTGAAACTCGAGGAACTGGATTGCTCCACCATGTTTTTGATGGATATGAACCTTGGCATGGCGAAATTAAATTCCGGCCCACAGGCTCTTTGGTTTCAGACCGACGTGGTGCGGTTACTTCATATGCGATATTTTCTCTGCAAGAACGAGGAACTATTTTCGTTGAGCCAGGTATGGAAGTTTATGAGGGAATGATTCTTGGTGAGAACGCACGAGCGGAAGATATGGATGTCAATGCGGTAAGAGAAAAGAAGCTGACAAATATGCGTGCTTCTGGTTCAGATGATGCGGAACGTTTAATTCCACCAAAACGTCTGAATATGGAACAGGCACTTGAGTTTTGCCGTGAAGATGAGTGTGTTGAAGTTACACCAGCCATCGTTCGGATTAGGAAAGTAGTGCTTGATCAAACTGAGCGAGCACGAGCTGTGAATAAAGCTAAACGGGCCAACACTTAAATCCTATTTGCCCTAAACTGGCGACGTGGCAAATTTTGTTCAAACTGTCTTGGTAATTCCGCAGGCAACTTCGACTGAATTTGATGCTTATTTGTTAGCTGAGATGGGTGGCATTCTGCTGCTCCTTGGCATATTAGCTTTTATCGCAACAAAAAATCGTCTTTCGGTGGTGCCACTTTTTATCTTGATGGGGTTGGCATTTGGTGAAGGCGGTCTAATACCTGTAGGTCTTAGTGAAGACTTTCTTTTCATTGGTGCGCAAATTGGCGCTATCTTGCTCCTACTGCTTTTAGGCTTGGAGTATTCAGCTCGAGAAATCGGTGAATCATTAAAGCTAGGATGGCGCACCGGCGTATACGACATTCTCTTAAATGCAATTCCTGGTGCCATTGTTGCGCTTGTTTTGGGTTGGGGAGTTGCTGGTGCAATTGTTCTTGGCGGAATCACCTACGTTTCAAGTTCTGGCATTGCTGCTCAGCTAATACGTGAATCGGGATTTAGAAAATCTGAAACGGCACGACGAGTAGTTAGTATTTTGGTTTTTGAAGATCTTGCATTAGCACCTTATCTGCCAATTGCCAGCGCTGTTATATCATTATCTGGGGTATTGGTGGGCGCGATATCAGTTTCGATTGCTTTGGTAGTAATTGGTTTAGTGCTCTTGATTAGTATTAAACGTGAACATTACCTTTCAAATTTTCTAAATACTCAGGATGCAACTGGTTTATTACTAACCGTGTTTGGAGCAGCACTTCTATTCGCTGGTTTAGCTGAACTAGCTGGTGTTTCCGGCGCAATTGCTGCATTTCTCGTTGGGTTGTTGCTATCTGGTGATGTAGCAGAGGCAGCAAGAGCACGTCTATCGCCTCTCAGGGATTTCTTTTCTGCGCTCTTTTTTTTATTTTTTGGGTTAATTACAAATCCCGCAGACATCATTCGAGTTTTACCAATTGCACTACTGCTCGCAGGGTTGGGAATTGCTGGTAAATTTTTTCTTGCTCGAATTATGGCAAAAGATATGTCCGACCCGATGAGCTGGTTAAGAATTGGTGCTTTTTTAACTCCTCGCGGTGAGTTTTCAATTGTTATTGCAGGTTTAGCACTAAGTGCTCCATTTGCAACTGACTTGCTTCCGATAGTGCTTACTTATGTATTAATTACTGCTTTAACTGGATCTTTGTTGTTAAAGACATTCCATAGCCGCTTGGATGCATAGCAGTTCAATATTGAAATAGCTGATGTGAGAAGATTTGAATATGGATGCAATCTACTTGCTTTTTCTACTTTTTCTTCTGGGAACTGTCTTTGGTTTCTGGTATCAGCAAACCCGTGGTCGCATCAAGCAAGCTGCAAGAAGTTCGCAATCAATTACAGCTATAAGAGTGGGAGAAAATCTAGGCGAACGAGCGACTTTGCTTCAATTCTCCAGTGCTTTTTGCACTCCGTGTCGGGCAACTAGAACTTTGCTGGGACAAGTGGTTGGCGATTATCCAGGAATCAAACATATTGAGATAGATGCTGAATCCAATTTAGATTTAGTTAGAGAACTAAAGATAAGCTCCACACCAACTACCTTGGTGCTGGATGCCAGAGGGATGGAAATATCGCGAGCTGTTGGTGCGCCCAAGCGATCAGATGTGGTCGCCACATTAAACACTATTCGTTAAATGCAATCTTTTTGCAATTAGCGTAATTTTGAATCCCCCTTTAAACTTTATCCATGTTTTCTTTAGGGACGCAGTACTTCACCAAGAGGCGAGTAATTGATTTTTGCCGTCTCGCTGGTTCACTGTGTAGTTAGTTTCGCTCCTCTCTCCCTCAAACAAACTACTAAGGAAAACAATGTCAACAAATATTTCTCAAAACAGTAAATTGGCAACAGGTCGTGAGATTGATGCTAGAGGTCCTAGATTTGGAGCTCTACTTACCACGATAGTTCTGGCTATCGTTTTAGTTACTCAATCTATTGAATTACTAGCAATCCAAACTGCAGTTTTTGCTATTGGTGCGCTAGTTGGACCACAGTATTCGCCATATGCTTACTTGTATCGAAAACTAGTGCAGCCCAGATTACGAGGTCCTTTAATTACAGAAGATGTTCGCCCGCCTCAATTTGCTCAAAGTGTTGGGTTCATCTTCGGATTAACAGGATTTATTGCACTAGCGCTAAACATTGAACTGCTGTTCATAGTAGCAGTTGCTGGTGCATTAATGGCAGCTTTCTTGAACGCCGCATTCAACTTTTGTCTCGGCTGTGAAATGTACTTGCGTGGAGCCAAGATAATTAACAGGCTTCGTTCCAAGTAAATCTCGATAGACTGCTTGCTATGAAAATAGTGAGTGGTTTGATTATCGCAACGCTCCTGCTTTCAGCCTGTAGCGCAGAGCCAGTAGCCCGAACAACTTTTGATCGCTTAGAGTCCCAAACGATGAATTTGGTCTGTCCTGGCGGAGATGAAGAAGTTAAGCGATATCTAATTACTAAGTCGAGAACCAGCCTTGGGTCTGTATCCGCAAGCGCCTGTGGCTATCCAAACAGTGCTTCAACATTTGTGGCAAAATCCGGTGGACGTTTTTTAAGATGCCTTAAGGCGATTGGCCGCAAGATAAATAGCGAGAATGCAGCTGCAATACCAAACACCATTCCTTGAGTTGCCATATCAAAACCAAGTCCATTTGCTGTCGCTGCCATTAATGCAGAAAATGCTAAAGAAGCAAAAAGCAAATCAACAGTTAACATCTCAACAATCAACAAAACTCCAGCAGCTGCGAGCCACATCCATAACTGCACTACTACCTCCTTAGCCCTTCTGATAATGATACCCGTAATATCTAATTCTGATATTTTTAGTAAATTCGGACAACTACGGCGGGAATTGTGGCAAATAAAGTTCAAAAATATGTAGCTAAGAGATTTCGCCGCATTATTGCAAACAGCCCAGATGGTGTGCCGCCATGGTTAGAGGCTGTTGCGGCTGGAAATGATGCTGGTCTGTTTTTGCCTAGCGATGCACCTTGGGTTGTTCATGGCGATCTGGCAACTCTGATTGGTGGGATTAGAGCACTATTAATGCAAGCCCTACATCCAGGCACCTTAACTGGTGTTGCAACACACTCCCGCTATGAATCAGATCCACTCGGTCGATTAGCTGGAACCACTAGATGGCTAACGGTAACCACTTTTGGTTCTAAAAAAACAATCGCTGATGAAGCCAATCGCGTAAATCAAATGCATAACAGGGTTAAAGGTACTTTCCTTACCGGAAAAGGAGATTTAAGAACATATCAAGCCTCTGATCCCGATTTACTGCTATGGGTACACATTGCATTTACTAATTCTTTTTTAACTGCGCACGAATTGTTTGGCAGTGAATCAATACCTGGAGGATCAGATAATTATGTTGCTCAATGGTCTAAATCTGTAAATCAATTGAGTCTAACGGAAACACCTATGTCCAAAATAGAACTGAATCAGACTCTGATGAGTTATTTTGAACGCGGAGAATTAGCGCTCACTGATCAAACAGCTCGCGTAATTGGATTTATTAGGCGCCCACCACTCCCAAAAGTTGCTTCTTTAGTTTATTTCTGCCTTTATCAGGCAGCAGTTGCTTCCATTCCAAATCCATATCGAGCACTACTTAACCTCAAGTCACTACCGTTGTGGCTTATTCGTCCGATAATGCGGAGTTTTCTTTTGATTTTGGCTTTAGCTATTGGTCCTGAATCCCCAATCGAAGAGGCTGCACTAACCCGCTTGCGCCGAATAGGAGCGATACTTTAGGGATTATGCTCTGAAACAACGGCACTAATAGATGTCTGTAAACCATCTAAGTGGGCAACAAGTAAAATCTCGCTATGCGTGAACCTAAAGTGATTCTTTTCTATTCCTTTACGCCTATTGCAGATCCCGAAGCAATCCGATTGCGGCAAAAAAGCTTATGTGAATCACTTGGATTAAAGGGCCGCATATTGATTTCGCCTCACGGCATAAATGGGACGCTTGGTGGTGAGATTACGAAGCTTAAGAAATACACACGCGCTACGAAAGAATTTGCAGGATTCAAAAAGATAGATTTCAAATGGTCAGACGGCACTGGAAACGACTTCCCGCGTTTGATGGTTAAAGTAAAACCTGAGTTAGTAACTTTTAGAACACCATATGAATTAGAAGTAAATGCTAGAGGTGTGGTAAATGGTGGAAAACATCTAAAGCCAAAGCAAGTTCACAAATTAGTAGAAGAGCGTGGCGAAGAAGTCGTGTTTTTTGATGGTCGTAACTCGTGGGAAGCCAAAATTGGAAAGTTTAAGAATGCCATAGTTCCAGACACCACGACAACGCGAGATTTTGTCGCTGAACTGGAAAGTGGCAAACATGATCACTTAAAGGATAAACCTATCATCACCTACTGCACTGGTGGAATTAGATGTGAAATTTTGTCGTCATTAATGATCAAGCATGGTTTTCAAGAGGTGTATCAAATTGATGGTGGCATAGTCAGATATGGAATGGAATACAAATCTGATGGGCTTTGGGAAGGGTCGCTGTTTATGTTTGATGGTCGAATGACTTTGGACTTTAGTGAAGACACAAAAGTTATCGGTCAGTGTGAGGTTTGCTCAGCTCCAACCAAAAATTTCTATAATTGCGCAAGAGATTTATGCCATCGACTCATCTTGCTTTGTGATGATTGTGCAAAATTAGACCCAAACAAAAGTTGCACACATACTGCTCTTGAGGCAAATTCGTCTGAATTAGTTGGTTAATTAAACTTCTGGCATTAGTTCGCGTTTTTCTTCACCAGGTAGTCTGCTCAGTAGTGTAAAGGAAATTGCGATTATCTGACCAATTAGCAAAACAACCAAAACTGTTCCCACACCAACTTTTCCACCCAATAAAAAACCAATTAGTAATGCAAATGCTTCAATTGAGAATCTGATTTTCCATATCTGAATTCCGGTACGTTTGACTAGTCCTAACATCCAACCATCTCGGGGACCTGGACCCAGGCCACAAGAAATATAAACAGCTGTACCAAATCCAATCAACAATATTCCCACAATTGCAAAAGCAAAATCATAGCCAAGTTCAGTTGGTTTTGGCAGGACTGATGTTCCGATTTGTAAAACAACTGCAAACCAAACTGCATTTGCAATCGTGCCAAAACCGGGCATAACTTTTAGCGGAATCCAAACTAACAGAACTAAACAACTAACTATAAAAAAAGCCCAACCAAGTGGAATTCCTAACTGGACTGATAATCCTTGCGCCAGCACAGTCCACGGCGGATTACCCAATTCTGATTGCACTAACAATGATCCACCGATACCCATAAGTGTTAGACCAAACAAAAGTATTAGTAATCTTTTTGGAGTTAGTGCCCAGAGTGCTGGTGCAGACCATGAAGTTTTCGGCACAGATCGAGCTGGAGCGAAGAGTGATAAGAAAAATTTCAAAAGTTCGTCCCGTTTGTGGTGCCCTGACTAAGTCTAGAACGACAGTGCAAAAAAATGAACACAGACCAAAATCTATTTAGTTAACTCAATATTCACCTTAACGGGTATCAATTTACTTGGATGTTTGAGGCCCAAGTGGTTATATTACCCTCAAAATGGAAAGGCAAAAAATCAAATCCATCCTTGCTGAATTCCTGGGGTCATTCTTGCTTGCAGCAACAGTAGTTGGATCAGGAATTATGGCAACTAACTTAACTGGAGACACTGGCATCCAACTAATTATTAATGCAATTGCAACAGTCTTTGTTTTATACACAATAATTACTATTTTCTCTTCTATTAGCGGCGCGCATTTTAATCCTGCAGTTACGCTGAGTTTTTTAATTGATAAACAAATAAAAATAAAGGTAGCAATCACTTATTGGATTATTTAAATTTTTGGATGTATCGCTGGAGTAATAACAGCCAATATTATGTTTAATTTTCAACCCATTGAAATATCAGAACAATTTAGATCTGGTTCAAATCTATTTTTATCTGAAGTAGTGGCAACTGCTGGACTTGTATTGTTAATTCATTCACTAGTTAAGCAAAAGCGCAATGCTGTAATCCCATCTTGTGTTGCGCTATGGATTGGTGCCGCTTACTTTTTTACTGCATCAACTTCTTTTGCAAATCCTGCAATTACGATTGCGCGAAGTTTGACAAACTCATTTGCTGGAATAAGTCCTAACTCCATATCGCTATTCGTTCTTTCACAGTTTATTGGAGCGCTGCTTGGATTAATGATTTCGAGATTAGTAAATAGTAAGGTGGATAACTATGAGTAGAGAGAAGACAACTGTTTTATTTGTTTGTGTTCACAATGCGGGTAGATCTCAAATGGCCGCTGGTTTTATGTCACACCTAGGTGGCGAATCTGTAGATGTTCTTTCTGCCGGAAGTGCGCCAAAAGACCAAATAAACCCGGTGGCGGTTGAAGTTATGGCTGAAATAGGAATCGACATCAGTAACAACCAACCAAAATTGTTAACTCCTGATTCAGTTAAGGATTCAGATATCGTTATAACTATGGGCTGCGGAGATGCTTGCCCGATATTTCCAGGTAAACGTTACGAGGACTGGGTACTTGAAGATCCAGCTGGCCAGAACATTGAAACAGTTCGCAAGATAAGGGATGAAATTAGAACTCGCGTTACCCAGCTTTTGGCTGAGATTTCTAATCCAAAATAGAAACTTAGCTGGATTAAGAATCTACAAACGCTGCAGTGCTAAGATTTAAACAACCTCAATTAGGACTGAGATAGTGGCGGACCAAAAAGATAAGCGCTCTACCCAAAAAACTCCCAAAAAACGTACTGTAGTTAGATTCAAAGCACTTTGGGTTTTATTGGGCTTATTGATTTTGTTAATTGGACTTTACGCAACAATATTCCAGATCTTGATGACGCAGGAAGAACAACGTCACAGTTGGGCTGATGGCATTTATTGGGTAGTAGTCACTATGTCTACTCTCGGATACGGTGATATTACTTTTGATTCTTATCCTGGACGAATTTTTTCAATCATAGTAATTCTAAGTGGAGTAACGTTCCTGCTAGTTATTTTACCTTTTGTCTTAATCCAATTTGTAGTTATGCCTTGGATGGAGCGCAGATCAGAAAGCAGAGTTCCTCGAGCCATTGGAGAAGATGTCGAGGGACATGTAATTTTGACAAAAATAAGTCACATCGAAGAATCCCTAATTGCTCGCCTGAAGTCTGTTGATATGAAATATGTAGTTTTAATTGAAGATTATGATGAAGCATCACGATTACACGACCTTGGCTATAAAGTCATGCTTGGTGATTGGGATGATCCAGATACCTATAAGAAAGTAAGAGCTAATCAAGCAGCACTTTTTGTTGCAAATAGAAGTGACGTAATAAACACAAATATCACTTTTACCTTGCGTGAAGTAGCTCCTAATTTGCCTATTGTTTCAACTGCAGCATCCCATGCATCAGTTGATATTTTAGAGCTTGCTGGCGCTACAAATGTAGTTGAACTTGGTGTATTGCTTGGCCGCATTATCGCTCAACGAGTACTTGGAACTGATGCTACCGATCACATTGTTGGTCAGGTAAAGGGTATTTCCATTTCTGAAGTTGGTGTTTCAGGTGCACAATTAGCAGGTAAAACAATTGGTGAAACAGGTATACGCTCAGCAACTGGTGTATCCGTGGTGGGTATTTGGAATCGCGGAAGATATGACATCGCAACAGCGGAAACATTAATCGAAGCAAATTCAGTATTGATCCTTGCTGGAAGTTTTGAACAGTTAGAAAGTTTTGACCAAAATTTTAAGTCCAAACAAAATACTGAAGAATCAGTATTGATAATTGGTGGTGGCCGAGTTGGTAGGCAAGTCGGTGAGTCACTCCGGGGTTATGGGCTTAAATACAAAATTATTGAAAAGCAATCAGAACGAGTGCTAGATCCCGATCATTACATAGCTGGAGATGCGGCCGATCTAAGAGTGCTTGAATCTGCTGGCATTAGATCTGCACATGCAGTTGCCATCACAACACACGATGACGATGTAAATGTTTATCTAACTATTTACTGTAGACGTTTAAGGCCAGATATTCAGATAATTGCTCGTGCAAACACGGATCGCAACACTTCTACTTTATACCGAGCTGGTGCCGACGCAGTACTTTCTTATGCTTCAACAGGTGCTACTAACATCTGGAATACCGTTTTTGCTAGCGATACCGTTTTATTGGCTGATGGTTTAGAGATTAGAACACTATCGACGCCCGATGATCTAGTTAGACAAACCCTCGCAACTTCAGACATAAGAGAATCAACGGGAGTTAATGTTGTTGCTATTGAGTTCGCTGGAATTGTGGAAACAGACCCAAATCCAAATGAACCAATTCCAGCTGGATCAAACCTAGTGCTCATTGGCGACGAAGATGCCTTTGTGAAGTTTCACGACACGTACCAAAATTATTCATAAACTTCAAAGCAGCCAATCCAATAGGACTGGCTGCTTTGACTAATTAATTAAAGCCCAGATAAATCTACGGTAGGCGGTACCAGAACCTGATCAATGATGTGAATTACTCCCCGTCCCCTACAAGTATCACAAGTTTTTGCTTCAATATCTGCAGTGATAACACTCACGCCATTAACTGTGACACCATTCGCATTATCCATCGCTAGCAACGAACCTTCAAGGCTTAGGATTTCACCTGGAACCACATCTGCTGTAAACACTGCGGGTCCGTATGTTCCAGTGTTAATCAAATGGTATGTAAGGATTCGCACTAACAAATTATAATTTTCTGGTAGTAGCAACTTATCCAATAAGCCTTCTGGCAATGCTGCGAAGGCATCGTTCGTTGGTGCAAAAACTGTGAAGAATTGAGATCCCTGCATCCTAATCAATTCGCCAGTTGATTCTAGGGCAGCATAAAAAGTCGAGAGCTCTGGATTTCCCTCAAGTAAGGCAATTAAATCTGATTGGGCTTCAGTTGATACATCAGTGTTATCGACAGCTGTTTCATCTGAACTAGAGTCAGATCCACATCCAACCAAAACTAGTGATGCAGCAATTGCTATTGCCGCTAATTTTTTCTTCATATTGTTCCTCCATATTGGGTCACGACTTTGCGTTATCAGTATACTGCTGAATTCGTAATTTGTTATCCCCAGATTACCTAAAGCCAGCAATTCGCTCGCTTTCATAAATGATGCCTACTAGTAAATCATTTCAGAGCCGCCTCCGGGAATTGAACCCGGGACCTACGCATTACGAGTGCGTTGCTCTACCCCTGAGCTAAGGCGGCGAAACCCGATAACCCTAATTGATATAAATTTTTTGGTTTATCTCCGCCTTATCGCTGGACAAATCTCGCCATTCTTAGGCAAGGTTCCAAATATCAAATACTCATTAACTATGCCATCAACACATAAAGAGCCGCGTCGGTATGCAGTGTGACCATCTCCAACCCATTCCAGTACAACCGAATTTGAAATTTGTTTTGAAAGTGAATAGGTCCACGCAATTGGAGTTGCTGGATCATAAGTAGTTCCAATAATTAAGATTGGTTGAGTGGGTGTTGCATTAACTCTGCGCACCGTTTCTAGATTCTTTCCCTTCCAACCAAGACATGCTGATGAACCCCAGCCAAAAAGTGGAGCGAAAAATCTTGAAGCTTCAGTAAGTCGTTGAACTTCATTTGGTAACTCAGTAGGAGATAACGAATCTCCATAATCAACACAATTGACTGCATAAAGTGCGGCGAGAGAATTGTCTTGATATTTTCCATTACCCCCTCGACTATTTGCGAGATCTGACAAAAAAAGCATAAACTGGCCATCACCTTCAAGGGCATCACCTAAGACCATTTTTAGATATGGCCAAAACTCTTCATCATCATAAAGACCAATCAGAATTGCTGTAGTGGCATGAGATTCGGTTAGTACCCGGCCATCTGGTCCTCGTAGTGGCTGCTCATCCAATGCAGCAAGAAAATCAATTAACTGCTGGTAAGCGTTATCTAAAGGACCATCTAATGGACAACCGAGTTCTGATAAGCAGTTAGAGATAAACCTATTCAATGTTAATTCAAATGACTTTATTTGAGTTAAGTTTTGATCAAAATCAACATCTGGATCAACCGCACCATCTAGAACCATACGACCAACTCGATCTGGAAATAATTCCGCGTACAAAGCCCCTAACAAAGTGCCATAAGATTTACCAAGTAAATTGAGTTTCTGCTCACCTAAGGCAGCACGCAGAACATCCATATCCCGCGCTACATTCCACGAGCCTATATGACGCCACGTATCAGGATTTTTTTCTTGACAAGATTTAGCAAATCGTTCAACCCATTGATTCCAGTATGCAATTTCTTTTTCAGTATCTGGCGTTTCATCAATACTTAGAAACTGATCTGTCTCAGCATCAGTCAAACAAGAAATAGGTTCTGATTCACCAACTCCGCGAGGATCAAAGCCAACAATGTCGAACCTGTTTAACACACTTATTGATGCAGTTGTTTGGCCGCCTTGAGCAAAACCAATACCAGACCCACCAGGTCCACCTGGGTTTACTATCAAACTGCCTATTCGTTTTTGTGTTTGATTGGCTGGATCTCTAGTTAGTGACAGTCGAAAAACTCCTAAGGATAAATCTTGATAATCAATTGGGACATAGATTTCACCACATTGAAACAACCCACATTTTTTCCAAGTTATGGTCTGTTGGTAAAAGTCTTCAATCGACGAGAAATCGCTAATTGTTTTTGCAGGCTCTGAATTGGCGCAACCTACCAAAAGCCCTATCGAAATAAGTAACGAGATTAATAGTTTCTTCACGCTGTCCTGGCCAAATTGATTAACAGGCTTTCAATCACTAAAAGTGGATTAGCAGAGACAGAGATGGCTGTGCGAGAATCCTGTATCGCATCAAGAGCTCTTCTAGTAGCCATTGGGGTGGCTCTGGCAGCAAGTCGTTCAATAGTTGATTTTAATTCTTGATTAATTAGTTCAACTTCCACACCCAACTGAACAAACAACACATCGCGATACAAACTCAACAAATCTTGTAATGCACGATCTAGTTGATCTCTGGTTGTACGGGTTCGTCTTGATTTTTGATCGTCTTTCAAATCCCGCATTGCTCCTCGAGCAAGAAAATCAACTCTTGATTGCTTTACACCTTGAGTGCCAGCTCCATATGCAGTCAAAAGCTCTAATTTTTCATTTTCATCTCGCTCATCTTGAACTTCCAAAACTAATTCCATAATGCTGTTGTGCAGCAACTGAGCCTGAATAAAACAAGCAGGAAGACTGTCTAACTTAAGCGGTATTTGCAGCGTCTGCTCTCTTCGCTCTCTGGCGCGAGGATCAGTTGCTAATGCCTTTGCTACCCCAACGTGACCTAGTGCAGCCTTAGCTACAAAACTTGCTAACTCCGGTTCAACTTTATTTCGCTCAACTAACAACCGAGCAACTTCACTTGTTCGAGGTAAACGCATTCCTAAATGCCGACATCTACTTCTAATAGTAGGTAAAACGTCTTCTGCAGTTGGCGCACATAAGATGAAAAAAGTGTTTCGGGCTGGTTCTTCTAAACTTTTTAGTAGTGCATTAGCTGCAGGCACAGTTAATCGATCAGCGTCTTCAATTATTACAACTTGCCAATTCCCACTTGATGGTTCCAACGCTGCTTTTTGAATAAGTTCTCGGACTTCTTCAATGCCAATGGATAATCCAGCAGGAGTGAGTAATGAGACATCTCGATGTGCATTATTTATAACTTGCTGACAACTCTGACACGCAGCACAACCACCTTGGTTGCACTGAATTGCAGCCGCGAATGCTCGAGCAGCAACTGAACGACCAGATCCAGGTGGTCCGGTAATTAGCCAAGTTTGAGTAAACGCAGGTGATGCTGAATTGGACTTTGCTTTTTCCGCATCAATTACTGCTAGCTTCAATTGACTAATAACTTCTTCTTGATCAACGACTTCTTGCCAAACGGTCATAAAGCAAGTCTCGATTGCACTTCATCAAAAACAATATTGCTAATCTCATTAGTATCTAGCGATGCGTCCACAAGCAAAAAGCGATTTGGTTCATTTTGGGCAAGTTCGCGAAAAGCATTTCTTACCAATCGGTGAAAATTCAACTCTAAAGACTCTAATCTATCTGGCGAACTGACTCTATTCATGCCAATTATTGGATCCAAATCCAAAACAATAGTTAAGTCTGGCAACAAGCCTCTTGTTGCCCAAAGTGAAAGCACTTTAACTTCTTCAGAACCTAACTTTCTGGCATATCCTTGGTAAGCAACAGATGAATCCAAGTATCGATCTGCGAGCACAACATTCCCATCTGCTAACGCTGGGTCAATTACATTTGCAACAACATCAGCACGGGCTGCTGCAAATAGCAGAGCTTCAGCCCTATCAGTTAGTTGATGGTATTCATTTCCAAGCAATATTGCGCGAATGGCTTCTGCTGCTTTAGTTCCACCTGGCTCGCGTGTAGTAACAACTGATTTCCCTAATTCAATAAGTTTGTTTTTTAGTATCTGAATTTGAGTACTTTTGCCAACACCTTCGCCACCTTCAAAAGAAACAAAGAATCCTGGCCGAGCAGATCTATCAGGTATTTGCGGCAATGTGGGTTTCACGAGTAGAACTTTACGCTCTGGCTCAGACCTGAGTTGGCGTTGCGCTTAACTCGGTTAAATCAACTAACTCGGCCTCATTGGGTTTTGGTTTTGAGGCAGATTTCTTGGCTTTCTTTGCCGGCGTCTTCTTGGCAGGTTTGGCTGTTTTTTTAACTGCCTTCTTAACTGTCTTCTTTGTTCGCTTCTTCGCAGGACCTGCAGCACGTCTAATTGAAAGCAGTTCAACTGCGCGCTCATGATCAATTGTTTCAATCGAGTCACCACTTCGCAATGATGCATTAGTTGTGCCATCTGTTACGTAAAGCCCAAAACGGCCTTCACGCAAGGTTATTGCAGCTTCTGAGTTTGGGTCTATACCTAATTCCTTAAGCGGTGCTTTAGGTTGTGCTCCACGACGTATTTTTGGTTGAGCATAAATCGCTAATGCTTGTTCTAAATTGATTGTGAAGATTTCTTCTTCACTAGTAAGTGACCTGGAATCTTTGCCGCGAGTTAAGTATGGGCCAAATTTTCCATTTCTCGCCTCAATTGGCAAATTCAATTCTGGATCAACACCAACAGTTCTAGGAAGCGAAAGTAAAGAGATTGCTTGTTCTAGAGTTAATGTAGATAAATCCATCGATTTGAAAAGTGATGCAGTTGGTGCTTTCTCAGTTGAATCTTCTGGCATCACCTCTGTTACATATGGCCCAAATCTTCCAGCTTTTGCCACAATCATTCGACCTGTTTCGGGATTAATTCCTAATTCGCGTTCATCTAATTTCTGTTGTAATAGTCGCTCCGCAACTTCAGCTGTTAATTCATCTGGAGCCATATCTGGCGGAATAGACCCGCGTTCTTCGCCACGCTCAACGTAGGGTCCATAACGACCAACGCGTACAGTTATATCTGTGCCATCAATTGCAATGGTGGAATTAGCTCGTGCATCAATTTCTCCTGCACTTTCTAATAGTGGATGCAAACCTGGAAATTGAAGATTATTATCGCCAAAATAAAAACTTCTCAAGACAAACAGTCGATCTAGTTCGCCATTTGCAATCTGGTCTAGTTCTTCTTCCATTGCTGCAGTAAAGTCATAATCAACCAATCTTCCAAAGTGCCCTTCAAGCAAACGAGTAACTGCAAATCCCAACCAAGTTGGAACTAATGCTTTACCGACTCTTCGCACATACTCTCTAGCAACAATTGTCTCAATAATTGATGCGTAGGTTGATGGTCGCCCAATTCCACGTTCTTCAAGTTCCTTAACTAGCGATGCTTCACTGTATCTTGCAGGAGGTTTTGTGCTATGTCCATCAGCAGACAACTCAGTTGCAGTTAATTGATCACCGACAGCTAGTGGCGGTAACACGGCAGTGTCTTCTTCATCAGATAGATCTTCTTTAACCTCATCCAACGCAGCTTTAAATCCTGGTCGAGTAATAACTGTGCCAGATGCAGCAAAAACTAACTCGGCATTCTTGGTTTTAGTTTCCAGCCTAACTTGAGTATTAAATCCCAAGGCATCCGCCATTTGAGAAGCTAATGTTCTTCGCCAAATTAAATCGTAAAGTGCAAATTCATCTCCACGAATTTCGCCCTGTAATTCTGCTGGTGTGCGAAACACTGATCCTGCCGGGCGGATTGCTTCATGTGCTTCTTGGGCATTCTTTACTTTATTAGCATATTTTCGCGGAACATCTGCCACATTCTCTGCGCCAAAAATCTCTCGTGCTTGTGTTTGTGCAGCCGTTGTTGCTTGTTCGGATAAATTCGTTGAATCTGTTCGCATATAGGTTATATAACCGCGCTCATATAACCCTTGTGCAATTTGCATTGTGCGTCTAGATCCCCAACCCATTTTGCTACTTGCAGTCCTTTGCAAGGTTGAAGTAATAAAAGGGGCTGGAGGTTTAAATGTTCTTGGCTCTTCGGTAATGTTTGATACTGTGAAAGTTGCTAAAGTTAAATCTGAAACCAATTGATTTGTTTGATCTTCAGAAAGCACAACCCTGTCTGTACGATTTAGTTGTCCTTTATCATCAAAGTCATTACCCGATGCAATTCGAATTTGATCTAACTCAAAAAGTTTTGCCCTGAAGTTACCTGGTGTCATAATTGCCGAGATATCCCAATATTGTGCGGATTTAAAAGCCATCCGTTCACGTTCTCGTTCCACAATTAATCTCGTAGCAACGGACTGAACTCGTCCAGCACTTGATCCAGGTTGAACTTTTCGCCACAAAACTGGAGATACTTCATATCCATACAAACGGTCAATAATTCTTCTTGACTCTTGCGCATCAATTAATTTTCGATCAAGGTCTCTTGTGTGATTTAGCGCTTCGCGAATCGCATCTTTGGTAATTTCATTAAAAACCATTCGGCTAAATGGAATTTTTGGCTCTAATGCTTCTACTAAATGCCAAGCAATCGCTTCGCCTTCGCGATCTTCGTCTGTTGCTAGCAATAACTCGTCAGCAGATTTCATAAGTTTTTTTAATTCAGCTATTTTTGCTTTTTTACTGTCATCCAATTCATAGGTGGGAGCAAAATCATTATCAACATCGACCGCTAATCCGCTGCTACGCAAATCCCGAATATGACCAACTGAGGCAGCCACGGTAAATCCAGCGCCCAGGTAGCCTTCGATGGTTTTAGCCTTTGCTGGAGATTCCACAATTACCAGCTTTTGACCACTATTTGCCTTGCTCAACCGACTCCTTATTAATAGCAACCGACGCGGATTGTTGCGTGTTCCTGCTCCCCATTGTCAAATGTCCCTCGGGGATTTCGGCGTGGCGCAAGTTAGCAATTGGCTTTTACCAGCCAGCAGTCGCCTGGGCAAATAGTGGGATTGGCCTAGTAAACAATCGAATTTCCGCTTTACCTCCAACCGTTATCCAGTCATCTGAACCATCGCAATAAGTAAGCGTAAAACCAGATTTATTCAACTCACTTTTAGCTTGCTGACATGCCATTTCTACCATCGGCAGCCTAATTGCGGCAGACAATGCAGCAAGATCAGTAGCTGAATTCAATTTGTGCTTGTTAATCAAAATTCCAACTGCTGCAACAGTTAAGCTAAACAAAATTATTAAAGCAAAAATTAATCCCGCTATTGCCACCGTGGCAGAACCACGTTCACCCAACTGTTTCATTCCACTACTACTTCAGCTTTTGCAGTTTAATAAATAGGTCGAAACCAAAACGATAAGTCACGACTTGCCTGCACCAAAATAATTCCTGCCTGATATTGTTGAGTAATTTCAATCTCATCTGGTGCAACAAATACTTCACCTCTGGCAGCCAATCGAGCTGAATTATGCGCCGCATCAATTAGTTGTAATTGGGTTAAGAAAATAGCAAGAGCAGATAATGCCATCAAAAAAACAAAAGTTAATGTTGTTAACCCAATTGCTAACTCAACCGTCACCATACCCTGGGTAGAGCGGATATGTTGCCACATCCGCTCTACCCATTTTCTATTTACCATGGAATAAAAACCGACAAGGCTTTCTTCACCAAAGTCCACAAAACATCTTGTGCAGCAGCTCCAGTTAAGACCTTGAGTAGTCCACCAGCGAAACCACAAGCAGCTAAGGTTCCCATAGCATATTCAGCACTAATCATCCCAGAGGTATTTCCGGCGTAACGCTTAATCAAACTAACCAAATTGATAAGTCGATTCATTTCATCCCTCACTCATTTTTGTCGCGATCTGCAACAATCCGATTGTCAGAGATTTCAAACGAAAATTAGAAAGAAATGTGAATCTGTTAATTCTTTGCGATTGTGGATTAAAGTAATGAATTAATTGCTGGCACAATCATTGGAACAACCCCCACCAGAATGAAACCAGGAAGCATTAATAACGCCACTGGTAGAGCTAATGTGACAGATAGTCGCTTTGCACGTCGCAAGAGTATTTGTTTTCGCTGAGATCGTGCTCGCATTGCTATTTCAGCTAATGCCTTTCCTGCGCCAACGCCATGATCCATTGCTCGAGCGATTGCTGACCCAACAATGTTTAGATCGCTGGTAAACGCCTGGTCTATTTGGGCACCCCATTGAATCCGATTTGCTGCTGCAATTAGTTCATTAGCCAACTTCGGCCGAACTACTCGACTCACCGCATCTAGCGCTGACAGAACACTCAATCCTGCCCCAAGCGCTGCCGCAATTAAATCAATAGCTAGATCCAATTCCTGCTCAAGTGCTCGCTGCTCTCGCTGTTGTGCTCTTGTTGGTAATTGTTTAAGAAGTTTAGGCAAAAGAAAATAAACAACCGCCGCAAAAGTAATTCCAAGAAAGGATGGAAAAACAATAAATATAACCAAAGCAATTAGCAAACTTATTCTTTTTGGTTGGAGCGGTTTTCTATGTCTAACCTGATTTGGTAAGGTATTTGGAAACATCAACCAGGTAGCAAATCCAACAAGTACTGCCGATATCACAATCGCAGTTCCTGCTCAATGGAATTTGTTAAGCGCAACATAAAGAATGTACCAAGAAAAAGCAGGCAAAAACCGAGCACAAAAACGGTAATACCAATCCAACTGGTAAACAACCAATAAATTGCTGGAATTCCCAGACTTTGTGCCATTAACAAAGTTGCAACTGGTAGAAGGGCTAGGGTGACGGCCGCAGTTTTTGGACCTGCAAGCTGACTTCTGATTTCATCTGCAATAGCAATTCGATCAAGTTGAGCATCAAGAGCTGGTTGCAATGCCGGAGCAAGTGGCGCACCATAATGTTGTGAAACTTGCCAACATGCTGCTAAAGCCTTTAATAGCAAACTATTTGATTTACTGGCATCAACGGCAATCGCACTTGCTAACTCCATTGGCTGATTCATTTTACTAATAGCTGTTGGAATAATTTCGATATTGCTATAACTTAATGCTTCAGCAGGAGTTGCGCCAGATCTCAGTGAATCAATTATTCCACGCATCCAATCAATCTCATCTAATTGAGTAGTAGGTTTTTTCTTTACTTGAAATGTTGGAATATGTGTTTGACCAAGAGACAAACAAATACATACGAAAACTAACAAAGTAGTTATCATCAAGCAACTCGCAGCTTACTTGGTTGATATTGATTAATGATTTCATATTTTCCTAAATCACGATTTGCCATTGCAATTGCACTAACAAAACGGTGTTGATCAATTCTTTTTATCTCAACAATTTTGGCAATTCCTTGTAACAACCATTCTTTGGTTAGTTTTGGATCCGCACCAGCTAAAAAACCAAGTGCTTGAACTCTGTTGATTACTTCTTCTGGACTATTGGCATGCAATGTTGCAGCAGAGCCACTATGTCCAGTATTAATTGCGATCAATAGATCTAAAATTTCCACGCCTCGAATTTCACCAATAATTATTCGGTCTGGTCGCATCCGTAACGTTTGTCTAACTAATTCTGGTAAGCCAATCGCCCCGACGCCTTCAGCGGATGAGGGCTTTGCTTCTAACTGAACTAAATGAGGATGATTTATCTGCAATTCACTATGTTCTTCAATCACAACTAATCTCTGATTTGAATCAACTATCGAAAGCAAACTGGCTAGCAACGAAGTTTTTCCTGCTCCGGTACCGCCAATTATCAGAAATGACTCTTGGCTTGAAACTATAGCCATTAGATCATCTGCTGCCTTCTGCGTTAAACAATTGCGCTCCAATAGTTCTGACAATGTGAATGGGTTTCGACAGGGAACACGAATTGAAATCTGGGCACCACCAACTGCAATTGGTGGCAACAAGGCGTGTAGTCGATTACCGTCACTTAACTTGGCATCAACCCATGGGTGCGCATCATCAAGTCTGCGACCGGCTTGCATTGCAAGTCTTTGCGCATATTTGCGCACACTTGTTGCATCAGTAAAAAATTTGCCAGCAAAAGTTAAGCCAGATGTCGAGTCAATGAATACTCGGCCATCACTGTGAATCAAGACATCTGTGATGTCTTTACTTTTCATTATTTCTTCCAATGGACCATACCCAACCAAGAGAGATTTGATTTGCTTAGCAAGAAGTAGCAAATCATTTCCTGACTCCAATGCACCGCAACTTCGCAGTGCTTGGCTAATTTCAACTTCAGTTAACTCACTGTTAGACAAAACTAATTGCGCCTTTACGCGCTCAAGCAACTGGGCATTAACTGTCATTACTCACCAACAATTCTCTTGCTATTCTTCGTAATTCTGACTTTTTACGCTCACCAGGAATAACTCCATCTGCGATATCTAATTGCAATCTAGTTTCAGATTGATAAGAACGTAATTTCATAGGTGCTAGATAATCACTTACATCTGACTTTGTAAGTCCGGTTTTTGGCATCAAGCGAAGAAGTAGACTTTCACTGACAACGGATTGCTTAATCTTTGCTAATCCTAACAAATTTCCTGGTGCTACTAAGAATTGTTCAGATTGTCTTAATGAGACTGAATTATTCGGCCCTAGGTCAACAATCACAAGTTGTGCCTGTTCTTGTAACAAGGTAATCACATTCTCAACAAATGATTGGTTTAAAAGGGTAGTTGATTTATCAAATGTAAGTAATCGCAATTTGTTAAGTTTTGGTAAACCAGAAAACAACGCAGAACCAGCTGGTAAACCTGTTAAGTTCATTAATTGTTGCCAACTAACAGAGTCTTTTGTACTAATTGTTGTGAGCATTGTTAGCGAACTTCTAGAATTGTCTAGATCTACAAGAACTACATCCTGATTGCATGACGCCAGAAAACCAACAGCGACAGCTAAACAAATAGAACCTGCACCTGCAGTAGCGGACTTGAATGTCATTACTTTAGATTTCGTGATTTGTTGATTTGTAAGCCAACTTTGGAACCAATTTATTGCATCTGGCAATTCAATCAACTGTGCTGGTGAATAATTTGCTGCAAACTGCCAAGTTGACTCCGTTAGCTCTCTGCTAACTAGTATGTCTGGTCGAAGTTGTGGCTGGTCAATTAGTGCTTTCGGGTCTGCAATCAGATATTCCGATTCAGAGATAATTGGATAATCCTCAAGCAGCCTAATCTCAATGCTCACTTGAGCTGCCGCTTGCAGAGAAAGTGCGATTAATTCGGTATCTCTGCTTAGTAGTACGAACCCAGATTTCATAGCGTCAGCATCCAGTTAAGTCTTGGGCTTGCCAAGAGTAAATTTGGGTCTAGGGAAAACTTGCCAATGTCCACTTGCACCTTAGCAGTGGCATAAGCCACCATCTACCCACTGAAAAAAGGGGCGAGATTATGAGCCAAGATGCAGTCGAGAATTTACTGCACGAGAATCGACATTTTTCACCTAGTAATGATTTTTCTACCCAAGCAAATGCTCAGTCTATTTTGTATGACTTAGCAAAAACAGATCGAATCAAATTTTGGGAAAAACAGGCAAGAAGATTAACTTGGCACACAACTTGGCAACAAACCCTTGATTGGAGCAATGCTCCTTTTGCTAAATGGTTTGTGGGTGGAAAACTAAATGTCGCGTACAACTGTGTTGATCGACATGTTGAAGCTGGAAATGGAAATCGAATTGCAATCTACTGGGAAGGTGAACCTGGTGATACCAGGACTCTAACTTACGCGCAATTAAAAGATGAGGTATCTAAAGCCGCAAATGCCTTACTCAACCTTGGCATAAGTGCTGGTGATCGAGTTGCGATTTACCTGCCTATGATTCCGGAAGCTGCAATTGTAATGTTGGCATGTGCACGAATTGGAGCAGTTCATTCTGTTGTTTTTGGTGGTTTTTCTGCTGAAGCACTGCGTAGTCGCATTGAAGATGCATCTGCCAAACTTGTTATTACAGCTGACGGTGGCTTTCGTCGCGGTGCGGCAGCGGCGCTGAAGCCAGCGGTTGACGAAGCTGTTGCCAGTTGTCCAACTATTGAAAAAGTATTAGTGATTAAACGAACTAATCAAGATGTAGCTTGGTTTGAAGAGCGTGATGTCTGGTGGCATGAGATCGTCGAAAGTCAATCAATTGAACATCAACCTGTCGCATTTGATTCTGAGCATCCGCTCTTCATTCTCTATACCTCAGGCACAACTGGCAAACCAAAAGGAATTTTGCACACCAGTGGAGGATATTTAACTCAAGCAAGTTACACCCATTTTTATGTATTCGATCTTAAACCAGAAACTGATATTTATTGGTGTACTGCTGATGTGGGCTGGGTTACAGGTCATTCATACATTGTTTATGGACCAATGAGTAATGGTGCAACACAGCTAATGTATGAAGGAACACCAGATACACCAACTAAATCAAGATGGTGGAAATTAATTGAGAAATATCGAGTAACACAGTTATACACCGCTCCTACAGCAATTCGAACATTTATGAAGTGGGGAGATCAGTTTCCAGCAGAAGCAGATTTATCTAGTTTGCGATTGCTAGGTTCAGTTGGTGAACCAATTAATCCAGAAGCATGGATGTGGTACCGAGAAACAATTGGCAATAACAATTGTCCAATCGTTGATACTTGGTGGCAAACAGAAACTGGCGCAATAATGATTAGCCCACTTCCTGGTATCACTTCAACTAAACCAGGCTCAGCAATGATTCCACTACCTGGAATTAATGCAAAAATAGTTGATGATGCAGGCAATGAAGTTAGTTTAGGTCATGGTGGATATTTAGTACTAACTGATCCATGGCCAAGTATGTTGCGTGGAATCTGGGGTGATAATCAGCGATATCAGGAAACTTATTGGAGTCGCTTTACTAATCGTTACTTTGCTGGTGATGGTGCAAAATGGGATGAAGAAGGTGCTATCTGGTTACTTGGTCGAGTAGATGACGTAATGAATGTATCCGGGCATCGAATTTCAACTACTGAAGTTGAATCGGCATTGGTTTCTCACCCAGCAGTAGCTGAAGCAGCAGTTGTTGGTGCAGCTGATGAAGTAACTGGTCAGGGAATTGTGGCTTTTGTAATCTTGCGAGCAGGACATGAACACGATGATGTGATTACCGAACTTAGAAATCACGTTGCTAAAGAAATTGGACCAATTGCCAAGCCAAGACAGATTTTGATTGTGCCTGAACTTCCAAAAACCCGCTCAGGTAAAATTATGCGGCGTTTACTGCGCGATGTTGCGGAAAATCGAGAGTTGGGCGATGTGACCACGTTAGCTGATTCGGCAGTAATGAATTTAATTAGTGAGGGGTTGGCTACTGGTGGCACAGAAGATTAAACGCGCCATCCTGCTACTACGATTAGCCAAGATTCTGAGGAGAGTAATGGAGCACCAACAATCCGGTAAACCAGTTAGAAAGAAATTGGTTGAAGCCGTTGATTCAGTTGAAGAAGTGGCGTTAATGCAACTTCGACTGTTAGGAGCGGAACTTAGAGCATCAAGCAAAAGTGCATTATTTTCTGTTGTTTTCATTATTGTTGGATCTGCTGGATTAATTTTTGTTTTAGTTTTTGCTGCAATTACGGCAGCCCTTGCAATTCATGAGCTTGGTTTACCAATTTGGCTGGCATTTCTAATTATGACTGGAGTCTTGTTACTAATTGCAATTTTATTGTTGATACTAGGAGTAAAGGCTTTCAGTAAGATTAAGGCACCAACTAGGGCTCTTAAATCTTGGCAAGAGACTAAAGACATTATCGCCGGCAAATAATTATGCAGGCCGCCGAAAAGGTCATCTATCAAGATGGTCCGTGGCAACATCAAAAAATAGTTGCATCAGCAAATGCTTTTCATATTGTCACCACTGGTGAGCGCACTGCACCATTGATTTTGCTTTTGCATGGTTTTGGTCAATTTTGGTACACCTGGCGAGATTATTTAAAGCCACTGGCAGATTTAGGTTATCGAGTAGTTGCAGTTGATTTACGTGGATATGGTGATAGCGATAAACCACCTCGCGGTTATGATCCAAGAACAATTTCGCACGACATTGCTGCAATTATTCGATCCCTTGGTGCAGAATCTGCAATAGTTATTGGTCATGATTGGGGCGGATTTGCTACTTGGGCTGCAGCTAAACATCATCCTGATTTGATTACTGCTATCGCTGTTATAAATGCACCCCATCCAGATGTAATTATTGATAACTTTCTAAAAGATTCAAAGACGAGAAGTTATTTTTGGTTACTAACCCGTATGCAGATAAAAACAATTGCATATAGAAAACTAACTAATAACGAAGCCCAGTTACTAGAAGAGTGGCTGCGCAAATGGAACAACAATCAATGGCCAGAGCCTGCGCTTGCCAGGCGTTACCGCCTGGCTTTCCTAAACCGAGTAACTCCACATAGTGCTATTGAATATTATCGCTGGGCGGCGCGAAGTTTGCTCAGAATTGAAGGAAGAAAATTCTATAAACGAATGCGAAAGCCCATTAATCAAGATGTGCTAGCAATTAGCAGTTTAGATAACCCATTGATTGAAGCCGATCTGGTTCAGTTATCAAAAAAGTATGCGAAATCAACTTTGGTTTTTAAACAATTCCCAACTGGTGGACACCACATTCATGAAAGATTTCCAGATCAAGTTCTCCCAGTAATAACTAATTGGTTATTGCAAATCAGGAATCGCTGATTTTAATTCCAACCACGGCGCTAACTTAATTCCTAACTCACCAGCAATTTGTCGAGCGATGTTTGTGATGAATTCAGGAGCCAAGCTATTTGTTGTCTCAAGCAAAATAGAATCATTTAGTGCCTGGGTATAAGGCATGTCTGGCACTGTTAGCAATGCTGCTGCTGCAAAATAACAAATTACTACTGCAGAGACGAACATTAAAATCAGTCCAGCCAATTTGTCTAGAATCCTAAGCGGACCAAGCGGTGCAAGGACAGGTCGAACAATTCGACCAGCAAGTCCAGCAATAATTTTACCAATTGAAGCACCAGCAATAACTGCGGAAATTGTGACAATTGAATCAACGCCGCCTGCAAAACTATCTGGCAGCAGCCGAGGCAGATAGAGGGCAGCAACTAGTGCGCCTAAAATTAATCCGGCAAAAGTAAAAGCCGATCGAATAATCCCACTTTGCCAACCAGAAAAGCTAGCTAGTCCAATAGCAATTAGAATCACAATATCCGCATTGCTCATCAATCTATCTCAATTTCTGCTCCACCAACAAACTCTGATATTAAACCAGCAGAACCTAATAATTGGGCTAGTAACGTGCCAGTAAATCCCCAAATTATTTTTTCATCAATTAGAAATCCGGGACCTTTGTAGTTTTGCTTTACTGCCCATACTTGATTTTTTGGCTGTTGAAACATTTCTATCGGTACGGTGAACACCTCTTCCACTTCTGCAGGTTGCAAAACAGATAGCGAGTGTGGCTGATACCAATAACTTATAACTGGAGTCACGGCAAAGCCAGTTACTTCAATCGAGATCTGAGGTAATTTGCCGATTGGCAACACCGTACTCGGATTCAAGCCAATTTCTTCTTGCGCTTCCCGCAGCGCGGTAGTAATGGCATCCTTATCTGATTGCTCAATAACTCCACCCGGAAAAGCAATTTGGTTAGGATGATGCGTAAGTCCTGCAGCACGCTTAATAAAAGTTAGATGTGGCTGATTATCGTGGTCACTAAAGAGCAATAATACTGCGCTTTGTCTTGCCTTAGATAAGTCTTTTGGAGCTAACCAAGAAAACTCCATTGGTTTATCAAGCACATCAACTATTGAACTAAACCAATACGGCAAACTCATAACTTCACCAATTTTTTCGCTGTTTCTAAATCGGTAGGTCCAGTTCCAAAAGCTGGACATAACTTAGCAATTGGACAAGCACCACATGCTGGCTTTCGAGCATGACAGCGCCGTCGACCGTGCCAAATTAGTATTTGAGATAAGTCAGTCCAATCTTTAGGGTTAAACAGTTCAGCAATTGCAAACTCCACTTTTACTGGGTCCGTTTCCTTGGTCCAACCAAAACGTCTAACTAACCTGCCAAAATGGGTATCGACTGTTAATCCCGGAAGATCAAATGCTTCTCCCCGAACAACATTTGCCGTCTTGCGGCCAACTCCCGGAAGTTTAATTAACTCTTCAAGTTCCTGTGGCACAACAGAGTTGTAGTCCGTGACAAGTTTATTTGCCAAACCTAATAGTGAATTTGATTTTGCTTTATAAAAACCGGTGGACTTGATAATTTCTTCTAACTCAGAGCGGTTGGCTGCAGCTAAATCTTTTGGTTTTGGATATCGCATAAACAAAACTTTGGTCACTTCATTAACTCTTGCATCAGTGCATTGCGCTGAAAGTACAGTTGCTACTAATAGTTGAAAGGGATTGTTAAAGTTAAGTTCACAATCTGCATCTGGATAAGTAGCTCTGAGCAGTCTTAGAATCTGCGCTGGTTGCTTAGGGTCGACTTTCCCCTGATTACTTGGTTTTCGGGCCACGCTCTCAGGGTAGAGGCAGATTCAAAAATGGGATAGGAGAAAATATGAGTATGGATAAAGCATTGCGTAGGGCACTGTTGTTTTCAGCGCTAGATGAAGAAGCAGCACAAGCACTGAGGTCTTCTATGACTGAACATAAAGCTGCCAAGGGTGCGGTAATTTTTGCAGAAGGCGATCCTGGCGATCGGTTATATGTCGTCATGCAGGGCAAAGTAAAACTTGGTTCCCAATCTGCTGACGGCCGAGAAAATATGTTCGCAGTACTTGGTCCTGGTGAGATGTTTGGTGAACTTTCACTATTTGATCCCAGTCCAAGAGCAGCAACAGCAGTTGCACTCACAGATGTCACACTGCTTGGGCTTGCAAATGATGCATTGCAGCCTTGGCTTACTGGTCGACCAGAAGTTGCAATTGGATTGTTAAAGGCTTTATCTCGTCGGATGCGCAAGACCCATGACTCCCTTAGTGATCTTGTCTTTACTGATGTGCCAGGTCGAGTTGCAAAAGCGCTAATTGAACTTGCTAAGAAGTTTGGCGAGCACGAAGGCAATGGCATACGAGTTAATCACGATTTAACCCAGGAAGAATTAGCGCAACTTGTTGGGGCATCTAGGGAAACGGTTAATAAAGCATTAGCTGATTTTGCCCAACGAGGGTGGATTGTGTTAGAGCAAAAGTCAGTCTTGATTATGGAAATTGACAGATTACAGCGCCGAGCACATTAGTCCGAGATTCGAACTACTAACTCCACTTCAACTGGCGCACTAAATGGCAAACTTGCAACACTTATTGATGTTCTAGCATGTTTGCCAGAATCACCAAAAATTTCTAAAAGTAAATCACTAGCACCATTCATAATTGCACTTTGCTGAGTAAAGTCTGGACCACTTGAAATGTATCCAGTTACTTTAACGATCTGATCTATTTTATTTAAATCAACGACGCTGTTTATTGCAGCTAGCGCATTTAATGCGCACTGTCGCGCACAAACTGCTGCTTCTTCGATTGTAACGCTAACACCAACATGACCTACCGACATTAACTCACCATTTCGCATTGGTAATTGACCTGAGGTAAAAATCTGTCGACCAGCTTTAACTGCTGGCACATAAGCTGCAACTGGTTTTGCAACTTCAGGTAATTCAATTCCTAATTCAGCTAATCGCTTATGCCATTTAGTCATTTTTTTCTCGCTTCAAATATGCAACTACATTTTCTGGATTCATTCCAGGAACAACTTGTACTAACTCCCAACCATCATCGCCCCAAGTGTCCAAAATTTGTTTTGTAGCGTGCACTAACAGCGGCACGGTGGCGTATTCATATTTCTTCATCTGCTAAATCTAATCGGTGTTATGCCGGCTGAGAAGTGGGGCTGGATGTTAGAACTTCACGCCACGAGCTTCGATTGGGATGCTTGCGCAACAAAACTCGACGTTCACGTTCTGTCAATCCACCCCACACCCCAAAGGGAATCCGGTTATCTAAAGACTCAATCAGACATTCCGTAACAACAGGACAGCGCCGACAGACCCGCTTGATTGAATGCTGATCTGATGCGGTTGAAAACATCAATTCAGGGTCAATGTCAGCACAAGCCGCGTCGGCCCGCCACCCCACCAAGGTGAATCCCACGGACATATCTCGCCAGTTCTTGGTGACTAAAAAGTAAATCACTGGGGGGTGGGAGGTGAATTTGCTGCAAACCTCTACACCCGCAAACACGTCGCCTACGCTTACGCTATGCGCAGCACATTCCTCAGTCGGTTTGTCCAATTTGTTGCAATCGCAACTTTGATTGGTGCGCTAACAGCTGTTGCTGCAGCTCCAGTGGTAGCACTCTCTGGAGCGGCGCTGCGTAATGTAATTGTGGAGTTTCAAAATCTGCCAGCTGCACTAACTACTCCGCCACTACCAGAGAGAACTCGTATCTTGGCGAACGATGGCACATTAGTTGCCAGTATTTTTGATGAAAACAGAGTCGAAATTCCATTGCAAGCGGTATCACCACTAATGCAACAAGCAATGATTGCAGTAGAAGATTCGCGATTTTTCGAACACAGCGGTTTTGATTTACGTGGCCTGGTTCGCGCTTTTTTTGCTAACGCTACCGCTGGTGAGGTAGTACAAGGCGGATCTACTATCACTCAGCAATTAGTTGAAAACACTTTATTGCAAACGGCAACTACTCCCGAAGAAGTTCAAGCAGCTCGTGCTCAATCGGTTTTGGGAAAGATTCAAGAAATTCAATATGCACTTCAACTTGAACGAACCTTAACCAAGCAACAAATACTTGAACGTTATCTAAACGTGTCCTACTTTGGAGCTGGTGCTTATGGCATCGAATCAGCAGCAAGAAGATACTTTTCTAAATCAGCCGCTGAACTGAATGCAAATGAAAGTGCAATCATTGCCGGAATTGTGCAATCTCCTTCCGCTAATGATCCAATTGCATATCCGGAACGCAATGAAGCGCGGCGAAATGTGGTACTGGAACAAATGGTGGATTTAGGCTTTTTATCGCGAGCAGACGCTAATAAGTATAAAGCCTTATCAGTTGCGCAATCTCTTGATTCAAGTGAGTTATCTAATGGTTGTGTATCTTCTTATGCACCATTTTTCTGCGATTATGTGCTAACCGAAATTAGAAATACACCAGCGTATGGTGCGACATTAGATGATCGTGAAGCATTTTTGCGCCAAACAGGTTTAACCATTCAAACAACACTAAGACCAGATGTGCAGCGCTCAGCACAAGCTGCAGTTGATACCACTATTCCAAGAGATGATGAAAGTAAAAAAGCAATCTCAATAGTGATGGTTGAGCCAGCATCGGGTGGAATAATCGCAATGGCACAAAATCGTCTCTGGGGAACTGAAGGTGATGGCTACACCACCTACAACTACGCAGTTGGTCGAGAAAACAATGGCACTGTTGGTATGCAAGCTGGATCTACCTTTAAGGCATACACCCTTGCTGCAGCATTTAATCAACGTATTTCACCAAGTTTAGTAATAAGTGCTAGGTCACCAAAAACTTTTAATTTCACTGACTGTTTATCAGGAGAGCCGTTAGAGCCTTACACAGTTCGTAATTCAACTCGAAGTGGCAGATTTACGATGGCTCAAGCAACTGCCTATTCAGTCAATACTTATTTTGTTCAGTTATCACAGATGGTAACTCCCTGTGCAATTGGTGATATTGCAGAAGCAATGGGAGTTAGAACTGGAAGTGGTGGACCAGTTGAACGGGTGTCATCACTGACCCTCGGTGTAATTAATGTAACCCCATTAACAATGGCATCAAGTTATGGTGTGTTTGCTAATAAAGGAATTTATTGTCCGCCAACTGCAATTGCAAAAATAACTGATCGCACGGGTCAGATTGTTAGCGTGCCAGCAACAAGGTGCAGTAAAGCAATGGAACCGCAAGTTGCAGATGGAGTAACAGATATGTTGACTCGAGTTGTTGATGGTGGAATTGATGGTAGGACTGGAGCTCGAATGAGCTTAGGGCGTCCTGCTGCTGGAAAAACTGGAACTACTAATGAAAATAGTTCGGTTTGGTTTGTTGGTTACACCCCAGATGTTGCTGCTGCTGTTTGGGTGGGTGATCCTCGAGGTGGATTTAAGTATCCACTTCAAGATATTACGATTAATGGCAAGTATTATCGTCAAGTTTATGGATCAACTATGGCAGGTCCGATTTGGAAAACTGCAATGTTAACTGCACACCAAGGAAAACCAAAGCGCAGTTTTAATTTAGAAACTTGGTATGACCCACTAGAAGTGTTGTTGTTTCCAGGTGAATCAACTGTAATTGAGCCTGCTCCCAATGTAGAAGATGAGATACCAGAGGGACTTGACTAACTAAGCAGTTTTTTAACTAAGGATGCAACTTCAGCGCCATCCGCACGGCCAAGTGTTTGTGGTTGCACAATTTTCATTACTGCTCCCATTGCTTTCATCCCAACCAGACCAGTCGCAACAACTTCAGCAACTGCTGATTTAACAATCTGTTCTAACTCAGCAGCCGAAAGCGCTTGCGGCAAATATTCACTCAAAACTGCAAGCTCCGCTTCTTCTGCTTTCGCACGATCTTCTGCACCAGCACCGCGATAAACCTCAGCTGCTTCTTTTCGCTTTTTAGCCTCGCGAGATAGGACTTGAATAATCTCAGCTTCAGATAGTTCTCGAGCTTCTTTGCCTGCAACCTCTTCAGTTTTAATCGCAGCAAGTGCTAAGCGAATAGTGGCAGATCGAAGTTCATCTCGTGCTTTTATGGCCGTTGTCAGGTCGTTCTGGAGGCGCTGTTTCATAGGTTAATAATGCCGTGCCAAGATAAATCCATGGGAATGACCCGCACAATCGGCCGAATCACTGTTGTCACTTCTGTGCTGGCGGCTACCTGGGCATATTTTATTGAACCCAGCTATTTCACTATTAGGCGCGAAGTAATTGCTCGACCCAATCAAAAGCTAATTCGAATACTGCATTTAAGTGATTTGCATTTAACTAATAAAACAAAAGGCTTGCAAAATTGGTTGCGTAAGTTAGAGGTAGAAGATCCAGACCTAGTTGTTCTTACTGGAGATTTAATTGCAGATGCCCAAGCACTCGATCCACTACTTGATGCTCTTGAGCCGCTCTTAGATCGTCCCGGTGTTTTTGTCCTTGGTAGTAATGATTATTACGCTCCAGTGTTAAAAAACCCAGTTAAGTATTTAAGGGCGGATTCTGGTGAGCGCGCATATGGTGCAGAGCTACCTTGGCATAATTTAGTAAGTTTGCTTGAATCAAGAGGCTGGCAACATCTAAATAATTCTGAAACTATTATTGAACTGGATGGAAAAAAGATTCAGATTAAAGGCGTTGATGATCCACACCTTCAACGAGATGATTTCAGTAATATTAATGACCAATTTAAGAATGTCGATTTTCGATTAGCAATTGTGCACGCACCTTATCAACGAGTGTTAGATAAATTTACCGATCTCGGCGCTGAATTGATTTTGGCAGGTCATACCCATGGCGGACAACTAAGAGTCCCCGGATTTGGGGCGCTGGTAACTAACTGTGATTTAGATCGTAAGCGTGCTCGAGGATTACATCCACATATTTCAAATACAGGTAACACCAGCGCAATAAACATTTCTGCTGGATTGGGAACGAACCCATTTACTCCAGTTAGATTCGCATGCCGACCTGAAGCAGTCATGTTAAGTGTTGGTATTGAATAAGAATCTAGATTTTTCAGTCTATTACTTACCTATTTTTGCTTAACCCCGACTGAAGTGTGGTCTCAATTTAGTGTTTGGCATTATTGCCCCCTGTCCGCGCTAGTTCTCTATCGCAGACATGGAGGGCTCGCATAGTGGACTAGTGCAGCGGTCTTGAAAACCGCCAGGTCGGCGACCCCGGCCTCGTGGGTTCAAATCCCACGCCCTCCGCGCAAGGAGACGTCGCCTAGCCCGGTCCATGGCGCCCGCCTGCTAAGTGGGAGGGGACCAAAATCCCCACGTGGGTTCAAATCCCACCGTCTCCGCGGTACGTTGTAGTGATATCTGCGTTTCATCGCAGGTCTACACTGCGCCGAATTAGCGCCCGTAGCTCAACGGATAGAGCATCTGACTACGGATCAGAAGGTTAGGGGTTCGAATCCCTTCGGGCGCGCCAATCTGAGCGTGGTTTTAGCTATTTTAAATCTCCTAATCCTAGAACTTCGTTCTTTTGCTTTCATTTTGCTTTCATTTTGCTTTCAACCGTTTTCGATAGCCCTGGCAAATAGATCCGCGACTTCTTGCTTTTGCTCAGGTCGAATGTGAGCATAAATCCGTAGAGTCGTAGAAATGTCCGAGTGACCGAGGCGATCTTTCACAAGATGAACACCTGCACCAGAATTTAGGAGTTCGGTAGCGTGGAGGTGACGAATCGAATGCAAAGACTCAGATCTAAGTCCTAGCTTCTTTGCCTTCTTTTTGAACAATTGATGCTGAATTAGAGTTATGGTTCAGTGGTTTGGGTAAAGTTAAATTCGAGTTTGACTCAAAATTTGATGTTAGATTGTTCAGTAAGTTTCTAGGTAAATATCTCTTGTAACGAGATTTAGTTGGAGGGCTTGGCGCGCTGATTCTAAGGTGCCAGCGGGGGTGTTGATTTTTATCGGTTTGACCACAGTGTTTATGGCAGTAATCTAATTGAGGTAATCAATAGGAATAAACCTGCAAAAATTTGAATTATGGCAGCTCCGATTGGGAAATAGTTAGCTAGCTTTAGCAGAAGTTTGGATCTAGATCTTTGATTTTCGATACTCAAGAAAATGCGTTGAACTGCATAGCCAGTGGTCATTAATACTCCAGCCATGCCAATTCCATACCCAACAACTAGTAATACTCCGTACCAGATATTGCCAAGGGCTGCGGAGCCCACCAAGATGGCTAGCGCTGATGGAGTAGGCAACATTCCGCCCAATAACCCAAAGACCCGCAGGCGAGTATTGCTAAACCCAAAATGATGGTGATGGTCATGCCCATGATCGTGACTGTGCACATGAGAATGCTTGTGGTGTTTTAGTTCATGCACTCTGCTTCGAAGAATGTAAGCGCCAAGACCAATGAGAAATATGCCAAGCACTATTGCTAAAACAGAGATAATCAAATCAGATGACTGAGAGAAACCAAAATAGATCACTGCACCCAGAGTTAAAACACCGACAGTGTGGGATGCCCCTATATTAAAGGCCAACCTAAACAACTGTGCTCGCTTTAATGCTTTATCTACTGAGAGTGCCAACATCATAGATTTGCCATGCCCTGGAGCAAACGAGTGAAGTGCCCCTAGAAATATGGCCAGCAAGAATCCGAGTGAGGCAATTGAAAAGTTTAGTTCGCTAACACGAAACAGTTTGGTACTCCAACTCGAAACCAACCTTTGATCCAAACTTTGGCTAGAACCAGCGGATTGCAGTTGTGTTGGATTAGGTATCGGGTCTTCGCCAATAACTCGAGGAGGTTGGGTTTCTATGGGTTCTGGCTCTAGTTCATCATTTGCGTCCTGGGTTGCTTCTGGTTTGGGTTTGATCTCAACTATGGGTTCTGGCTCTAGTTCATCATTTGCGTCCTGGGTTGCTTCTGGTTTGGGTTTGATCTCAACTTCGGATTCTTCTGGATAGAAGACTAGGAAACTAGCTTCGGTGTCTCTTAGAAACTCAGGCAAGGTGGAGTAATCAGTGAGAGTTTTGGTAGGAGAGTTGAGAGGATAATCGCTGTCTGTGGTTATGTTTTTAGAAGGTCGAACCATCAATTCACGATGCCCAGGTATATCAAAGTTTAGATCTTGCCATTCGATGCTGTTAACACCATAAAGTATGGTGTCACTGAGGAATTCACAGTCAATCCAAAGTATTCCAAGTTGTGATGTCGATAAATCAATTCTGGCCTTTGACTTAATTAGGTTAAATTCAAGATCAAAACCACTTGCCTTTATTGAAATAGCTTTTTCAAATTCTTTGCACTTATTGCTGCTGTAAGTATTACTCTCAAAAGCATCTAAACTGAGATTATTATCCAAATCTGCCATAGCAATTTCTGGAAAAGAGTTTAACTCACTTAAGACTGAGCTGTAGTAGATTTTTATGCCATCACTTTTAAACTCAATTGTGGTCGAAGTATCTATGTAGTGGTTAAGATTTGGATGAGATGCTGCTGGCCCAGCAATGAAAATTAGAAGCCCAAAAATCAGGGATAGCAGCATCGCCCTGTTAGATAATCTCAAGTTTGTACCTTTCTTTTTCAGAGGAACTGATACATCCATTAACCAATTTTCCTGTTGATGCAGGGTTCCTCTAGGTTCAAGAAGTTTGATTTCTAGGAGATCAAGAATCGCCGCATCTTGTCCTGTTTGAAGGCAATGTTCATTAGCTTGGAGTTCTTCAGACGGATGTTCCGTAACTGGTCTGATCCATTTTGAATAAGTCCCGTTGTAGAGAGCTTTGCCCGCAAGACAACGGCCACTGTGTTTTCGTGAATTAGCGAGGCAGACGAATGTCGCTGTATGCACGGCTCTACTGTCCGCTCCGACTGATTTTCTTCGAGTCGCCCTGTAAGCCGGATACAGAACCTAAAAAAAAATTGCAGAAAGAATAATCATTAAGAAAATCATACGAGAAACTCGGCTTATTCAGGCGATGACGGCCCCGGTTTACTCCCAGGGGCTAGGTAATTCTGGGTGCTTGCTAGTTAGCAATTACCCCGTCTTTAATATCACGCGCACACCCGCAAAAGTCGCGCTTTTTCTCTTTCTTTAGTTTCTAAAAAGATAACTAGTGTTCCTCTTGTCCTATTCGGGGAGAAAAAGGACTACGGAGGGTCAAGGGTGTCCTTTAGTTACTAAAAAAGCACCCTTACTTGCTTTCAATTTGCTTTCA